>JAFUEE010000019.1 GCA_017464085.1 Pseudomonadota bacterium
CGGCCAGGAGGGGGCGAGGGCGCAAGGCGGCTCGGGCCGTGCCTGCGGCAGATGCGAAAAAGCCTGCGGCAGAAGCGGAACAGCCAGTGCGCCGGCGTGGCCGCCCTAAAAAGAAAGTGGAAGATGAAAAGTCTTGAAAGACAATGCGAAGAGGCGTAAAAGGGCGCGTCTTTTTTGAGAGCATGGTGCTTTCGAAGACGCTGGGCCTGAATGGCCTGTATCAATGATTGGGATGGCGGCCCGAGTGGTGACGGTCCCTGGAGGAAAAGAAATGGCTAAGGCAATTTTTGGTCGTAAAGTTGGCATGACGCAGATTTTTACCGCAGACGGTGATTGTGTTGCCGTGACGGTCGTGAAAGTCGGTCCCTGCACCGTCGTTCGCAAAAAATCCGCAGAAGGCAAAGACGGCTATAATGCATTAGTGCTTGGTGTTGAAGAAGCGCGCAGCGCCGTTGTTGATGGCGAAACTGTTTACAAGATGACGCGTCCTGAACTCGGCGTCTACAAAGCAGCTGGCGTTGAGCCCTGCAAGTCGCTTCATGAAGTCCGCGTGAGCAGCGCAGACCTCGACAAATATGAAGTCGGTCAGAAAGTGAATGCCGATATCTTCGTCGCCGGCGAAATCATCGACGTGATCGGCACGAGCAAAGGTAGCGGTTTCACGGGCGTTATGAAACGTCACAACTTCGGTGGCGCGAAACGCTCCCACGGTGCGCACGAATATATGCGTCACGGCGGCTCGATCGGCACGACGTCCACGCCGGGCCGTGTTATGAAGAACCGCAAGATGGCTGGTCAGTGCGGCAATGAGCGCGTGACGGTTCAGAACCTTCGCGTTTTCAGCGTTGATGCCGATCAGAACCTCATCCTCGTGAAAGGCTCGATTCCCGGTGCCAACGGCTCCCTCGTCTGCGTTCAGGATGCAGCGAAAGCTCGTCACGAGAGATAAGCCGCTTCGTGTGATGAAATGAAAAGCACCCCATTCGGGGTGCTTTTTTTTTGATGCGTGAAGAGGCATGTGCGATCAATCGCATGCAATTCTGCGTTGCATCGTTGATCGGTCGAGGCTCAGCCGAGGCACGGCGGGCTCTCGTCATAAATCCTGGTCTCATGTTCACGATGGCCGGCGTTGCCGGCGCGCAAAAGCTGCGAGGTCTGCGTTCGATTTCGGGGCGCGGAATATCACCATTTTGAGCGCGTGTGGGAAATGCGCATTTGCGATATATGGCAAAACAGGGTATAAGGAACTGATTTTGCTCATGAATATCATGGGTGATCTGTGATTGACATCGAAGTGGTTGGGAATGCTGAGTTCACGTAAGCCGCGCAACGGGCTGAAACTACATATCATATATCTGGGAATCGCAGGCGTGTTCTGCATTTCGTGCCTGATATTGAGCAGCCTGGTGCCCCGGTTGAATTTTGATGTCGGCGTGCAGGGCACGCCGACCGGTATGGGTGTCGTCGTCAAGCGGGTCTATGGCGGGAACGACAATGTTCAGAGCGGCGATGTGATCGAGGCCGTGGCAGGCAAATCGGTTCAGACGAAAGCCGCGCTTTATCACCAGCTGCTCTATGCGGATGATCAGGTCGAGCTGACGATCCGCCGACTCGGGAACAAGTTCCAGCGTCCCGTGAGCGCGTCAGATTTTGCGCATGGCGCGCTTCCCTCGGGTGTGCGCACGAGCGACCGTCCGGTCCTGATCATGGGCGATGACGGGGAATATACGCCGCTTGACGGCGTGGATTTTGATGCGCTTCGCGGGATATTGGAAAGCCGGAGCGGGGCGGTGTCTGTCGTTTTCCGTCGTCAGGAAGAGATCGTGAACAGCACGATCGAGCTGCGTTCAGCGACTGGCCGGACATTTGGCGCATCGTTGATATTTTTATTGCTTGTGCTGATGGTGGTGGTGGCCTGGCGCGATCAGAAGTGTCAGAGGCAGCTGCTGTCCAACCTGACTCTTGGGCTCGGCTGCATGTCTCTGATGACGCTCGGGCTTTGGTCTACGATACTGACGATGCCGCTCTTGCTGATGATTGGGATGGTCAGCCTGACGATGTTTAAGGTCATCGATCTCGACGCGCACCTGATGTCGCCTGAGGCCGGCGGTCATCGGATCGAGCTGTGGGGGCGGATTGCGCTTTATGCGGGCCCTGCGGCGACGCTTTTTGTGCCGGTCATTCTGTGTCTGCGTGAGCTCCCGGTCCTTTGGGGCGGAGCGGTGGAGCCCGGCATAGAGCTCAAGCCTGAAGCATTTGCATATCTGTCGCTGCTTTGGTGCGTGATCTATACGCTTGTGGATGGGGGTGTTTCCGTATATCGCCACTATCGGGATCGCGGCCGTGCGCTCTGCGCGTTTGAGATCGGCGTCGCATTTTCCTGCTTCCTGTCGGTGTTCGTGTTCGTGCTATTGCGAAGCGACATGCAGGGCGCGCAGTGGTTTTTGATGGCGATGATCTTGATTCAGAGCGTGAGCAATATCTTGCCCGATATGCTCGGGACGCCGAAGCGGCGCGCGGTTCGCCTGGATGATCCGGTGTTCGGCCTGGCGCCCGTGAGAGAGGCATTGGCATGCGCTCAGTCTGCTGTCGGGTCGCAATGGCTTGTTCATGCAGTGATCGACCGCCCGTCGCCCAAGCATGTGATATCGCTCAGTGTCTCTGATGATGACGATGCCGTGAGCGGCATTGCGTTGAATGTGCTGCCTCAGGCGTGGCGTGATTTTCTGGAGGTGTTCCGCATCGAGGGCGTAAGCCTGACGGGAGAGGCGCGCGACACGGACGGGCGGGATCCCGTCCAGGGCATAGCGGATCGCCTCGGAATTGCTGTCGCCCTGCCAATTGCAGATAATGTGGCGGGCACGCTGACGAGCCTGACTTTGCTCATCAGTTCTGTTGAAGTCCCTGAAAATGGGGAATTTGTGCCGCTTTCGCTCTCCCCATCTCAGCGCGGTTTGATTTCTGATGTGATCGAACGCCTGACGGAATGCGCGCCAGCAATGGTCTATCAGTCGGCGGAGATGAGCCTTGAATTTGTTGGCGATGAGATTGATGACGATATCAGTCGCTATCAGTCGCAGTCTGAGTTCGCGCGTCCCACGAAGACGCCGACGGCGCCGCTCGACATGCACGACCTGCCGCATGGCCTGATCGATGAGGAAGAGCTCGAGGCGGAAGATCACGAAGCGTCGGATGCCGTCCCCGAAACACCGGCACAGCCCGGGAATAACGAAAATACCGGGTATGTATTGCCCGACCGCGTGGATACGAAAGTCTATGAGGAGGAGGTATTTTTCCTCCGCAGCCAGGTTCATGCTTTGAACAGCCAGCAGCTTCGCGAGTTCTCGCTCTCTGAGATTGAATATACGGAAGCGCAGCGCGAGGCGTTCGAGGACATGAACTCGATTGACCCGCCGATCCTGCTGATCGGGGAGCCTGGCACGGGCAAACGCCTTCTGGCGCTTGCGGCGCATCAGAGACGGAGTACGGGCGCATTTTTGTGCACGGATGCAGCCGAAGTGCCCGAGTCGATTTTTGCGCTTGATCTGTTCGGGGATGGAGAGAATCCCGGGCTGATCAAAGGCGCGGCGGGCGGAAGCTTGCTGATTCAGAATGTGGATCGCCTGTCGAGCGGCCTGCTCGACGAGATACTTGAGACAATAGAGGGGCTGTCCGCGCGCGAGAGTGTTGGCCTGTATCTTTCGGTGAATGTGTCCCCGGATACGTTTTCCGTGGCGCAGTACAGGCTTGAGCCGCTTCGCCTTCCGCGTTATCTCCGCGAGCTTTCGAGCCGCAGCGATGCGGAAATCATCGTTCTGGATCCGCTTCGGACACAGGTCGATCTCGATGTCGTGGCTGAATTTTTCCTTCAGAAACAGGCAATCCGTGCGAATCGCACAGTTGAGGCGTTCACGCCCGAGGCGATGCTCGCGCTCAAGTCGTATCACTGGCCGGGGAACTTCAGCGAGATGCGCGCGGTCGTCGAGCGCGCGGTGCTTCGTGCCTCAGGCAGCATGATTACCGTGGCAGATCTGGGCCGCGATTTTGAAGAGCTTGCGGATGCCTCTACCAAAAATATGGCGCTCACGGAGTCGGACGTGTTCCGCGAGCAGGTCCAGCACATGGAGTCTCTGAACGAGGCGCAGCTTGCGCAGATTCAGAGCCTGAATGCGCGCATATTGCAGCTTGAGGCGCAGCTTGCGGAGGGCGCGTCAGGCACTCAGCCTGTGGATGACACCTTCCTTGAGGGAAGTTTTAACGATATTGAAAAAAGATTGCTCGATCGGCTTCTCGACAAATATCAGCGGGATCCTGACAAGGCAGCGGAGGCGCTCGGCATGAACCGCGCGCGTTTCTTTAACAAACTCAGCAAGTATCAGCTGGTTGATACAGTCATGTGAATGTCTGCCGTGGATGGCAGTCAAAATTTAAGGAGATAGAAATGGCAAAAATCGAACGCGAAATTAAGCATTGTTTCGGACTTGAGGGCGGCAAAAAAATCATTGGCGCGCTCGCAGACAAACTTCAGAGCAATTTCAAATCATTGATCACCAGCATCGACTGGAATGCGGATAAAACGGCGGCAGTGGTGAAGGGCAAAGGCTTTGATGGCAACTTCAACCTTACGGATTCCAGCGTGAAGATGGTCTTGAATCTCGGTCTGGCCACCTCTCTGTTCAAAGGCAAGATTGAAGAAGAAATCGACAAACACACCACGCCGGAAGAAATTGACAAGTTTGCGAAATCCGTGAACGGTGATTCTGATTCCGCGATGGCCTGATGTGCTTATATTTGGCGCGCCTATGCTCTGCATACGGCGCGCGTGGCGCGTCTATGCTCTGCATACGGCGCGCAAGAGACGTTCCGGCGGAACGTCTTTACATGGGGCGCGGCCTTGCGAGTGTTTTCGGGCGCGTATGCCGTCAGGCATAGCGACCGGGCGTGCCGCGTATCTGCGCGCGCAGACAGCGGCCGCTATTGCTGCGTCTGCTCAAAGCCGACAGCCATATTGAGGACCGGCATGTCTTTGCTGTCGAGCTTGAGTGCGGCCTGAAGCTCGGCTGGCTCCCCGCGCTGCATGCGGATGACAGTCGCGAGGTCTTCGGATGCGCAGTAGAGCGCGAGGTTCTGCGCGATGACACCGGCATCGATGCCGCGGATGACTTCGTTCTCGAATGTCGAGGTGAAGAGGATTTCGACCGGTGCGGCTTTTACTGGACGCAGGTCGTCAGATGAGACCTGGATGAGCTTGTGGGCCGTGTGATCGTATTTGTAGGCACCTTTTTCGAACATGACATAGAGCGTGACGCTCTGGAGGTTTCGCGCGGATGGCGCTGTGCGCTTGCCGTCTTCGCGGTTGATGCCATAAGCTGACCATAGCAGTGCGGAGAGCTGTTCGAGCGAGATCATTTCATCGGTGTATTGGCGGATGCTTCGGCGCTTTTGCAAGCTTTCGGTGAGTGAGGCGCTGGCAGGGAGCGGTTTAGGGAGTGCGATTTCTGGCGCGCCCGGTTCGATGGGCGTTTTGTTGGCTTGTGGTGCGGCCTGTTTTGTTTCGTCTTGAGGTGCGGCCTGTTTTGCTTCGTCTTGGGCGGCTTGTGCCGGTTGAGGTGTGCAGGCTTGCGCGGGTTCTGGCGCTGGGCAGTTGCAGTTTTGGGAAGTCTGGCAGCCGGCTGTCAGGAGGAGCGAGAGCGAGAGCAGGGAAAGCAGTTTTTTCATGATGACTCCATGTGATTTGTTTTCAAAGGCATGCGAATGCCGTTGAGGATTATAATGAAATTTTGTTTTTGAGCGAATACTAAAACTTGTTCATCGCTATGCAAATCGAGTATTAGTCAGTTTGGCGCGGTGCGCGCCATGGTCGTATTTGAGGGAGGCGAGCAATGCCGGAGTGTCCGAAGTGTCACTGCGAGGTGAGTGAGGAAGCGCTGTTTTGTGGCAATTGTGCCGCACCGTTGAGCGCGGATGTAGACAATTTTCTAGGCAAATGTATTGATGGCAAATATTACATCCAGGAAAAGATCGCATCCGGCGGCATGGGCGACGTGTATCTCGCACGGCAGAAGGGCGTGGGGCAGGAAGTCGCGATCAAGAAGCTCAAGCGCGAGTATTATCAGGATCGCGTGATCGTTGAGCGTTTTATCAATGAAGCGCGGCTGTATGGGCGTGTGACGCACCCCAATGCCGTGAAGCTGCACGATCTTCTGAATGTAAACGGCCAGATCTGCATCATCATGGAGTATGTTCACGGAAAGACGCTGACTCAGTATGTGGAGTCCGGGTATGTGTTTTCGACGCGGCAGATCATAGATATCGGGCTTCAGATTGCAGACGCGCTCGCGACGATGCACCAGGCGAAGATTATCCATCGCGACCTGAAGACGGAAAACATCATGCTGATGGAGACGGTTTCCGGGCGTTTTTCTGTCAAGATTCTCGATTTTGGCATTGCGAAGTTCAAGGACGGCCGTTCGAATGCCATGACGCAGGAGGGGGTGATTGTCGGCACGCCGGAGTTTATGAGCCCTGAGCAGTGTTATGGCACGCCTGTCGATCACCGCGCGGATATCTATTCGTTCGGCATATTGATGTATGTGATCATCTGCGGGCGTCTGCCGTTCGAAGCCAGCAGCGCGCTTGCGTTGCTGCAGAAACAGGTGAGCGAGCCGCTTCCCGAGCTGGTGCGTCCGGATGGGTCGGCTGTGCTGTCTGGGCTTGAAGGGATCGTGCGCAAATGCGCGATGAAATCGCCGGATGAGCGCTATCAGTCGTTTGTCGAGGTCATATCGGATCTGACATGTGTTCAGGAAGGGCGTGAGACGAGCTTGGATTTGGCGGCAGTCGACCGAGGGAAGGAACAGGTGGAAGGGGCGTCAGCGGACGTTCATGAATCGGAGAGTGCCGATAAGTCTGAGCCTGTGGCTGGCGAAAAGCAAAAGTATGCCGGGCAGGCTGGGAAGGATTCCGGGAAAAATAAGCGTGTGGAAACATCCGATCGGGCCGAAAAGGATGGTCTGGCGGCGCACACGGGAAAAGACATGCGCGCGGAGGAAGCGCGTAAAGCGGGAATTCGGGGAAAATGGGAGCCCGAAGGCCTTGCTGAGGGGAAGAATCCCGAGAAACAGGCTGCTTTTGAGGGGAAGCAAGCGGAGGCTGAGGACAGCGAGCGCGAGATCAAGTTTTCGTTGGATGACGGCGAACTTGACATCGACGATATGGATATGTCGCTTGGAGAGGATGATCTTGTGGTCGACGAAGGGGAGTCGGAGCCTGAGGGGCTGGGATCATTTTCTGAGAACGGGGAATACAGCCTTGGATCGATTCTCGATGATGAGTTTTCGGAAGGGGAAGCAGAATATGGCCGCGAGTATTCAGAGGGCGGCAGCAAGCTCTGGGTTGTCTTTTTAATTCTGGTGCTGATCGGTGGCGGGGGGGCATTGTATTGGGGATTGCATCGCGGCGGAGAGACAGCGGGGGATGAGGTTTCGGAGATTCCTGAGTCATTCAAGCGTGATGGCGGAGCCGTGCCCATGCCGGAGCCGGAGCCGGTTCAGGAAGTCGCGGAACAAGCGCCAGAACCTGAGGTTGTGCCTGCTGCGCCAGCGAAAGCACCTGTTGCAGCGAGCAAGCTGAACGCGCCTGGCATGGCGCAGAAAGGCGTGAACCGCGCTTTGATGTCGGAAGCTGAGGTCAAGCTCAATGAAGGCATTTTGGATGTTTCTGAGCAGCTGTTGAAAGCCGTAAAGGCGCCGGACGGGCCTGAAGCAGAGCGATATGACAGATTGCATGCGATGAGCGGGCAATTCCAATCTGTGATGGAACGAGCGAAGAACATGAACAGCCGCGACCGGTGCAATGATATTCTTGATCTCTTGGAGGAACTTCCTGACAGCGCAGAGGGGATGCGCACGAACTTGAAGGGCATGTCAGCGAAGTGCCAGAAGCGATTGGCAGCACCGCCCTCGATGATTTAGCGCTTGATCTGGATGTGCAAGGCGCTGGTCATGTGTCGGATGTTGTTGTTTTAGAATAATTTGGTATGATGCCACGTTATGCATAGGCCTGTTTGAGCGGCCTGAGGCTGCCGAAAGGCGACCGTATTGCGAACAACAAAGAGCGAACAATAAGCGAGAGATATAGATGAAGAGAACAGTTGCAGTCTTGTGTGTGTGTCTGTTTTGTGGGTGTGCGGAAAAGGCTGAGACGGAGCCGTACGATTATTGCGCGGCAGGGGATTATCAGAACTGTAATGCAGAGCGCGATGCCGGAGATTGGATCGATGGGACAGGATGCGAGAATCCTGTGACGAATGCGGATATTTATCTGGGCGCGATCAAGGCTGAAAATGATTCGACGCCAAATGGCGATAACTTGGCAGCTGGTGCCGGAAGCAAGGGAAATCTGGGATATGTCGGGGAAATCGATGGGGCGTGCCATACGCAGGGCATTCGCAAAAGTGACGGTGCTCAGCTGTATGGCGCTGATCTCGATTTTATCAGGATCGAGACCAAGCCGGGTACGCCGCTTCATGTAGAGGTGGCATGCGCGCTGAACTCAATGACATCGCCAGTTCTCTATATGTATGACGGGACAGGTCGTGAGCTTGTGACAGGTCGTGCGAATGAAGGCGGAACGGCTTGTCTCGATATTCTGTCACCGTCCAATCCGTTGTATGTGTCGGTTGAGGAGTGGAAAAATTATAAGAATAATCGCACGCCGTCTGACTGTTCCCATAACTATCAATACGACTTGGTCGGCGGAGCTGATTATCGGTATGTCATGAAAGTCTCCCCTATGGATGGCCAAGTCAGGGATAAGATGAACGTTTCTCATGGGCTGTTGTCGTATGATGTCAGCAGTCCTGAATTGATTCGGGTGAATAACATTCATTTTGAGCATTCCGGGCAGGTGTATTATGCAAAATTCCAAGCGAAGACGTATTGTGACTTCCTTGTGGAGGTGACGACGAAAAATGTGAAGAATGGGGCTGTGCCCAGGGTGTTTCCGATTCAGCTCGTGAAGAACGATGATGGCGTTGAGGTGCAGAATTGGGTGCTTGAAGATGTTAAGGTTAAGGATCGGGCTGTTTATCGCATCTATCATGCGATAGGGCTTGAGGATGAATCGAAAAGCGGTGTCAAGACTTATATGTTTGCGATTTATGATGACCAGTGGAAATATGACTATGACCTCGATTACGTGATATCGATTGATCCCAGTGCGTGTTCTAAATGAGCTTATGCCGGCACCTGAGTTGACTTGCGCTGTATGGGGCATAGAGTGATTGCGAGCCATGTGGGATATGTATGCCTATGTGGCGTGTGGATATGATCGATAACGTTTAGCCCCAGGTTTTGTTATGCAGGAAGTATTGAACAGTTTGTTTGGGCCGGCGACAGGTCTGATCGGCATGGCGTTGCTTGTGATCATGCTCTTGCCGAAATTCGTCGTACGCTGGCGTGGCCGTCAGGCGCGCAAGCAAAATCCGTCGCAGAGCTGTCCGAAGCCCAAGGGGCTTCGTGCTCTGGAGATGGAAGCATTTTCCGGGAGTGCGTCGGTGGCGTCGGATGCGGTGCATGGGGAAGCGCTTGCAGTCTTGAGAGGGCTGAAAATGCGCCCCTTGCTCGACCTGATATTGTATGTGGGTCCGCTTGTGCTGGTGTTGCTCTTTGTGCCGGAGGGGCATTTCAGCCTTCGCATGATGCTGCTGGTCGTGACGATTCCGGTTGCCTTGATGGGTGTGGCAGGCCTGCGCCATTTGGGGGATGCGATCACGTTTTATAGGACGGGTGTTTGTGGCCGGCTTGGGATGAAGCGTGTGGATATCGATTACAATGAGATTATTGAGGTGACAGAGCGCAAGTCGATGTTTGCATTTTTTGCACCGAGCTATATTCTTCATCTGGATAGTGGGGATGTGTTGGAATTTAATGGGGGATATTTTGAGGACGGCCGGCGGCTGAAGCGTATTTTGGGCAGCCTGGGGACGAGGATTGTCGTGAATGCCTCGGAGGAAAAGATGCGCGCGGGGTAGGAGACGCGCGGCTTGTGATGTGTGTTAAAGTGTGCCGGGGGAGCGTATGGCCGGAGGCCATAGCGAGCCTCGCGGAGCGTATGGCCGGGAGGCCATAGCGAGCGGTCTTGAAAGACAAGAGGAATCGTAGTAAATGCGCGGCTTGTTGCCAGAAGAGGCACACGAGAAGGGGCACTATGCGTTTTGAATATTTCGTAGGGTTGCGCTATTTGATGGCCAAGCGTGACCGCAACATGCTGAGCGTGATTACGCTGATCAGCGTAGGCGGCGTGGCCGTAGGCGTGATGGCGCTGATTGTCGTTTTGAGCGTCATGGGCGGATTTGAGGCAGATTTTCGTGAGAAGATCATCGGCTCGAAATCGCATGTCGTCGTGAGCGCATCGGAGGGATATCTCGATAATTACGCGGAGATACAGGAGATTGTTCGCTCGGTGCCGCATGTGGAGGGTGTGAATTCGTTTGTGGAGGCGGAGGTCATGTTGAATTCGCCGACGAATTTGCAGGTAGCGATTCTTCGCGGGGTGGATTACCGCGAGATCACGACGACGACGAAGCTCGGGGAGTATATGGAAGAGGGGCGTCTGGAATACTTGGAGGATCCGGACGCATTGCCGTCGATCACGACGGTTGGTTCAGTGGCTCAGCGTGGTGCGCTGGTGCTTCACAGCGACAGCGAGGACGGTGGCCTGACGGATGAACGCGCGGACAAGCTTGAGAAAGCGGGTGCGCGTGCATCGATTGTTTTTGCAGGCAATAAGCATGGCCAGTGGCTTTCGACGGGTGGGGAGATAGAGGTGCCGGAGCAGGCGCAGTCAGAGGCTGCCGTGGCGCAGGTTGCGGATCTGCTGGAAGCGGAAGATGCCGAGCCTGAGGCGTCGGAAGATCGTCCGCTGGATGAGCCGTCATCTGTTGAGGATGCCGAGCTGCTGCGTTTGATCGGGGAGGATCATTGGGCGGATGGCGCGCCGCATGCGCGTCGGGGCGGCCCGGCAGATTTGAATGAGCCGGTCTATGATCGCGTTCCGAATGCGGAGATTGTTGTCCCGAACAAGACATCTCGCAAGATGAAAGCAATTCCTGGATTGACAGCGGACGATGTGGGTGTTCGCCGCGTGGGTGCGATTGTCTTGGGGCGTGAGCTCAAGCAGAACCTGACGATGTATCTTGGGGCGGAGCTGAACGTGATGAGTCCCTCAGGGGATGTCGGTCCGACGGGCGGGCTTCCGAAGAGCCGTCCATTCAAGCTTGTCGGCAGCTATTACAGCGGCATGTTCGATTTTGACGCGAAGATGGGTTATGTGTCGCTTGCAGATGCGCAGGCTTTGTTGGGGATCGGCGACAGGGTTTCGGGCATAGATGTGCGCTGCACGCGTCTTGAGGACAGTCTGAAGGTGCGCGATGAGCTTCGCAAGCGCTTGGCGGATTATCCGAATGTGCGCGTGGATGACTGGCGAACGCTGAATGCCAGTCTGTTCAGCGCGATTATGCTCGAGAAGGTGGCGATGTTCGTGATTTTGACGTCGATAATTCTAGTGGCGTCGTTCAATATTCTGTGTCTTTTGATTATGATGGTCATAGAGAAGGCGCGCGAGATTGCGATTTTTAAGGCGATGGGAACGGCGGATGGCAGTATAGTGCGCATGTTTGTAGTGCAGGGCGGTGTGATTGGCGGTCTGGGGACGCTTATCGGGCTGGCGCTTGGCCTTGGTCTGTGCATGCTGATCACGAGCCTTGGTCTGAAGATGCCCGGTGATGTGCATTACATCACGCAGATACCGGTGACAGTTGTGCCGGAAGAAGTTTTTCTGATCTGCGTGGCATCGATCGGGATCAGTCTTTTGGCGACGGTATTGCCGAGTCGGATGGCCGTGAAGTTGGACCCTGTGGAGGGGCTTCGCTGTGAGTGAGCTTGACCAGAGGGGCAAGTATCATATAGAAGGCAGGTTCGCGCATTTTATGGCGCGTGTATCAGATATTATGGAGTGGGAATTTGTCAGAGCATAGCGGCAAGTCCGGAGCGGTGAGCATCCGCGTAGAAGGTCTGAAGAAAGAGTTCTTTCATGAGGGGCGTACCCTGGAGGTGCTGCGCGGAATCGATCTCACGCTTGAGCCGGCGTCGATGGTGAGTATTCGCGGCCGTTCTGGCGCGGGGAAATCGACGTTTATGCATCTTCTTGCGACGCTGGATGTGCCGACGCAAGGCCGTATTTTGTTCGGCGATCAGGACGTGTTCAGCATGAAGCCGTCGGTGCTTGCGAAATTCCGCAATGAGAACATCGGTTTGATGTTTCAGTTTCATCATCTTCTGAGTGAATTTACGGCGCTTGAGAATGTGATGATGCCTGCGCTGATACACCGTGATTTTCACGCGAGCGCGAAGCGCCGCGCGGAGGAGCTTTTGGACCGCGTCGGTCTTCGCGACCGAGGCTCGCATAAGCCCGGGGAGCTTTCTGGCGGAGAGCAGCAGCGCGTGGCGTTGGCGCGTGCGCTGATGATGCGTCCGTCGATTTTGCTTGCGGATGAGCCAACCGGCAACCTGGACCAGAAGACGGGAAGCGGCATTCATAAGCTCTTTTGGGAGCTGAATCAGACCTTGCATCTGACGGTCGTGATCGTGACGCATGACGAGATTCTTGCGCGCCGCATGACGCGCAGGCTTGTGATGTCGGACGGTCTGCTGGTGGAGGCAAAAGATTCCCAGCTCCCGATAGAGGATGTTTCTGAAGCGGATTTGTCTGAATCTTCCGAAAAGGCATTGAGCAAATCAGCTGCTGAGAGTGAGGGGGCTGCTCAATGAGAATGAAGCGTGTCAGACGTGGTTTGTGTGCGTTGCTGTATAGCGCCTGTATTCTGGGAATGTGCCAGTCAGAAGCGATGGCAGTTCCGGCTCTGTTCCCCGAGCATTCTGATGTCATCGTGGATGAGATCGTCCTGAAGGGCAACCACAGGAATCCCAAAGAAGATCTTCTGTATTATATCAAGCAGGGGACAGGGACGAAGCTTTCGCTCGATGTCGTGAGCGAGGATGTGAAGCGCCTGTTCCGCATGAAGCTCTATGACGATATCCAGGTCGATCTCGATGTCGTGGATGGGCGCAATGTGCTGACGTATTATTTTGTCGAGAAGCCATCGGTCGCGTCTTTCGAGTTTGAGGGCAATGATGCTGTGGGCACGGACGATCTGAAGGAAAAGGTCGACCTCCGCATTGCCAGCCCGCTTGATCTCGACAAGATCCAGGACAATGTGAGCAAGATCAAGGCGCATTACGACAGCGAGGGCTATTTTCTCTCGGAGGTGACGAGCGAGATTCGCGACCGCGAGGATGGCGACAAAGATGTTATTTTCCACATTCGCGAATATGACAAGGTAAAAGTCCGCCGCATCACGATACTTGGCAATGAGGCGATTTCTGATGCAGACCTGAAGGCGCACATATTTACGCGCGAGTCGTCGCTTCTCGGCATGCTTTCAGGGGCTGGCGAATACAAGGAAGAAGAGTTCAAGCGAGATCTTCAGCGCATTGCGGCGTGGTATTCAGAGAATGGCTATCCGGATGCGCATGTGACGGACAGCCAGGTCCAGCTCTCGGAAGACCGCAGTTCGATGTATGTCACGTTTACGGTTGAAGAGGGGAAATACACGACGGTCGGCAGTGTGGATATTGCAGGCGACATTCTCGAGGATGAGGAAGAGCTTCGCAAGCTTGTGACTGTGAAGTCCGGGGAGGGGTTCAAGCTCTCGCAGCTGTTTGAGGATGTGAAGAATATCCAGGACTATTACGGCGACCGAGGGTATGCGTATGCGCAGGTAGAACCCAGGCGGCGCGCAGGCAGTGCGGAGAATACGCTGGATATCGCCTACGAGATACATCCCGGGGAGCCAGTGCACATCGGGAAAATCATGATTTCGGGCAACCAGAAGACGGAGGACAAGGTCATCCGCCGTGAGATTCTGGTGAACGAGGGGGAGCTCTATCACGGTTCGAAGGTTCACGCGAGCGAGGCGTCGATTCAGCGGACGGGGTACTTCGAGAAGGTGTCTGTGACGACGCAGGCGGCCAAGGAGGCGAACACGATCGATATGCTCGTCGAAGTGACCGAGCGTTCTACGGGGCAGTTCCAGATCGGCGCTGGCTTCAGTTCGGCCGAGTCGTTCATCGGGACGCTTCAGGTGTCGTATGACAACTTCCTCGGGCGCGGACATTTCCTTGCGGCGCAGGGTACGATTTCAAAGCTCCGCCAGCTGTTCAATGTGCAGTATTTCAATCCGTATTTCTTCGATTCGATGTGGCGTTTCCGCGCTTCGGTGTTCAATTACGAATACGTCTATACGGATTTTACGCGCAAGTCGTACGGCGGAAATCTCGGTTTCGGGTATCCGTTCACGCGCGATCTCGTGCTCGACCTGACGTATACGCTTGAAAATGTCGATGTCACGACGAGCTCGTTTGGCTCGAAGCAGCGCAATCTCGGTTCAATATTGGATGGCGGGCGCACGAGTTCGCTCAATGCGACGCTGACGTATGACCGGCGCAACAACCGGCTTTTGCCGACGAAGGGCTTCATGCTTCTGGGGTCTGTAGATTTTGCGGATCAGTATATCGGCAGCGAGAATGAATATATCCGCTTTTTGGGGCGTGCGCGCGCGTATGTGCCGCTGTTCTGGGATATCGTCCTGAAGTTCAATCTCGAGCTGGGATATATCGCGAATTGGAATGCCCCGAACAAGGAGGTCCCGATTTTTGAGAGATTCTTTGTCGGCGGTCCGAATTCGGTGCGCGGTTTTGAGCGCTCGAGCCTTGGTCCGACGCGTTCGTTTACGACGAATGTCTCAGACCCGACATCGACGCTTACGAATTTCCAGATTGGCGGCAACAAAGAGATTGTCTTCAATGCTGAGATCGAGGTGCCGATTCTGAAATCTATGAATATTTCGGGTGTCGTGTTCTTCGATATGGGCAATGCTTATAACGAGGATCAGAATCTTTCGCTGATGATCGACTGGTTTGCGAAGAACGACGAGGATCACGATAGGATGATGCGTTCAGCGATGGGGTTTGGTTTCCGCTGGATGTCACCGATGGGCCTGCTTCGCTTTGAGTGGGGTTTCCCGCTTTCGCCCAAGAAGAATGAAGACCCTGTGGTGTTTGAATTCAGCATTGGCAATGCATTCTGAGTAGAAAAGCCCTTCATTTGGAAGGGCTTTTTTATTTGGAGGGACATGAGTGAGGTTGTTATGCGTGTCGTTATCCCAACGAGATTTTGATTTTTGGGTCGGGGGAAGGCTCCCCCTTCGCGGCTATGTGCTCGCTTGAGGCTGCGCGCATACGCCGCTACCCCCTCTGCGTGGCTTCACTCCTGGGCAGGGTGATCAAAATGGGACGGTGTCATTTGCGGCGGGTTCTGCGTGGGCATCGTCAGCCGTGGGCTGTGTCTGTCGCCTTGAGGGCAGGAATGTGATGTGTTCAGCGATGACGGACTGAGCGTATCTTTTGACGCCGTCTTTTTCGTAGGATCTTGTATCGAGCCTGCCTTCGATGCAGCAGAGGTCGCCCTTGTGGAGATATTCGTGGCAGAGCCGTGCCTGGTTTCCGAAGGCGCAGATGTTGTGGAACTGCACGGTCTCGTGGCCGTCGTTGAATGAGGTGTTGCAGATGCTGAAGCGCACGTAGTCCGTTTTGTCTCCGTGACGGAGTTCGGGATCGCGTCCGAGGCGGCCGATGAGGATTGTTTTATTGAATGTGTTTGCCATGACTGTCTCCTTTATAGATGTAATGATGAAACTATAAATACATATTTATAGTTTGAGCAGTGCGAAATATAAATATAGAACCCGGAGCATGTTTCGGCTCGTCATGAACGTGCATGATGTTTGGGTGCGTTTTCAGATCATTGCCTAAAAATGGCGTATTGTCATGAGGAAGCTGAGTGATCTATGAAAAATATCATCATAAGTGTTCATGTACGGAGCTGGAATGGCAAGGACTATAGGGGGGAAAGCGGTGATGCGCGTGTGCGTTTCATAGGGAGCCTTTGAGCTGAGTTTAGGTTTATGGGGCGTTTGATGTCACGCTATAGATATAAGTCAATTTTAGAAAAAAGATCCGAAAAAATTCAGATATTTTTCGAGGTGGGAAGCCAGGCGAAGTTCGCAAGCGAAGTGTTTTGTGTTGCCACGATGGTGTACACGTTAAAGATATAAGTCAATTTTAGAAAAAAGATCCGAAAAATATTATTTTTTTGTAGCGAGTCCAAAATACGACGATTTGAGGAAGCATTTTGTGTGTGAATCATTTATAAGAAGACAGGCGTGAGAAGCGCTTGTGTTGATGTTTTTGGCAGGAAATGTTCATGGACGCAGGGTCATCCAGAAAGACAGGCAGCGGGGTTCGGGGGTATAAGGGATATTCCGGATATGGTTCGGAACCAGAAGGCGGTCAGGATACGTCGCTTGTGCGCAAGTCGCTCGAGCGCGATCTGATTCTTGAAGAGTATCGTGAAGACCGCGAGGCGATACTCTCCGCGCTCAAGACTGCGATTCGCGAGCGTGACTATAAAGGGGCGCAGGAATTTGTGTACAAGTATCGCGCTGCGGCGCGCGAGGACGAGAGTTTTGCGGTGCTTGCGCAGATGACAGCGGATGGGCTCAAGGCTGACAAGGCGCTTGAGAAGCTTCGGGTATCGCTGGATGCGACGCCGGAGGATGATTTCCGGGTGCGCCTTTCGATCTGCGAGCGGATGTACCGCATGCGCATGGACGAGAAGATACTTGAGCAGGTGAATGGCTATCGCGCGAAACTGAACATGCCGCTGATGCAGTCGGACGGCACGGAACCAGCGCCGCCGACGGTGGTGGAGCGCACGGCACGCAAGGTTGCGGATATGCTCCTGAGTGTGATGTGCGGGATCATGGTCGCGGTAGCTTTATTGACCGGGACAGTCGCGTTGGTGGCCGGGGAAGGGCATGGCGTGATTGCATTCTGCCTGGCGCTTGTGGAAATCGCGCTTCATTGTGCGACGATGCTTCCCAGGCGCGGCAGGATTGCGGACGTGATGAGCTATACGTCGCGGTATGTGTGGAACATTCTGTTCTTTTTGGTGATGATTGTCATCATCTGTGTGGTCGGATTTGTTTGAGCGGTGCATCGTGTGCAAAAAAAGCCGCGTTTCGGACGCGGCTTTTTTTTGCTTGAGCCTGTGGATTTCCCGGGGCGGCCTGATTTATTCGGAGGTTTTCTGATCCTGTTCGGGGATGAAGCTTTTGATGAAATCCGCCGTGAGCTTGAAGACGGTCTCTGCTTCCATGTCTTGGCCGAGCTCGTGACCGGACCTGGTGAGTTCGTGCATTTCTTTGTAAGCTGAAGCGGATTTTTCGAGAAGGATGCGTGAATTGTTGATCGGCACGACCTGATCTTTGGCGGAGTGTATGATGCAGAGCGGCTTGTGCAGCTTCTGGAGGCGTTTGTTGGTCTCAGCGGCATAGTCGTAGAGCTCGACGAAAGCCTTTGTCGGGAAAGTCTTGTAGTTGTGATTGTTTTTCCGGCACTCTGGATCATGGAAGCTGTCCTGACCTTTCCAATTTTTAAAGAGGACAGAGAGAGGTTTCGCGAGCCAGGCGAGCGGATTGACGAAGCCGAGTGCGGGCGCCCAGGTGATGCATGCGGCGATTTTGTCCGAATAGTCGTGTGTGTTGATGCAGAGATTGAGCGCGACGAGGCCCCCCATGGAGAGTCCGATGATGAAGACGTGATCGACTTTTTCGCAAAGCTTTCCAAGGGCTTTGTAGGCGTCGTCGTACCAGTCTTTTGCCTTGACACCGATCAGTGCGTCCGGTGTGGCGTTGTGTCCCCTTAGGATGGGCATGTCGTATGTGAGCTTCATGCGTTCGAGCGAGGGAATGAGGCCGCTGACCGCATCTGGGGCGGATGTGAATCCGTGGAGCAGCAGGACGCCGAACGAGCCCGAGAGCGCGGCAGGATGTTCGCCGATGCGTGTCAGGTATTCCGGGATGTGTTCAATGAATTGTCTGTTTGTCATGGTGTCTGAAGGACTTGCTTGCATGAAATGCCTCTTGTGTATTATTATCGGACAAGTAATATGGGCTTGATAGTCCTGTGTGATTATGCACGTCAAGTGCATGGCAGTCTTATACAGGTACACGTTCAGTCTTCCAAGTAAGGAATCCGGACGCATGGCAAAGAAAAAAACAAAAGAAGAAGTCGCAGTGACGGCTTCGGATGCGGAAGTTGAGGCGCAGGCGCGTGAGGTCGAGGGCTCGGAGGCGTTGCCAGGCGATGGCGGAGATGCGGTTGTTTCCGCGTGCGAGGCTTCTGAGGCTGAAAATGACGGGCTTGCGGGAGATGTCTCTGAGCGAGGTGATGTTGTTTCGCTGGCAGAGGCGGAGGTATCTCCTTCAGAGATCTCGGAAACAGCAGGTGAGCCTGAAGCCGTTCAGGAAGCGGAAAAAGATGTGCAGCCGCATGAGTTCGTGACAGGGGAGCTTGCGGTCGCCTCGTATGAGGAAGGCGCGTCAGAGGGGGAGAGGGCGCTGCATGATACAGGGCGTATCCAATTGGATGAAGCGTTCAATGACGAGCATGCGCTGACGCGGCTTCGCGGGAGCTTGCTTTCGGTGTCTGAACTGTATCGTGAGGCGCAGGTGTTCGGTGCGCATCAGTTTGATGTGGATGGTCTTCTGAGCAGCCTTGAGATGCCGCTGGTTCAGAATGTGGTCAGCATATTGAATTTGCGCGATGAATTTTATCCGTCCGAGCTGAAGCTGTTTTCGATTGATGACGAGGTGCTTCAGGAGCTGGTGTGCCGCAACGTGATTTCGAAAGTTCGCCGCAATATCGCGCCATATATGGATGTGGCCGAGCTTGTGAGTGAAGCGGCCAGTGAGGATCGTCTGAACGGAGCCTATCTTTCGTTTATAGAGAAATTTGTCAGCAGCCTTCGCGCGATGATTGTGCAGCAGACGCCGGATATGCCGTCGCAGATGAATGCCCTGACGCGCGTCTGCGCGTGCATTCCCGCTGAGATGCTGAGCCGTGTTCTGTTTGATCCGTCGCCATTGATTCGCGCAGCGGTGATTCGCAGCTATGCGTCTCGCGGCGGTGTGAGCATGAACGACCTGACCGTCATTCTGATCATGCTCAAAGATCACAACGAGATCGTGGACAGCGCGATCATGAGGATACTTGCGAAGTTTACGCCGGCGGCGGAGCTCGCGATACCGCCGGTATTGGAGACACTCTCGGCGGCATCAGAAGCACTTCGCGATGAGATTTATGATGTGTTCCGGAGCTATGGCAGCGAGGCCGTCGCGCCGGTGATGATGGGTCTCGAGGATGTCCGCGATTCGGTATATTTTGCGGTGCGCAATGTGATTGCGCAGGCGCCGCAGCGCTATACGAATGCGCTCCTCGAACGCCTTGAGAGTGTCCGCACGCGTGACTATGTCCGCGAGCGAGTGGTGAATATCCTGAGCAATCACAGAGATGATGCTCGCCGGGAAGAAATTATGGCGCTGGTTGACCGGTACAAGTTGTCGCAAGGGGAGGACAAGCCTGAATGGCGCGCGCCGGATACGGGCACGCCTAAATTTGCGACGCCAGTCACGGACAATCGCGAGGTCTATGAAGGTGTGATGAGCGAGGCTGCGCTTGCGGCGTTCTCCCCTGAATGCACGCATGAGATGCTCAAGCAGCTTTTGAATGATGCATCTGAAACAGCGCGCATCAATGCGCTTCACCTGATTCGATATCGAGGAACGGCAGAGCCCGATATTCGCGAGCTCATCCGTGTGTGGCTGAAGACGACATCCTTGCCGCTCGCGTTTGCGGCGATGGAGGCTTATCTGAAGGTCGAGACCAACCTGCATGTTTCCATGGCGGCGATATCGGATGTGCTTGTCAGCGGCCCGTCAGACGAAGTCAAGGACATGATTTTTGGCGAGATTTCGAAGCATCAGGATACGGTGAACGGGATTATCGAATCATACTATGAAGAGCCGCGCAAGCGCGCGGCATTTGTGAACCGCCTGCTGCGTCACAATCCGACGGACGAGACGTTCAGGCACGTTCTGAGCGGTCTTGATCGCGAACGTTCGGTTCAGTGCATATTCGAGACGCTTTCATTGCTGCTCAAGACCGGGTATATATTCGACAATCTGCCGCTTCGCCCCGTGCTTGTCGCGCTTGTGGAAAATCCTGTCTCGAAAGGTCAGTTCGGCTTGATGACGCGGATTCTGAGCCTTCGCCTGCTTCGCCGTTATATGCGCGATCAGGTGGATCCGGATACGGTCGCGGCGCTTCAGCGGATATATAAGGAGAACCGAAACATCGAGATTCGCGAGCTTGCGAAGGATATTCTGAGGGAAGCCGGTGAGGAGCTCTTCGATCTTGATGACGAGTTTGATGATTTTGAAGATCTGAATGACGACGAGGATGATGATTGAATTTTTTTGCTGCGGGCTTTCTGCCTGCGGCAGATGCGCCCTTTGGGAACAGGCCTATGCGTAGCATACGGCCTGTTTTCTTTTTTTGTGCGTATCCGGAGCCGCCCGGCGTATGCCGCAAGGGCATAGCCGGGCGCGGCGCGGCGTATGGTGCCGGCTTGCCGGCGCCATAGCGCGCGTTCAGAAGCGATGATGGCAAGCGGCGAAATATTGTGCTCGGGCTGTAAAAAAGTCTTCAATGTGCTAATATTTGCGCGGGGTTTAGTGTTCTCTTTTTCAGACGGGTGTGATCATGGCGAGAAAACATATTTTATTGGCGGCATTATGCGGGCTTTTGGTCGTGTCTTGTAGCGATGAGACGATACAGTCGTCAAACGAGGCGGCATCATGCGGCAATGGCAAGGTTGAGCAGGGCGAAGGTTGTGATGATGGCAACCTGGCGGATGGCGATGGCTGTACGTCGGAGTGTATCGCCGAGGACGGGTATGACTGTCCGGAAAAAGGCGGCGCTTGTACGCCTGTGGCACCTGGCAGGGCGCCCGAATGCGGCGATCGTCATGTGGACAGCGGAGAGGCGTGTGATGACGGCAATACGTCAGATGGCGACGGATGTTCCGCAGATTGCGGGCGCGTTGAGGACGGCTTTACCTGTCCGGCGGGCGGAGGCGCTTGCTCGAAAGCGGAAGAACCGGGGCAGGAGCCTGAGCCCGAACAGCCGCAGTGCGGTGATGGGAAAATCGACGGCAGCGAGGTGTGCGATGATGGCAATACGTCTGACGGCGATGGCTGTTCGGCGGACTGCTCGCGGATCGAGGCGGGGTATGTTTGCCCGAAACCGGGATATGATTGCATCTCGTCGGGATGCGGCAACAAGCTGCTCGAAGATGGGGAGGAATGCGATGATGGCGACCGGAATGTCGAATACAGCTATTTTGGCGGGGAATGCTCGACATCGTGCAAGGCGGCGCATTTTTGCGGGGACAAGAAGCTGGATGCGGTGGATATCGCAAACGGGGAGGAATGCGATGAAGGGGCGGATACAAGCGCGAATTACAACGGCTGTACGGTGGATTGTCGGAGGGTGAATTATTGCGGGGATGGCAAGAAGACGCACGATGAGATGTGCGATGACGGCAATCTGGCGGACGGGGACGGATGCAGTTCGTCGTGCCAGCTCGAGCCCGATTTTGTGTGTCAGCTCGTGGATGGGCGGAGCGTGTGCGCGCCGATACTTTGCGGCAACGGCAAGATTGATGAAGGGGATGCCTGCGATGACGGGAACCGGGTTTCCGGGGACGGCTGTTCGGCTGCATGTTTGCTTGAAAAAGGCTATATCTGGGCGGATGGCGCGGTGAAACGGATCTGCGGTGATGGGATTATTCAGAACACGAAGACCGGGGCAGCGTGTGTGGACCCGGTCAAAGAGGACTGCGAGGTCTGTGATGACGGCAACCTTGACAATGGCGACGGGTGCAATGACAAATGCGCGATTGAGCCTGGATTTATGTGCCCGGAAGCCGGTCGCTCGTGTGTGGCGCGGTCTTGCGGTGACGGGATTGTTGCCAGCGGGGAGGCCTGTGACGACGGTTTGGATCCGGCCAAGGGTGTGCCAGTGAGTGGCGACGGGTGTTCTGCGCGCTGCCAGATCGAAGACGGCTATCACTGTCCGGAAGCGGGCAAGCCATGTGTGAAAGGCTCATGCGGCGACGGCTTTATTGATGGTGGGGAGACATGTGATGAAGGTGCATCGGGCGGATCTGGCGGCTGCGTGAATTGTCAGATACAGGGGGGCTGGAAATGCGATGAGCCTGGCAAACCGTGCGTCAAGACAGTCTGCGGAGACGGCGTGCTCGAAGGTATTGAGACCTGTGAAGAAAATTCGGCATGCTGTGCAGGTTGCCAGATTCAAAACAGCTGCCATTGCGATGTGAATGGGAAAAATTGCACGAAAGGCGTTTGCGGGGATGGAATCCTCGATGTTGGGGAGGAATGCGATGATGGTGCGGATCCCAACAAGCGGGGCAAGGCAGGAGATGGATGCAGTCCTGTGTGTACAATCGAGCCGATTTTCGACTGTGTCAACGGCGTGTGCAGGCCGACCTGTGGCGATGGTCTTGTGCTTGCGGAAGCCGGGGAGGAGTGCGATGACGGCAACCTGATTTCTGGAGACGGATGTTCCAGCCAGTGCAAGCGCGAAAGCGGATACAGCTGCGAGGTCAAGATAGCGACGACGCCCGGTCAGATCACGCTGCCGATAGTGTATCGTGATTTCATTCGATACATCAAAGGCAACGGCAGTGGCGATGGCTATGTGTCACAGGCGCTTTATGACAGCCTGCCAGCGAGCTGCAAGCCTGGCAGCAATCAGTACAGGCATGTATCGGGGGCAAATACGGGGAATTATCTCAAGGTGGGGCGACCGTCGCCCGATTTCTATTCCTATTGCCCGGATTCGCATTGCCTGGATGCGGTGCTCCAGGTGCTCGACAAGGATGGCAAGCCAGCGCTGAATACGAGCGCGGCGATCAACAATGCTGTGAGCGCTAAGAAATCCGAGGGCGCGTATGATGGCACGGACGGTTCGAAGTGCATGTGGCTCTATACCTGTCCTGAAGTATTCAAGTGGTGGTATAAAGATGTTCCCGGAATCAACCGGCGCATCGACAGCACGATCACGCTGACGGAGGCAGCCTGCGAGGCTTCGATCAAAAAGCCCGGCACCTATTGTTACAGCAATGCGTCATTTTATCCGATCAATTCTGGCGGATATGGCGTTTCGAATTCCAATGGGTCGAGCAACGGGGAATTTACGTCAGAATTTCAGACGTACTTCAAGTATAATGGCGGGGAAAAGCTGATCTTCAATGGCGACGATGATGTGTGGGTCTTCTTCAATGGCCGGCTTGGCGTGGATGTCGGCGGGATACATCCGGCATGGAATCGCTCGATCACGCTCGATACGAAGACGGCGGCCGACAAGTTCGACATGTTCCCGGGCGGCATTTATTCGCTGAATATGTTTCACGCGGAGCGCTGCACGGGCGGTTCGTCTTTCAGGCTTTCGCTGGCCGGCTTTGTCGCGATGGGGACGAGCACATGCAGCACGGTCTGCGGAGATGGCGTCATCGCTGGCGATGAGGAGTGCGATTATGCCGGTGATCCGACAGATGCGGCGCTCAATAAGAAGTTTGGCTGTATCCAGTGCAGGAAAAAGTCATTCTGCGGGAACGGGCTTCTTGAGGCTGGAGAGGGTTGCGAGCCTGATGGTGCGAATGGCGACTGGTGCGTGAACTGTCGTATCAAGACATGTGGCAACGGGAAGCTCGATCCTCATGAGCAGTGTGATGGCAAGCTCGGTGTCGGCGAAGGTCAGGTCTGCCTGGATACGTGCCGGATCTCAGGTTGCGGCGACGGGTATGTGGACGCGTCGATCGGTGAGGAGTGCGATGACGGCAATAGTTCGGATGATGACAAGTGCACGCATCTCTGCAAGGAGCCTTATTGCGGAGATGGAATCGTCACGCCGTCGCTCGGGGAGGTCTGTGATGATGGCAAGAACAGCGGCGCATATAATGGCTGTGGGCTTGGTTGTTCGTATGTTCCGCCGCGCTGTGGCGATGGGGTGATCGACAGTCTCAACGGGGAGGAATGCGATGACGGCGATGAGGCGAACACAGGCGGTTATGGCGCATGTACGCCTGATTGCAAGCGCGACAGTTATTGTGGGGATGGCATTCGCCAGGACGCGTTTGAGCAGTGTGATGCTGGCGCGGAGAATGGCAAATCGGAGAGCGCATGTGATTCGAACTGTTCGGTCAAGATCAACTGACAGATGCTTCTGCGCGCTTTTTTGATGATCTGAAGGGCAGTGCTCGTGCGAACCGGGCACTGCTTTTTTTTGTGCGCCCGATGCGACGCTAGGCGCTTGTTGAGCAATAGCGCCTTGAGCGGAGTGAGGAATTTACCATGTGGTATATAATTTGTGTTTACGATTACGGCTGGTTGTGGTAAATACACCTACATGTACGCCAGGCTAAAACGTGGCGAACATAAGAAATAATGATGTGAATGCTTTTTTGGAAAGTCGGTATGTGATAGAAGCATAACGTTCGTGCGCAAGGCGCGATTTCCAAAGGACTGGCAGTGGGATAATAGGAAATCCGTTTTAAGGGAGATATATCGTGGACAGGTCAAAATTGCGAGAAATGACGATCAAGTCGCTCCGCGCACAAGCGGAAAGTCTTGGCGTAAAGCGTGTGAATGCGCTGAAGAAAGAAGAGCTTGTGGAAGCCATCCTCAAGGCAGAGACATCCGCCTCGAAGACGGGAGCGCCATCGGCAAAGGTGTCATCTCAATCCGTCAAGTCAGCCAAGTCATCCGAGGCGGCGGAAGCGGTGAAAGGTCAGGCGTCGAAACCGACAGAGAAATCTGAAGACAAGAAGTCTGATAAGGCTGAGGTCAAGAAGTCGGGCAAATCAGGCGGCAAGTCAATGAGAGGTGCCAAGTCGCTGAAAGCGGCCGAAGCGGAAGACGTTGAGGCAGCAGAGGATGAAGCCGTCGAGGCGGAGGCGACAGAGGCGGAAGCAAAAGCGTCAGAAGAAGTTTCGGAGAAAGTAACAGAAAAAGTCGAGGAGCCTGCGCCCGTGGAGCCGGATTCGATTTTTATCGATCGCGGTGCCATTCTGCCGGAGTATGTGCCTGGGACGTGTCTTTACGCGCTTGTTCGCGATCCTGGCACATTGTTCGTGTATTGGAATGCGACATTTGAGAGCGACAATGGCTGGCTTTTGACAGCATACGATCATGCAGGCAATGTGCTTCAGTCGTTTACGACGCCTGCGCGCCGGAATGGCCGGGGCTATTTCCGTGTTCCGACGGCGCGTGTGTCGCGTGTGACGCTTTCGATTGTCCGCGAATATGGGGAACCTGAAGTGAAACTTGAGTCGCGTATCAGGATTGCGCAGCAGCTTGGGATTGCGCAGCCGCGACCTGCGTATGACGAGCGCTGGGTTGATTTCCAGAAGCACGAGGTTATTTATGAAGCGCCAGCACCAGGCAGGGCGCCTGCTTTTGCAGAGATTTATCAGAGCGTGACAGCGCCGGCCATGACAGGCGGCGGTTATGATCGTTCCGTTGAGAATCAGAACATCAGTGGCGTGAACGGTGGTTCGCTGTCGTCTCGCTTTGGCTCGCTTCCCGGATCTTCCGATACGCTTGTTGGGAGTTCCGATCGCCTTATCCGCAAATAATTCTTCAATTTTCATGATACGACTGATGTGTCGTTAAAATATTAAGGATGACATCTATGAGTTTACAAGGCTATCTCAGCATCGTCCTGCATGCGCATTTGCCGTTTATCCGCCACCCGGAATATCCAGATTTTCTTGAAGAGGACTGGCTTTTTGAGGCCATGACCGAGACGTATATCCCGTTGTTGCGGATGATGCGTCGTCTGACGGATGATCAGATTCGTTTTCGTCTGACGATGAGCCTGACGCCGCCT
The DNA here is from genome assembly GCA_017464085.1 of Pseudomonadota bacterium. GTDB lineage: Bacteria > Myxococcota_A > Bradymonadia > UBA4248 > UBA4248 > UBA4248. Next base: position 25,995 of record JAFUEE010000019.1, read on the forward strand.
TTGTGCGAGATGCTTGCGGATCCGTTGCTTCAGGAGCGTTATGCGCGGCATCTCGACAAGCTTTCCGAGCTTGCAGAACAGCAGCGCATTGAGAAGCGCGGCACGCCGTTCCACGATGCGGCAGCCTCTGCGGCTGATGAGCTTGCGGAGACGAAGCGTCTTTTCAACGAGGAGTGGCATCGTCAGATTCTTCCGGTATTCAAGGGGTTCCAGGATCAGGGTTCGCTTGAGATTATCACCTGCGGCTGCACGCACGGCTTCCTTCCGCTGATGGCGACGGATGAAGCGCGTCGTGCGCAGATCTCGATAGCAGTTGCGAATTATAAGAAGCATTTCGGCCGTGCGCCTCGCGGCATCTGGCTTCCTGAATGTGCTTTTGTTCCCGGCATCGATGCGCTTCTTGCGGAGAACGGGATTACATTCTTTATCCTTGAATCTCATGGTCTGACGCAGTCCAATCCGCCCGCGCGTTATGGCACGTTCCGTCCGGTCGTGACCCCGAGCGGGGTGGCGGCTTTTGCGCGCGATCTTGAAAGCTCCCGTCAGGTTTGGAGCGCTGAAATCGGGTATCCTGGTCACCCGAATTATCGCGAATTTTATCGCGATTGCGGATTTGATCTGCCCTATGCGCAGGTTCGTCCGTATCTCCATGAAGATGGTGTCCGCCGCAATACGGGCCTTAAATTCCATCGCATTACGGGCAAGCTTCCGCTCGACCGCAAAGAGCCCTATGTGCCGGCCTGGGCAGCCGAGACCGCAGCCGAACATGCAGGAAACTTCCTGTTCAACCGTCAGGCTCAGTGTCGTTATCTCAAGGAAGTGCTCGGCACGACGCCGCATATCACCGCGCCCTATGATGCCGAGCTCTATGGGCACTGGTGGTATGAAGGGCCGACATTCCTGGAGATGCTGATGCGCAAGACCGCCTGCGATCAGGATGAAATCGTCATGATCACGCCGAGCGAATACCTGCAGATCGAGACGGTTCATCAGGAAGTCATGCCTTGTCTGTCGAGCTGGGGCGCAAACGGCTTTTTCGAGGTCTGGCTCAATGATGGCAATGACTGGATTTACCCGCACCTGCACTGTGCAGAAGAGCGCATGGTCGAGCTGACGCGTAAATTCCCGAATGCCGATGGCGATCTTCGTCGCGCGCTCAATCAGGCTGCACGTGAACTCGTGCTCGCTCAAGCATCTGACTGGGCGTTTATCATCACGACGAATACGTCGGTCGAATATGCGGAAAAACGCACGCGCGATCACATCTCTCGCTTCAACGGCATATATTTCCAGATCATGGAAAATCGTCTTGAAATGAACTGGATTGCCGAACTTGAGTGGAAAGACAATATTTTTGCCGAAATCGATTATCACGCCTATACGCCTGTCAATCACAAAGCAAGCGCTGGTGCGGTCTATACTTCGGATGACGACTGATCTGATGCCCCGGGATGACCGGGGCATTTTTTACAGGAAAGCGCATTTATGCTCGACTTGCTCATTCAGACGATTGAAAGTGACCTTGAGGTCAGCAAACAGAGTGGTTTTGGACTTCTCAGCCGCGCCAATGAGGCGTTTACAGATTTTCTCAACTTGCTTGAGAAGGGGGAGGTCCGTGCGGCTTCGCCCGATGAAACAGGCGAATATCATTGCGATGTGCGCGTCAAGAAGCTGATTCTCCTTGGGTTCAAGATCGGGCACCTCGTGGAATCGGAAGAGCCGGGGCTGAAGTTTTGTGACAAGCACAATCTTTGGCCGGATATGCGCAATCTTGTAGAGCGGTCTGTGCGCATCGTGCCCGGGGGCACATCTGTTCGCCGAGGTGCATGTCTGCGCTCTGGGGTGACAGTCATGCCGCCTGCGTATGTCAACATCGGGGCGTATGTCGACGAGGGCACGATGATTGATTCGCATGCGCTTGTCGGGTCATGCGCGCAGATTGGCAAGCGCTGCCATATCTCTGCCGCTTCTCAGATCGGCGGCGTGCTTGAGCCCGTGGGAGCCATGCCTGTCGTCATCGAGGATAATGTCTTTGTAGGCGGTAATTGCGGCATCTATGAAGGCGCGCATGTGCATAAAGGCGCCGTGATCGCAGCGGGCACGATACTCACTAAATCGACGCCTCTGTTCGATCTGGTCGGTCAGCAGGTCATCCGGGCGGTGGATGGCGTGCTGCATGTGCCCGAAAATGCAGTCGTCATTCCGGGATCGCGAGCCCTTGATTCTGATTTTGCGAGAAGCATGGGGCTTTCAGCGTATGCGCCGATCATTGCCAAGTATCGCGATGATAAGACCGATGCTTCGATCGAACTGGTCGATTTGTTCAGGCAGAAATAAATATATAATATATATTTAAAGATTTGTTATATATTCGAATCCTCATTCTGTTGCAGGGAATGGGGATTTTTTTATTAATACAGGGACACGGATGAATATACTGCCTATAGATGACCATATTTCTGAGATTATTGGGAGCGGGAAGCGCAATATTGTGGTGACCGCGACACCGGGATCGGGAAAGACGACCCGTATCCCGCCTGCGCTTGCCGAACACGTGTCGGGCCGCGTGCTTTGTGTTGAGCCGCGCAGGCTTGCGTGTATTGGCGCTGCGGCGCGCATTGCCGAAGAGCGTGGGGAAAAGCTCGGCACTTTTGTCGGTTATCATGTTCGTCTGGAAAAGAAATGCACATCGGAGACGCGTCTCTGCTTCGTGACGACAGGTATGCTGCTTCAGTATCTGTGTTCGGATCCTTTTCTGGAAGGCGTGTCTGCAGTCATATTCGATGAGTTTCACGAGCGTTCGATAGACAATGATATCTCCTTTGCGATGGTGCGCTATCTGCAGCGCGAGGTGCGCGATGATCTGCGTGTCTTTGTGATGAGCGCGACGCTTGATGCATCTGACGTGTCATCATATCTCGGGGCGTGTGATGTGTTTGAGGTGAATGCGCCGCTTTATCCGCTTGAAGTGCGGTATGCGCAGGCGGCGTATGGGATGCGTTTTTCGGAGTATGGGGCGGCGCTTGTGGAAATCTGCGGAACTGCGCTGGCGGAGACATCTGGTGATGTGCTCGTATTTTTGCCTGGTGTCGCGGATATCCAGTCTGCGATATCGCTTTCGGAGGCTCGTTGGGGGGATGCGTATGACTATGTGGCCTGCCATGCGTCTCTGAGCATCGAGGCGCAGCGCGGAATCCTTGTGAAGTCAGGGGCGCGTCGCCGGCTGATTTTTTCGACAAATGTCGCGGAGAGTTCAGTGACTGTTCCGGGCGTATCGGCAGTCGTAGATTCAGGGCTTGCGAAGCGCAAATTCTTTGATTCCGTGTCTGGGTTGTCACGTCTTGAGACAGTCCATATCAGCCGTGCATCTGCGGATCAGCGGGCAGGGCGCGCGGCACGTCTTGGGCCGGGCAAGTGTTTTCGTCTCTGGACGGAATTTGCGCACAACCAGTTCGAGGCTCAGACCGTGCCGGAAATCGAGCGTCTTGACTTGAGCCAGGCCTATCTTCAGATCATCGGCTGGGGGCTTGAAGCGCCGGAAAGCCTGCCTCTGATGTCGCAGCCTGCGCCGGGGCGGCTGTCGGATGCACGTGAACTTCTGGAGCGTCTAGGCGCGTTGGAGGCCGGCAGTCTGAGCGCGCTCGGGCGAGAGATGGTGCATCTGCCGCTTGAGCCCCGCTTGGCGCGCTGGCTGCTTGCGGCATCGGAAAACAATTGCCTGCGCGAAGCCGCTCTGCTTGCGGCCTATTTGTCGGAAGCGCCTTATCGCCGCGCGATGCGCGACAGGTTTCCTGGTCCCGATTTGTATGAGGATTATGTGGCGCTCAAAAAATCCATTCGCCAGCCGGAATTTTCTTATATCCGGAGAGTGAGCACGGATATTCTTGAAGCTGCGCGCGGGCTTGAGCGCATGGAATTGCCATCAGGCGGCGACGCATCCGATACGCTCAAAGGGCGTCTTGCGCGCGCGATGTTATTGGCTTATCCGGACAGGCTGGCTCAGCCGCGTCCCGCGAAGGAAAGGATTCGCCTTGCGGAGACGGATCCTCGCAGAAATCTTCTGCCCATTTCCGCGAAGATGTCGGGAAACCGTGGCGTCCTCGTCCGCGAAGCGCATTCGCTCAAGGATGCGAAATTCTTTATCTGTGCGGATGTTGACCTGGTGCGCGGCGTGGAGCGCGCCGCGAGCACTGTCGTCAAGGCATTCCCCGTCGAGCCGGCCTGGATACCTTGGAGAGAGGATACGGTTGCGCGGTATGAACCGGACAAAGATCGCGTCGTCATTGCAGATGCAGTGCATTTTGATATCTTTACGCTTCGGGAGACTTTTCTGCACGACAGCGCGTATGAGCCGCTTCGTCGAAAGACGTTGCTCGAAGCTGCCCGGCGCGCGCCGCAGAAAGCATTGAACTTTTCATCAGATGCATGGCAGCAGTTTTCGGCTCGCTTGCGCTTTGCGCAGAGTGTCGCGCCTGATGCCGCATTTCCAGCATTTGATGTCGCGTGGGGGCTCGGCGTTCTGGAAAGGCTGTGCAAGCGCGCTGAGAATTTTGAAGCGCTCCATGCGATCGACCTTGTGCCTCTGGCGATGTCGGACCTTGACTACGGCCAGCTGGCGATGCTGAAGCGGCTGGCGCCCGAGACAGTCGTGCTTGAGAATGGCTTCGAGACAGCCGTGGATTATACGGAGTCGCCGCCAGTGATTCGCGTGAAGATTCAGAAGGCGTTTGGCACATATCGCCTGCCGCGCGTTGGGGGCGGAAAAGTTGTGGTCATGATGCACCTGTGCGCGCCAAACGGACGTGCGGCGCAGGTCACGCAGGATATGGAGAGCTTCTGGCGGACGACATACAGCGATGTGCGCCGGCAGCTTCGCGGCCGCTATCCGAAGCATGACTGGCCCGAGACGCCGCCGGGACCTGCTGGATCGCGGGCGTAGCCCGGTGGTTTGGCGCAGACGTATGCCGGTCACGGCATAGTCTGCGCATGCCGTCCGTATGCCGGAACGGCGTAGGACGGCAACATAAATCATTCAGAAGCGCAAAAATAGATGATTTCATGTGGAGATGCGTGTAAAATAAGCGGGGACTTTTTGACTGTATATAATGATATGAAAAAGCTCATTCCTGGACTGTTGTTTGTGATTTTGATGCTTCCGGCTGAAGTTTTTGGCGATATTTATCGCTATGAGACTGCCGATGGGGAGATTATCCTGACGAGCGAGCCGCGCAAAGGGCTGAAATTGCTGGATGTGATCAAGGATGCGAAGCCTGCGTCGAAGCCTGTGTCTGCCAAGCGCGATGCTGGGAATGCGCGCGAGGTTCAGAAACCCAAACTGGCCTCTGGGGCAAAAGCGGTCGCGAGCATGCGCGAAACGGCTTATGACGCATTCATTCAAGAAGCATCGCAGATGTACAATATCCCGGTCGCATTTATCAAAGCTGTCATCAAGATCGAGAGCAATTTCAACCCCCGCGCGGTGAGCAGCGTCGGTGCGATGGGGCTTATGCAGCTGATGCCTGGCACTGCCGATCACATGCGCGTCAGCGATCCCTTCGATCCTCGCGAGAATATTTTGGGCGGCACGAAATATCTGCGCCGGCTTTCTGACCGCTATGACGGCGATATCAATCTGATTTTGTCCGGGTATCACGCCGGCCCGGGCAATGTTGCGAAAGCGGGCGGCATTCCGTTTGAAAAGACGCAGCAGTATGTGCGGAATGTTTATAACTGGTATGTCCGCTATCGCGAAGAAGGCAAATAAACGCCGCCTGAGAGGCATGCCACGTAATGTCTTTGCATTTGGAGGCGGCTATTTCATACGCCGCCCGAGAAGCGTGCCACGGAATGTCTTTACATTTGGAGGCGGCTATTTCATACGCCGCCTCGCAGGTTTGCGCGGCTATCTTTGATACGCCGCGCGGCGCTTACGCACGGATCTGGCCGGTGCCCCGGACGACGAACTTGCGCGTGGTCAGGTCTTCACAGCCCATCGGCCCGAAAGCGTGAAGTTTTGATGTCGAAATGCCGATTTCTGCGCCGAGGCCGAGCTCCCCGCCGTCCGCGAAGCGCGTCGAGGCATTGACGAGAACAGTCGAGCTGTTGATTTCTCGCAGAAACCGATCGGCAAGGGCATTGTCTTGGGTCAGGATCGACTCGGTGTGCAGGGATGTGTAGGCACGAATGTGCGCGATCGCGCCGTCGATACCGGATACTGTTCGCACCGCGAGGTCAAGGCTGAGATATTCTCGGGGCCAGTCTGCTTCGGTTGCTGGAACGAGCGGCAGGTCTGGAAAAGCCAGGCAGAGCGCTTCGTCGGCGTGGAGCGTGACTTTGTTTTGAACAAGCGTTTCGAGGATTCGGCGTTTGGCAGCCTCGGGGAGGCCGGTGTCGAGGAGGAGCGTTTCCATGGCGTTGCAGACGCCGGGACGCTGGCATTTGGCGTTGATCAGGATCGGGAGCGCCAAGTCGATGTCAGCAGTTTTTTCGACAAAGATATGGCAGACGCCTTTGTAATGCTGAATGACCGGGATTGTCGCGTTTTGCGAGACAAAACGGATCAGATTTTCGCCGCCGCGCGGGATGAGCAGGTCGATGGTTTCATTCTGCTTGATGAGGATCGAGACGGCTTCGCGTTCAGTCGTCTCCACGAGCATGACCGCATCGCGTGGCAGTCCTGAGCGTTCGAGTGCATCCTGGATGAGGTGCGCGATCACGACATTGGTGTGGAAAGCCTCTTTTCCGCCTTTCAGGATGACTGCATTAGCAGTCTTGAGGCAAAGCGCAGCGGCATCGGAAGTGACATTCGGGCGAGCTTCATAAATGATTGCGATCACGCCAAGCGGGATGCGCATGCGGGCGACTTTGAGGCCGTTCGGGCGTGTGTGTTCGTCTTCGATACGGCCGACGATTTCATCTTGTGCGGCGATCTGCTCGATGGAGGTCGCCATGAGCTCGATGCGCTTGTCATTAAGCCTGAGGCGGTCCTGCATCGCATCGCTGAGCCCGCTGGTGACCGCAGCGTTCAGATCGGCTGCATTTTCCTTGAGGATTTCGTCTTTGCGCGCTCGCAATGTCGCAGCGATATCGCGGAGCGCGGCAATGCGCTGTGCGGGGGTCGTCACAGCAAGATCTGTGGCAGCCTTTTTTGCTTTGCGGCCGACAGACTCGACATATTCTTTGATATCCATGGGGCGTCCTTATTTGTCTTCGTCATAGATGGTGATCGCGTCGATTTCTGAGCAGATAATTTTGTAAACCGTCGGCAGATGGGAATCGATCATGGAACGGCCGGCTTTGAAGGCTTTGCCGATGATCGAATCGGCTTTTTTGGCTGCGTAGGCATCTGCGATTTTCCAGAAATGCTGATCGGCTTCTTTGCGGTGCGCTCTGACATAATCGCCGAAAGGTTTGACTTTTTCGGATGGCAGAGATTGGGCATTCCGGAAATCCACGTGCATCGGGGAGAATTCTTCGATGTAGTCGTTCGTCAGGACATTCAGGATATGGTGGACATAGCCAGGACGCACAGATTTAACAGCTGCATAAGCTTTTTTAATGAAAAGCCCTTTAATCATGCTCATGGAGGCGATTTCTGTTTCCAGATGATTTTCAATCGCATTGACGAAACTGTCATGCCTCTGTTTGTCTTCAAGGATGTATTTGAGTGGATGTATATTCTTCAAGGTCGTTTAGCCAGGGGAAAAGAAATGCCACGCAGGCCGCGTGGCATTTGGAGAAATGGGGATTAACGGAGTGCAAGTAGTATAACGAGAATGATGATGACAATGATAATGAGACCGATGCTGTAGCTCAGAAGCTGAGGCAGCTTGCTGTTCTTGAGCTTGGCAGCTCTTTGAAGTTCGGGGTCGATGACGATTTCTTGTGACATGCGTCCGCCGAAGAAGCCATTTTCACTGTCTTCGTCAAAGTCATCATCATCCTCATCGCTGTCCTCTTCGTCATGCTTGCTGGAGCTATCGTCAGACTTTTCGGCCTTTTCTTCTTTCTTGTCTTCAGGCTTTTCGGCCTTTTCTTCTTTCTTGTCTTCAGGCTTTTCGGCTTTTTCTTCTTTCTTGTCTTCAGGCTTTTCGGCCTTTTCTTCTTTCTTGTCTTCAGACTTTTCGGCTTTTTCTTCTTTCTTGTCTTCAGACTTTTCGGCCTTTTCTTCTTTCTTGTCTTCAGACTTGTCCTTCTTGGATTTCTTTTTCTTTTTCTTCTTGGGCTTGTCTTCGGATTTCTCTGCGCTTGATTTGTCTGATTGGTCAGACGCGGACACTATGAGATTGGCATCAGCAATTTCATCCGAGTCTTGTATGGTATCCGTGAGTGTAGCTTGCGGAATCTGTTCTTTGATTTTGCTGAGATTATCTTGAGCAGCTTCTTTGGCGCGTTTTTCAGCTTTTTCGATTTCTTTTGTGAGATTTTCTTCAGCATCAGCTCTCATTTTGGCTTCTGCTTCGGCCTGGCGCTGTTCTTCTGATTTTTGTTCGGCGGCTTTCTTTTCAGTTTCGGCTTTAGCAAGCTCTTCTGCGCGCATGGCTTCGGCGGCAGCTTTGGTCTTTTCTTGCGCGAGACGATTGGCTTCTTTGGCTTTCTCTTCAGCCTCTCGGAATTTCTCTTCAGCTTCCCTTGCCTTTGCTTGAGCGAGGAGCAGGGCTTGTCGGGCTTCTTCTTCCATTCTCTTGCGATCTTCAGCTTCTCGTTTCGCGGCTTCTTCGGCTTCTCGTTTCGCGGCTTCTTCGGCTTCTCGTTTCGCGGCTTCTTCAGCCTCGCGCTTTGCTGCTTCTTCGGCTTCGCGCTTTGCGGCTTCTTCAGCTTCGCGCTTTGCGGCTTCTTCAGCTTCACGTTTCGCGGCTTCTTCGGCTTCGCGTTTCGCGGCTTCTTCGGCTTCGCGTTTCGCGGCTTCTTCGGCTTCGCGTTTCGCGGCTTCTTCGGCTTCGCGTTTCGCGGCTTCTTCGGCTTCGCGTTTTGCGGCTTCTTCAGCTTCGCGCTTTGCGGCTTCTTCGGCTTCGCGTTTTGCGGCTTCTTCGGCTTCGCGTTTTGCGGCTTCTTCGGCTTCGCGTTTCGCGGCTTCTTCGGCTTCGCGTTTCGCGGCTTCTTCGGCTTCACGTTTCGCGGCTTCTTCGGCTTCGCGCTTTGCGGCTTCTTCGGCCTCGCGCTGGAGTGCTTCTTCGGCTTCTTTCATCGCAAGGGCAGCTGCTTCAGCTTCGCGCTTTGCCTGTTCTTCAGCTTCTCTGCGGATGGCGTTTTCAGCTTCACGGAACGCGGCTTCTGTTTCACGGAGTTCATCGTCTTCGGCTTTTCGGAGCGCTTCCTCAACTTCGCGTCTGGCTGTTTCTTCTGCTTCCAGGCGAGCTTGTTTGGCGCGTTTTTTCTCTTCGAGCTGTTTTTGGAGCGCGAGGATTTCTGCATCTTCATCGGAAGCGCTTTCCGCAGCGTCATGAGTGAGATTAGGCTGTGAAGCGGAGAGCGGGGTGCCTGGAGTGAACGCGATGGCAGGCATGGCGATGATGGTGTCATGCTTGTTGAAATCAATCTTTTCGATATCGTCCCATCCGGAGTCTTTATCGGAGTCGTTGTCCAGAAGCGCGCTGAGTGAAGCATCGACTTTTTGGTGTGTCTGCTGAGATTCGGTCATGTCGTTTGGACTGTCCGCGGCAAGTTCATCGATGATTTCTGCATGAGCGTTATTCTGTGAAACCGTGTCGAGGATGGGCTGCGTCGGGGAGGGGCTGGTGCTGGCAGTTTTTTGCGCGTGAAACAGTTCGAGATCTGCGATCGAGATACCCGCAAGCGTTTGCATGCCGGTGTCAGCGGGCTTTTTGTTTTCGACTTTTGCGCCACAGTAGCCGCAAAAACGTGAATTTTCGGGTAACTCGTGTTGACAAGAACTACAGCGAATCATGAGGAACACTCCAGAGCCGCAGAAAAGCGACAAAGCGAGGAAAATAAAAGTTGGATGCGTGCGAGACAAGCACGCCGCATTAACTTATAGCACAAGGGGGACGGACAACGGGAAAAAAAACACGTCTGTGGCGAAATGTAGTCGCGTTGCGCGAATGCGGTGCATGTCGCGCGTGTTCGTTTGCTTTGTGCAGGGATGTGGCAGGGCGTGTATGTGCGGCGCGTATCGGAGATAGCGCCGCGTGAGGCGCCGTATGGCCGTCGGCCATAGGCGCGTGCAGTGCGGCGAATGCGTGCCGTGCCGGAGGCAGGCGCGCGCGGCGCGTATCGCAGATAGCGGCGTCAGAGCGTGGGTCAGAAGCTGAACGTCATGCCTGGGGAGGCGATGCGGAAGCCGAGTTTTCTGGCGCGTGCGAAATCGTCTGCCGTTGTTTCATCTGCGTAGTGCATGAGGACGATCATTTTGCGGACATCCGGCGGGAGTTCAGCGAGTTCGTCGATGGAGGTATGGACGGAATGCGGGTAGGGGGCGGAGAAATAGACCTCATGGAAGATGACTGAGATGTTTCTTTCGAGGAGCATCTCGATGCGTTTTTTGGAAAACGTGCAGTCGGATGTGTATGCGGCGTCGCTGCCGAGGAAGATGCCGAAAGCGGGTTTCTGCGCGGTGTGAATGACCGGGAAAGTCTCGCAGGGGAGTCCGAGGAGGTCGAAAGGCTCTCCAGGGTTTACGACATGGATGTCGGCATAGTCGTGCAGCGTGGTGATTTTGGTTTTTCCGTCCTGGTGAACGAGAGTTTCCATGGATGCGCGCAGGCAGTTTTCCCAGAGGTCGGTGCCTTCGATTTGGGAATGTTCGCGCGAGAAAGCGCTGGGGAGCCAGAGCCCGATTTTTCGCTGGCATGCGAAGAAGCTTCGGAAGAAGATTTCTTCGAGCCCGAGTGCGTGGTCGCCGTGCAGGTGAGTGATGAACGCGCCGTCGATGCTCTGTATGGGGATGTTGCGCGCGTGGAGCGCGAGCGGGCAGAGGATGCCGCAGTCGAGAAGCCAGGCGTGGCCGCAGGCGCGGACGATGGCGTTCGTGTTGTAGTTGGCAGGGGGCTTGGACCAGGCGTTGCCGGTGCCCAGAAACTGAATGGAGAATTGAGTCATTGCGCTTCCGTAGGGGCCAGGTATCGATACCGCGAGGGAGTTTACCCGAAATCGAGCTAGACGGCAAAAGATGTGACACGCAACGTTTAAGTTTAAAAAATTAAAACAGAGGTTGTCACGTCAAAGGTATATGAGTTAAAGTAAAGATTGCTGTGATGTGAGCGATCATGATCACGGCAATGATTACAACCACTTACATCAATGGCGTATTCATGGTGCATCAATCTGAATCAGGACGTTACATACTGAAGTTCATATCGGGCAAATACCAGGGAGGTGAGTTCGCTCTGGAGATGAATCAGGAGCTGATCATCGGGCGCAGCAGCGAGCTCGAGATGGTCCTGATCGAAGACATGGTGAGCCGGCATCATGCGAAGATCGTGACGACGCCCGAGGAGATCACGATAGAGGATCTCGGCAGCACGAATGGCACGTTCGTCAATGGGGAGAAGATTACGAAATGCAAGCTGAAAGAGGGCGACCGGATATTGATCGGTACGTCGATTATCAAGCTTGTGTATGAAGAGCAGGACGCGAGCCAGCCGCCTCCTCCGCCGGCAGTCGCGATTCCCGATGGTCTTGAGCCGCCTGCGACGATGACCCTGACAGGTGCCAAGCGCGTCCATACGCAGTCGCGCGCGCGCCAGACAGGCTCGGGCGTGCTGACGGGCGATATCGACCAGGTGCGCCTGCCCGACCTTCTGCAGCTCTTCGGACCGTCGAAGAAGACCGGCGCGCTCTTTGTGACGACGCCCGGCGGCACTGAGGGCGGCATTTATATGCGCGACGGGCGCATTTATGGCGCTGTCATCAACGGGAATTTCGATGTCTCTGTCGAAAAGTCTTTCTGCCGCATCATGTGCTGGGAAAAAGGGTCTTTCCTTTTCGATAATACGGCCACATACGATTTTGCCGAGCCGATCAACGAGACTGTCGAGACGATGCTGATGGAAGCGATGCGCGTGATGGATGAGACGCACGCCATTGGCGATGATGTGCCGGCCTTCGAGGCCATTTTCCGCATCACGTTCCCGATTCAGCCGAAACTGAGCGACCTCTCGAAAGAGCAGCTCGATGTGTTCCAGCTCGCGCTCGCGGAGCCTTCGATGGAAGCGATCCTCAACAGTTCGGAGCTCGATGATATCGAGACGACAAAAGCGGTCGTTCACCTTCTCAGAAACCATTATATGGTCACAGTCTGATTACTTTTCTGCGCCGCTTCATGTCGAAGCGGCTTTTTTATGGAGTTTTTTCTCATGTCTCTGATGAATGATGTTCAGGAACAGGTCAAAGTTGCCATGAAAGCCGGCGATGCTCGCCGGCGCGATGCGCTCCGCCTCGTCCACAATGCCCTTAAAACCGAATTTATCAACAAGCGTCAGGATCTGACGCCCGATGAAGAGATTGCGATTCTGACGCGCGAAGCCAAGAAACGCCGTGAAGCGATCGAAGGCTATAAAGCTGTCGGCAGCGAAGAGCGCGCTGAACAGGAAGCTTACGAGCTTGACATCATCCAGGGCTTCCTCCCCGCCGGTCTCTCGGAAGATGAAGTCCGCGCGCTGATCGCGAAGCTCGTCGCCGAACTCGGCATTGCGAGCAAAAAAGACCAGGGCAAGCTGATGAAAGCCCTCATGCCGCAGGTCAAGGGCCGTTTCCCCGGCAACGATGTCAAGCGCCTCGTGGATGAACTGAACCTTCAGTAATCCGATGGACGATTTCATGGCCGCAGATGTATGCGCATCTGTGGCTTTTTTGTATCTGGATGACCATGGACGCATGGAGGCGTTGACATGCAGAGAAAATATTTTGGCACGGACGGCATCCGGGGGCTTGCAAACCAGTTCCCCATGACAGTCGATGTGGCGCTGAATCTTGGCAAGGCGCTTGTCGCGATGCTGCCGAGGCGCGGTTCTTCTTTTAAGGTGCTGATCGGCAAGGACACACGCCGGTCGGGATATATGTTTGAGTCGGCACTTGCGGCGGGCATCAATGCGATGAACGGCGATGTGCTTTTCACAGGGCCGCTTCCGACGCCTGCAATCGCTCACCTGACGACGGCGATGCGCTGTGATGCGGGCATCGTGATCAGCGCGTCACACAATCCGTATCACGACAACGGCATCAAGGTATTTTCTGCGGACGGGTTTAAACTTCCGGATGATGTCGAGCTCGCGCTTGAAGCGCTCATCGAAGACCCCTCGTCGCTTGCCGAGCGCATGGCGCCGGAGCATATCGGGCGCTCTCGCAGGATTGACGATGCCCAGGGGCGCTATAATGCGTTCATCAAGTCGAACTTTGAGCGCGAGCTGTTGCTGGACGGCCTCAAGGTCGTCATTGACTGCGCGAATGGCGCGTCCTATCGCATCGCGCCGGCCGTGCTCGAGGAGCTTGGCGCCGAGGTCATCGCGACAGGTGTCGAGCCGAACGGCTATAACATCAATGACGGCGTCGGTGCGCTCCATCCCGAGCATTGCGCCGGCCTCGTGCGCGAGCACCATGCGGATGTCGGCATCACGCTCGACGGCGATGCAGACCGCCTGATTCTTGTCGATGAGCTCGGGCAGATTGTCGATGGCGATGCCGTCATGGTCATGCTTGCGATTGACCTGAAAGCGCGCGGCCTGCTCAAAAAGAACACCCTCGTGACGACCGTGATGAGCAATCTCGGCCTGCATCAGGTGCTTCATGCGCGCGGCATCGACACGATTCAGACGAAAGTCGGCGATCGCTATGTCGTTGAGGCGATGCGCGCCGAAGGCTATTCGCTCGGTGGCGAGCAGAGCGGCCATATCGTGATGCTCGATCACGCGACGACCGGCGACGGTCTGCTCGCTGCCCTGCGCGTCCTTTCGCTCATGCGCCGTTCCGGCCAGAAGCTCTCCGAGCTCGCGTCCGTGTTCCACAAACTCCCTCAGGTGCTGATCAATTTCCGCGTCGACCGCAAGATTCCGCTCGAAGAGCTGTCGATGTCTTCCAGGCGCATTGCTGAGGTTTCTGAAGCTTATGGCGATGCAGGCCGCGTCCTCGTGCGCTATTCTGGCACTGAGCCGAAGTGCCGTGTCATGCTCGAAGGCCCGGATTTGGCCGTTTTGCAGCGCGATGCACAGTCGATTGCCGATCTGATTGCCAAAGAGACTTCGAACTGATTTTGGGGCGCGCGATACGTCTGCACAAGAGACGTTTCGCGGAACGTCTTTACATTGGGCGCGGCTATGCTTTGCATACGCCGCGCATGGGCGCGCCTATTGCCTGCGGCAATACGGCGCGCAAGAGACGTTTGAACGTCTTTACAATGTCTTTACATTTGGACGTTTGACCAAACGTCTATACAACGTCTTTACATTAAGCGTGGCTTATCAATCTCCGAAAACTACTCGCCATTTGATACAAGGGGAGTTATGGTGCGCGTAAAGCAGGTGGGCAGGCCTGCTTGTGATGGCGAGCAAAGGAGGGCGTGATGGGCAGGTTTCTCAATCCGGGCAACAGTGGTTTTCAAAGAGTTATCGGTGCTGAGGTTTATGTCGATAAGACTGGGATTATTGGATATCTCAATAAATGGATAGATACGGATGCTCGATATGTGTGCGTGAGCCGTGCGCGGAGATTTGGCAAGACCGTGGCGGCTCGGACGATTCGGGCTTATTACGATAATTCATGTGATTCGCATGAATTGTTTGCGCCTTATGAAATCGCGCGCAATCCATCGTATGAAATGCATATCAACAAATATGATGTGATCGGCTTGGATATGCAGGCGTTTTTTTTGCGATCCGAGGATCCCAAAACATTTATTGATCGCATGGAGGCGGAAGTCCTTGATGAGGTGTGCGCCGAATGGCCTTCTATTGACGGACTAAAGTCGTTGGGATTGGTGAATGCGCTTATTAAAGTACATAGTCAAACGGGAGCGCGATTTGTCTTTGTAATCGATGAATGGGATGCTGTTTTCCGCTACTGCCCGAATGATGAGATGCTGCAGAAAGACTGGATTCATTTCCTTCGCGATTTGTTCAAGCAGGAAGATATGGATGATGTGGTAGCGCTTGCGTATATGACGGGGATATTGCCGGTCAAAAAGTATAAAACGCAGTCATCGCTCAATCAGTTTCGTGAATATACGATGTTGCGTCCTCTGGTGCTTGAACCTTATGTTGGCTTTTTGCCTTCGGAAGTGGATGCGCTTTGCGAGCAGTTTGGCATGGATCGGGCGGGCGCTGCAGAGTGGTATGATGGCTATATGTTGCCGCACGAGCATCACGTATATAATCCGTGTTCGCTGGCACAGGCGATGATGTATCATGCTTATGGGAGTTATTGGACGAAGACGGATACGTTTGAATCGCTTTTGGATTATATCAATGCCGATTTAGATGGCGTATATGGTGATGTGATGTGTATGATTGGCGGCGGTCGTGTCAATGTGGATACGATATCTTATGATAATTCATTTACTGTTCCGCAATGTAAGGATGATTGTTTTACGCTGCTCGTGCATATTGGTTATCTGGCTTATGACGAAGAGGCTTCGCAGGTTTTTATACCTAATGAAGAAGTGCGCATGGCCTTTCGTGCGGCGCTTAAAAAATGTGCCTGGCCAGATGCGATCAAGCCATATCAGCGCTCTCAAAAGTTTATAGAAGCGATATGTGCAGAAGATAGCACCACTGTTGCCCAGATGGTTGAGGAAACGCATCAATATATGACATCTGTTTTGGCTTATAATAATGAAAATGCGCTTGCCTGTGTGATTTCTGTATTATGTTTTTATGCCGAAAATCAGTACCATGTGATACGTGAATTTCCGACAGGGAAAGGCTTTGCCGATATCGTGTTATTGCCTAAAAGACGGGTTCAGATGCCTGCGGTTGTGATTGAATTGAAATTCAAAAAAGATGTCCGTGCGGCGATTGATCAGATTCATGACAATCAATATCCGGGTAAATTACATGATTTTTATGGCGAACTGATATTGGTAGGGATCAGTTATGATAAGCGAAAGGCGCATGACTGCGTGATTGAGCGCTTCGAGCGCGAAGCGGAGTGATGTGAGAACAATAGGTGCGCCGCCCGGCGTATCGCGCAGCGATAGACGGGCGCAAAGGCGCGTATTTGCTGAGAGACGTGCGGTCTGCACGTCTCTTAAACCGCCTGTGCGCATACGGTCTACTGAATTCTGAATACGATTTTTGTGTGAAATACCCAATGTTTATATTTCATGTTATTCCGCCATAAAATAACGCATATTGAAGGTAATTGATAGGAGGAGTTCGATATAACAATTGTGATTGCACTCGAAGGAAACATGACGCGAACCATAGAGCAGATTATCAACGAGTTATTCAGAATATTATGTAACAATCAATCTAAATTTCTTTGTATATTCTGTTGTCTGGGCATGTGATATATGTTACTTTGATTAAGAAATTTGCATATCTGATTGAATTTTTTGCACTGCTGTCCCACAAAAATGTGGCGTTATAGTTGGTTCGGAACCGATTTCTTGCTAAAAGGAAATTCAGCAAAACCACCTTTTGCAAGGAGTTCCGAACCATGGCGCAGTATAACACAGTTTTTCACACATTGACAA
>JAFUEE010000184.1 GCA_017464085.1 Pseudomonadota bacterium
GCGGCGAAGACAAGAAATGCGCACCCGCAGAGGACGCTCCGGCCGACAAACTTGCCGATGGCGCGGACTGCGAAGCCAATGATGCATGCGCAAGCGGCATCTGCGGCGAAGACAAGAAATGCGCACCCGCAGAAGACGCTCCGGCAGACAAACTCGCGGATGGCGCGGACTGCGAAGCCAACGATGCATGCGCAAGCGGCATCTGCGGCGAAGACAAGAAATGCGCACCCGCAGAAGACGCCTCAGCACCTGAAGAAGCAGCCCCCGAAGCATAACACACACAGCTCACTGAGCTGACCTCCCCAAAGCCGCCGAAAGGCGGCTTTTTTTTACGCTCGCATCCATCCATGCCCGTCCAAAACGCTCTATGACCGCCCTTGATCAATGCTCTGCACACTGTATCCCCCCCAAAAATGTTTCATGCAACAACCTACATCAATTCTCTTGGTTTCAATTACCAAATTCACATCACAGTTCCAAAATATGCTCCTCATTCAACATAATTTAAGTTTTCACTTATAAAATTTACCCCCAGCTTTCTTCTAAATATTCTGACAATTCTGTCATAAATAAAAAAAATAATTTTTTTATAGAAGTTCAACACCTCAATCAAATCAAGCAAAATAGCCATATTCTGATAATTCCCATCGCACTCTGACATCCATGACAGTCTTTCACTCCGAAATTTAATCGCTTATAAAGCCAATTGTCGGCGCCATGCCGGATGTGGTTAAATGAATGCCCATGTAGGTAATTTATTTGATTATTTCCCGCACAGCCACTATAAACAATTCAGTTCGGCTCATCGAGCCGACAAAAACGAAACCAACCGGACGTGATCCGTTGACACCTTATAGGAGATTTCATCATGAAAAAATTTGCTTACATGCTCGCCGCTCTCAGCCTTTGCGCCGTTTCTTTCGTCGCTTGCGATGACGACAAGGACAACAATGATCCCGATAGAATCCACGATTATGAGTGCAGCAGCGACGCCGACTGCAAAGATAACGCGAACGGCAAAACCGAATGCTCAGGCAATGTGTGCGTTTCGCCCGTAGCCGACAAAGACGATTGCAACAGCAACGATGACTGCATCAATAATGCGAACGGCAAGGTCGAATGCAACAGCAGCAAAAAATGCGACTTCCCCGCAGATCCCAGCGACGAAGACGCCTGCGATGCTGCCAGCTACAAGCCCCAGTGCGAAAATGGCGATGCGTGGGTCTGCAAAGAAAGCAAGCGCGTCAAAGAAGCCTGCGGCGAAGGCAAAGAATGCAAAGAAGGCGAAGGCTGCGTAGAGAAACATGAGGAAGGCAGCTGCATGACAAACGAAGACTGCGCCTCTCTTGGTGCAGACTACATCTGCAATGCTTCCTATCAGTGCGAAAAGAAAGCCGCTGACGCCAAAGATCCCTGCAAAGATGTCAGCTGCAATGATGGTTTCAGCTGCCTCGAAGGTATTTGCGTGTCCGAAGCGATGAAAGCCCTGACTGACGGTGCTGCTTATCCCTCAGATTCTCCAGAGTCTTTCTGCAGAAATGGAGAACTCGTCTATAAGAAGAGCGATGGCAACACCTCCGTTGTCAATTGTGCAGAAAAAGGCTACAGCGGCTGTGTCGTCTATGTCGATCCCTCTGACGCTAACAACACCAGAATCGCGGACTGCAATGCCCAGAAATCGTCTATTGATGCCTGCGTTGCTGCTAATAAAGCTAAAATGGATGTCTGCATCAGCCCGAATGAGCTTTACGAGATTTTCTGCATGCAAGATATCCTCGGCAATGATATTGCCGTTCCGACCTATGAAGGCGCAAATGACGGTGCCTGCGGAGATGGTCAGGCCTGTTCAATGGAAGGTGAAAGCGCTTCCTGCAAATAATCCTCAGCCTATGTCATGAAAAAAGCCGCCGTTTCGGCGGCTTTTTTTTTGCGCGCTATTCGGCGATTGCCGAATACGCTCGCACTTGCGCGGCGCTATCGGCAGATGCCGATACGCGCCGCCGCGCCGTGACCGGCGCCTTTCACATAACCCGCATGGGGTTGCGCATCGTATGCGACACCATGACCTCGACGCCAAAAGATGACACGAGTTCTGCCAGAAGCGCCGGTATAAACTTCTCCGTGTCGTAATGCCCGGCATCGATCAGCGCCACACCGCGCCGCACGGCATTGTCAAAATCATGATGCCCGCAATCGCCAGTGATATAGGCATCCACATCGCGATCTGAGGACGGCAGAAATTTCGCGCCCGAACCATTGAGGATCGCCACGCGCCTGATCTGCTTGTCCGGCTCCCCGGCAAACCTTACGGACGGAATATCCCACAATTTCTTGATATGCCGTATAAATGATGCGAGCGTCACAGCCTTCGGCAATGTGCCGCTCACGCCGAATCCATACAGATCGGTCATGTGATGCACTTCCGAGTGAAGTTCGAACACATCGATTGCCGGCTCTTCATAGGGGTGCGCGTTTCGAAGCGCCTGCGTCACGGCGCGCAAATCTCTTTCTGAAACGACCATTTCCAGGCGGTATTCCTCGACGGCTTCAGAACTTCCCGGAACGCCGATTGCCGGGGAAGAATCCGCGCCGCAAGTGAATTTGCCCGTGCCCTGCGCGCGAAAAGACACATCGCTGTATGATCCGACACACCCCGCGCCTGCCGCGTGCATCGCGGCTGCCACCGCATCCGCAGACTCACAAGGCACAAAGACGACAATCTTATACGCCTTGTAGGGGCGATGCGGCACAAATGGCCTGCACCCGGCAAGCTTCAGGTCCTGCGCGAGCTTTCGAATAATCGCGTCCGGCGCGCAGTCCAGATTCGTATGCGCCGCCATCAGGCCGATATGATTTTCCGCAAGCTCAAGCAGCATGCGCCCTTCCGGCGTATCATCCGTCAGCGATTTTAAGGGTTTAAAGATAAACGGGTGATGGGTTAAAATGAGGTCTGCCTTGAAGTCGATGGCCTCGGACATGACATCCGGCGTCAGCTCCAGGGCTGTCAGGACGCGCGATACACAAGCATTTCCGCGCCCCAGAAGCAACCCGGGATTATCCCAGCTCTCGGCAGTTTTCTCGGGAAAAACAGCATTCAACTTGCTCCGCAGATCTCGAATCGTAATACTCATTTCATTCCTCTCATGGCCAAAACATCCAAAAAGAAAAAGACAGCAGACTCCGAGCAGGATCAGCCCCAGACATCGGGCAAACCTGCCACAACCAGGCGCAATGGTTCTACTAAAAAAAGCCGAACTAAAAAAAGTTCATCCGGCGAAACCGCACAGAACAAGCCCAGACGCAGCAAAGCCGCAAAGGGCAGCAGCAAAGGCAGGCGCATCCTGACATGGATTCGCTTTATTCTGATTTGTCTCGCGATCGTCGCGGCGCTTCTGATCTATCTGTTCGACCTTTCGCGCGTGAGCTCGAACGCGATGATGCCGACGCTTGCGCAAGGCGACCTCGTTCTTTCGTTCGCTCCGGGCTTTGTCTCGCTCGAACTCAAACCTGGCCAGATCGCACTGATCCGGAACGACCAGAATGAAGCCGCGCCAAATTTTTTGCGCGTGATCGCCAACAATGGCGAAACCGTATCATACAATGAAGACCGCCTCTCCATCAACGGAATCGCGCTTTCCCGAGTGCGGCTGACAAACGCCGCAATCGCTCGCCCGGAAGACGAACCAGACATCTGGAGAGAAAATGTGCAGGATACTTATTATAAGATCAGCCTGCCACAGCGCGCTTTGGCCGGATCGCTCAACGGATCGATACAGCTCGCGCAAGCGCAAGCCTTTCTGGCAGGAGACAACCGCCTGGCATCTTACGACTCGCGTCAGGCCGGCCCATACGACAATTCACAAATTCGAGGCCGTGCGCTCATCATACTTGAATCTATGCGCGATGATGGCGTATTGGGGCACTGGATGAAGCTTCTCGACCTCTAAAGCGAGCCCTTTTAACCCATTCCCCGAATTGGGGATTTTTTCAAACAGTGATCACAACAACGATGAAAAATCTTTATCTCGTCTCCCTCGGCTGCCCCAAAACACGCGTGGACAGCGAAGTCATGCTGGGCCTTCTCGCACGCGAAGGCTGGCAGCTCACGCCCGATCCCGAACAGGCCGATGCCATTCTCGTCAACACATGCGCATTTTTGCAATCCTCTATCGATGAATCGATCGATACGATTCTGGAATGCGCGGATTATAAGGAGGGGCGCTGCAAGCGCCTCGTCGTCGCTGGATGCCTGCCGTCCCGTTTTCGCGCAGAAATGGCCGATCTCAAAACCTCCCTGCCGGAAGTCGATGCTTTTCTGATGACGCATGAGCTCCCGGAAATCATACGCGCCATCGAGCCAGCGAAGTTCCCCGATCCGGACGCAGACTATTTCCAGAGCCGCATGCTCGCGCAGGCGCAGTCATACGCCTACCTGAAAGTCTCGGAAGGCTGCAACCGCCGGTGTTCGTTCTGCGCGATCCCGCTGATTCGCGGCAAACAGATCTCGCGACCGATAGACAGCCTCGTGAAAGAAGCGCAGATGCTTGCAGACTGCGGCGTTCGCGAACTTGTCCTGGTGGCCCAAGAGCTGACGAGCTATGGCACGGATCTCGACATGAAAGACGGCCTGCTCCGGCTGCTCGACAAACTCGAACCCATCGAGGGCATCGAGTGGATCCGACTGATGTACACCTATCCGTGGAATTTCACCGACAGCCTGATCGAGCGCCTCGGCCACGGCAAGATTCTCCCCTATGTCGACATACCGCTCCAGCATGTCTCCCAGCACATCCTCGATGATATGCGCCGCCATGTCGATCAGGCCGTGCAGGACCGCCTGATCCGCAGGCTTCGAGAGATTCCCAACATGATATTGCGCACAAGCCTGATCGCAGGTTATCCCGGGGAAACAGAAGCGGATGTCGATGCGCTGGAACAGTGGATCCGGGAAATACGCTTTGACCGCCTCGGAATCTTTGAGTATTCGCCGGAACCGGGCACAGCGGCAGGCGACCGGGAAGACCAGCTTCCGCCGGAAGTGCGCACCGAACGGCGCGACAGGCTCATGGCCGTCCAGCAGCAGATTCATGCAGACAAAATGGCCGCCATGATCGGGCAGACGCTCGATGTCCTCGTCGATGGCCCAAGCCCCGAACACGAACTCGTCCTTCAGGGGCGATATTTCGGGCAGGCCCCGGAAGTCGACGGGCAGGTCTATCTGTCTTACGAACAGAGCGACCAGGAGCCTGCAGAAATCGGCGATTTCGTCAAAGTCGAGATTGTCGAGGCCGCAGAATACGACCTCGTCGGCAATGTCATCGATGAATGAGGAAACAGGATTTCGACAACTGCTCTATATCGTGGAATATCGGGACATTTCCTATCATTATAGTTCCGCCGGCTGTCTTTTGACAGCCATTCTATATCACGCGTTTACTTGATTTATCTTAGTCATTGCTATGTATCCTGATCTGCTAGAAATTTTTGGTGTCACGCTTCACGGACCGATATTCGAGCGCGTGCTGTGGTTCCTGCTCGCGTTCCTGATGATCTGGGGCATTGTCAGCTCAGTCATTCTGTTAAAAAATGGCCGCAAGGCGGAAGGCGGCATCCAGGGGGCAATCGTCGGCGCAATCCTGATCTGGAGCATCGTCAAAATCGCCGGAACGTTCCAGGAAAGCTATGAACTGGTTTTCAACGAGCCGCTTGTCATCCACAGCTATGCGTTCTGCATATTGATCGGGATTATCGCAGGCACGCTGACCGCGATGAAGATGGCGCCTTCGCGCGACCTTGACGGGACTGACATGGCAAAGCTCTGCCTCTGGATGGTGCTGATCGGCTTTTTAGGCGCGCGTGCGGCGCATGTGATCGTCGATTACCAGACATACGTCAATTCCTGCTTCCATCCGGAGCTCGTGAACGCGGCCAACCCCGACTGCCTGCGCGTCCTGAATTTCGGCGAAGGCGGCCTGACATTTTATGGCGGCGTGATTGCGGGCTTCTTCGTCCTCGCGGTCTTTTTTTACCGCCGTCACAAAGCGGGCAAGCCGCTTCATGTGCTGTCAGTCTTCGACCTTCTGGCGGCGGCGCTTGCGATCACGCATGCGTTCGGGCGCCTGGGATGCCTTGCGGCCGGCTGCTGCTGGGGGGAGATCACGACGGGGACGCTCGGCGTAAAGTATGGGGCTTCGTCATTTGCATTTGCGGAATACATCAAAGACCCGAAACTTCATGACATGATGATGAAGACCGGGGAAACGCCGCTCGTGCACGCCACGCAGGTGTATGAATCCGTCGGGGAACTGGCGCTGTACCTCATCCTCTGGGCGATGCTGAAAAAAGGCGCGAACCCCGGAAAGATGGCAGGCACGTGGTTTGTCGGCTATGGCGCGCTCCGGTTCATCGTGGAGATCATGCGCAACGACACAGAGCGAGGATATTATTTCGAACACGTTGTCAGCGGCATCAATGAATTCTTTAACGTTCCGGCTGCGCACGTGACATTTCTGACGACATCGCAGGGCATTGCGATCGTGATGATTGCCGTGGGCGCAATCTTGCTCGCGTTCAGCGCGCAGGGCAAAGGCGTCAAGGGCTCTCCGGATGCCGCCGAAAAAGCCGATGCGCCGGAAAAAGCCGATGCGCCGGAAAAAGCCGATGATTCTGATGCGCCGGAAAAGGCCGATGCGCAAGAGACTGCACCTGCGGGTGCCCCCGTTGCGGAAGGTGCGGCGTAGCCGCAAAGCCGCCGTATGCGCAAGCATAGGCGGCGACACACTGCCGCCGTATGCGCAGCATAGGCGGCGACAAAACGAATCCTAACGAGCGTGCGACAGCTGGAGAGTTAAAAAAAAGAACAGAGGCCGCAAAACTTGTCTGCATTTTTCTGATATGATATTATACTGAGTTGGGTTGCGCCCCGAGGCGTTGTCTTTTCAGAGGAAGCTATGGATTTCTTTTCTCGAATGTTTTCATCGATGTTTCGGTCTTCTGCGAACCGCTTTAAAGACAGGGCGGTGGCGCAGGTGCGTCGCAACACGGTCGGCCGGGTTCAGGCGAAAGCGATGAGCACGATGTCGAACCTGGATAAGAAGATGTATGGCGCGGCAGACAACCTGACCGGGATGGACAAGAACAAGAAGCAGCAGCCAGGCGGGGGCGCCGGAGGAGGCGCAGGCGGCGGCGCCGGAGGGGGCGCAGGCAAAGCCGGAGGCGGCGGAGCGCGTGGCGCGGCGGGTCAAATATCTTCAAAACAACAGGGATCAGCGAAAATGGGGAAGGGAAAAAGAAACAAACGCCAGCAGGCGCTGGCACTGTCATGCACGAACTGTGGCAACATGCTTCAAGCTGACTGGGATATGTGCCCATTCTGCGGAACCCCCGTCGGCCAGGTGGGGACTAATGCCCCGCAGCCCGCAATGCCCGGCATGCCCATGCCCCAGGATACCGGGGAGAAGACGATGGCGCTCAACCTGGATGCGCTCGATCTGGGCGGAAAACGCACCGTCGTCGGTTGGATTGTCGCGCAGAACGGCAACCATCGCGGCGAAGATTTCCGCATCTATGACGGCAAAAATATCCTCGGCACAGCAGCAGACTGCGACATCGTGATCACCGACCCCTACCTTTCGGCCAAGCACTGCACCATCCGCCACGAAAACGGCAACTTTCAGGTCACCGACCTCGACTCGATGAACGGCACGTTCGTCAACCAGAAGCGATGCCAGAAATCTGACCTGATCGATAACGATACGATTCGACTCGGCCGCACCGAATTCAAATTCAAGTCCCTCTTCTAATCTCACCTTTCGTACCAGTTTACGCTTGCAGTCCGGTTGCCAATGCGTTAAAAAGAGATGCAAATTGTGCGTTTCCGTTGGCGTGATTCGCAGTCAAGGAGTTTTCAGAATGTCTAAAATCAGTGTGCTTCGAAGTCTCGGGATACTTTTTGTTTCGTCGCTCTGCCTCGCGGCGTGCACCCCGGAAGAATATGGTCCGTGTTCGATTCCCAATACGAAAGCCTATATCAATGCCTGTGCGCCACAGGGGAAAATGGCCACGGCAACGTGCACGGCAGATATGGTGTTCGACTGCGATTCCTTGATCTGCGGCATCTATGAGAGTTCATCGCCGTTCTGCACGCATCGCTGCGTCCCGACCGAAAAGGAATGCCTCGCATCCGGCCATGACAGCGACTACTGCAAGAAATATCGCTCCTGCCCCGAAGGCTACAGCTGCATGAATGAAGGGGAATGCCCTGAAGGTGCCGCGTGCGTCGAATGGGTCAAAGGGACGGCCGCCTATTTCTGCCTGCCTGAAGAGAAACAGTACACGAGTTCCTCGTCTGCGAAGTAATCCCTCGGGATAGCGACTTTCAAGCCATGCCTCATTGCATGGCTTTTTTTTTGCTTGCGCGGTTTTGCGCCATTTCCGCGGCGCTGGGCGCGGCTATCGGCTAGCCGATACGCCGCGCATGTGGCGCGCCTATGCTGTGCATACGGCGCGCATCCCCGGGGGCATCTTTGATGCCCTGGTAACCCAGATAGCGCCCCGTCGGGGCGCGGTGCGGTTCCTTTTTCGCGGCGCGCGTTTTGTTTGGGTGAGTCTGGGCTATTTCGCGGTGATTGTATCGCCTGCGCAGTACACGTCGAATTCCCGCAGAATTCCCGCAGTTTGGGTTGCTGAAATTATTGATAAACATGTTTTTTTGTCATACACTAAAGCGTTCAGAGTTGGGCTTTTCTGAACAGAGTTTCCGAGTGTTGCGTTTGGTTGCCTGTTAGTTTTCATTCCAAGAAAGTACTTCTGCTTAAATGCACCAGTTTATTTCGACATGAACTGAATGACAAACAAACGAGTGAGCGCCAGATATACGCACACAAATCCCCAAAGCCTCTGATGATAACATAACCCCATTGACCCGAGAATAGAGCCATGACACACAGTGATACAAATAATTCATTTGAGATATTTAATAGTTCGTATCATTTTGTATCCCCCCCCCCCTTCCTTAACCTCTCACGAGTAACTTTTTTAGGACTTTTCATAGCATTTTTACTTCTCCCTGCGGCAGCAGCGGCCCAGGACAGCTGCGCCTCGCTCGGATCGAACGACAAGTGGAAAGAAACGCTTCCGAAAATCACTGAGCAAATCGAGAAAAAGAATTACGACGAAGCTCTGTCTCTGGCACGCAGCATCTATTCGATCTGCCCCGAAAGCCCTATCCTCAATTACTTTGTAGCGACCTGCCTGCAAAACACCGGCGATACGGTCAAGGCCACACAATTTTATCAAACCGCGAGCGATAACACGTTCAAGTTCGCCACCGCGCCGAGCGTAGCTCAGAAGATCTGGTATGCGCGATATGAAGCCGAATACCCCGAGCGCAGTGGCGAGAATGTCAAAGCCTTGCAAGACAAAGCAAACACACTCGAAGCAGAGAACCACGAACTGGAACTCAAGCTCGCGAGCGCGTCCGCACTTCAGTCGAGCGACAACTCGGGAAACGCGATCGGCATGTGGACCGGCGTGGGCATCGCGGCAGCCGGTCTGGCTTTGGGCGGGGCTGGCATTGGGATGGCACTCTCAGGAAATGATGAGCGATCGGTTAAAATTAGCCAAGACAAGGAAGACAACAGTTTTACCGCAAAATTCAATTCCGAAGCTGCGTTATATTGGGGATTATTCGGTGCAGGTGCCGCGCTTCTCGTTGCTGGATCTGTGATGACAGGGATATTCGGTTATCGATATACCCATACCGATAAAACAGAAGACATCGCGTTTACACTTTCTCCAACGTCGGCATCATTCACATTCAAATTTTAATCAGGAGGCGTGATTATGAAGAAAAATCACTTATGGTTCATACTTGCACTGTCATGTCTCGTTAGCAGCTGTGATAGTGCACTCACTTTTGATGTTCAATGCAACAAAGATAATAAAGATGATTCGTTCTGCTATAACAACAAGATATATAAGTGTACTCAGAATGATAATGATTCTGAGTATAGTTGGAAAGATAGTGGTAAAGAGTGCATCGAAACCACTGTTGTGACGTGTAACGAAGGCGAAACAAAATGCTCGGGCGGGAATATTTTCACATGTGATGCTGATGGCAATTGGGGAGAAACTCCGACAACAGAATGCGGCGAACTTGGATGCAGCGAGGAGACGATTCAGCCTGCCAGCATGCCGCTGCAGTGCTATGCATGTGGCAGTGATGAATCGAAGTGCGAAGGTGACAAGCTCAAGACCTGTGTCAATCACACTTGGGTTGAAAACACATGTGAATATGGCTGTAACGCTGATCAGTGCAATGAATGCAAGCCGAATGAAACCAAATGCGAAGATGGATATATCTATACCTGCACAGATGGCAAATGGGATGAAACGGGCAAGAACAAATGCGAATTTGGATGTATCAATGGCTTGCGCGCAGACGATGGTTCTGTATCATGCAATGAATGCCAAGAAAACGATATGAGTTGTAATGGGGATGCGCAACCTGCGACGATTAAGAAATGTATGGGCAATCGCTGGCGAGA
>JAFUEE010000185.1 GCA_017464085.1 Pseudomonadota bacterium
GAAGTAGGAACGTGACACGTGAGTCTGTTGCTGAATTTCGAAGCGTGATTTGCCTCTGATGTCCTCCATGTCGGGGGTGGGGGGAGCGGTTTGGGTGGGGGAAACCCTTTCTTTTGTGCCAAAAGAAAGGGTTTTCCCCCACACCCCCTTCCCAAAGAAAGGCAATATTTGAGGGGGGATTTTGGTTTGGTTTGGTTTGGTTTGGTGTGTTGGTGTGGTTTGGAGGGGGAACACGTTCTTATGTTTATCGCAAATGTCAGGATAATCCCAGAACTTGTTGGATAAAGGATTATCCATTGTGAGCGCTTTGGATAAAAGACACTCCAGAGGGACAAAAAAAGGCAGCCGGGAGGCTGCCTTTGGAAAGCGGTTGGTGTGGGTTATTTTTTGAGCTTTTCGATTTCGGCGCGCATGTCTTTCATGAGGCCGTCAATGCCTTTCTGATCGAGTTTTTTGGTATATTTCTTCTGATATGTCTGCGCGAGGCTTGATCCGTCGACGAGGACGTCTTTGATCTGCCAAGTGTCCTGAGCCGCCTGCATGACGAACTCGAGTTCTGTCTCGACATCTTTTTGCCTTGTGAAACAGGAGACCGTGGCAGAGGATTTTGTCTTGATGACTCTGTCCCATTCGATGTTGTAGTTTTCCTTGAAGGATTTGTCGGAGAGTTTTTTGAGGTATGTGAGTTCGATGAGTTCTTTGAAGAGCGCTTTGAATTCAGTCTGTTTGGCGTTGTCGATTTGGTTCCATTTGGCGCCGAGGGCGCGTTCTGCATAATCATCATAGTTGACGAGTGCGTTGACGAGCGCGCGGATCTGATCGTTTCTTTCAGCAGAAGGCGTGGCCTTGTTGAGTGCGAGTGCCTTGGCGTATGCATCTTTTGCGAAGGTCATCGGCTCGGGGAGCTTTGAAAAGTCAATCTCGGCGTTTGCGGGCGCGCTTGGCGCATCCTGGGCATAGAGCACGGCAGGGCAGGAGAGGCAGAGCATGAGGGGGACGAGAAGTCTGGACAACGGGTTGAGATATTTCATGGTATTTTCTCCGGCATTGGCGAGATTCGGTGGATTTTCGAGCGCCATTCGGCGTCATGAGTATGAGATCAAGCAAGTAGTATGCCATGCCGAGGGGGTAGCGTCGTATTTTGGGAGAGGCCGAGGGCGGTCATGTCCGCCCCGGTCTCTCCCGAAATAGACGCGCAGGGGGCGGCTTCCCCCTGCCAGGAAAAAATCATGTAATGTAAGGTTGTGTATATATTGTGTATCGCGTGTGAATGGGGAAATATTTTTTTATAATGGGGTGTATGGAAATTAATTTTCAAAACATATCAGGTGAGATGGTTTTGAGAGCGTTGAGAGGGAAAAAAAGTCATATCCTCTAAAAAAACCGTGTATTTTCAAAGCAAAGTGTGAGATTAAAAGAATAGTGTCGTTATCAGGCTTTTGAGATTTCAGGGACGATTTCGGGAGATGCCATGGCGAAGGGCAAATTGTTATTAGGGCTTGATATTGGGTCGAGCAGCGTGAAGATGTGCCTTTTAAAGGACGTTCGCAACACGTATGAGATCGACTTGATTGATCGTGAGGAGATACCGTCGGACGCGATTGTGGAGGGATCGATACTGGATCGTTCGAGTGTATCCCGGAAGATTCGCGCGATGCTTGCCCGCAACAAGGTCCGTCAGAAGCAGTGTGCGATTGCGATATCGGGCTACAGTGTGATTGTGAAGCGGCTCCGGTTGGCGAACATGTCCGACGAGGAGCTTGCGATGAGCATCAAGTGGGAGGTCGAGCAGCACATTCCCTATGATTCGAATGAAGTTGTCTATGACACGGTTGTTCTTGGGCGCAGTCCGCAGCAGAATTCGATGGATATTCTGCTTGTCGCGAGCAAGCGCGATGCGGTGAACGACTATATTTCAGTGGCGAAAGATGCCGGTCTTGATGTGAAGATTGTGGATGTGGCGAGTTTTGCGCTGCAGAATATGGTGGAGACCGTATATGGGGAGGCTGGCATAGGGGATTGCACGGGGGTGATCAATATCGGCGCGTCGGTGACCTCTATGACGATGATGACGGATGGAGTGACGGCATTTACGCGCGACATCACGATCGGGGGCAACCAGATAACGGAGGAGATTCAGAAGAAGCTCGGGATCACGCGTGAGGAAGCCGAGAATTTCAAGACGGGGAATGTGCTTGAAGGCGGCGCGATGATACCGCGTGAGGTCGAGGATATCACGTGTCAGGTGAGTGAGATGATCGCGAATGAGATCAAGCGGTCGATATCATTCTTTTACGAGACGACGGGGCGCGAGTC
Source organism: Pseudomonadota bacterium (assembly GCA_017464085.1). Lineage (GTDB taxonomy): Bacteria > Myxococcota_A > Bradymonadia > UBA4248 > UBA4248 > UBA4248. The sequence continues at coordinate 2,317 of JAFUEE010000185.1, forward strand.
GATCGATCGCCTGCTCGTGTGCGGCGGTGTGGTCAAGAATGCATCCACGCTCAGGATACTCGAGGAAACGCTTGGGGAGAACATCGTGCTTGCGAATCCGTTTATGAATCTCTCTTACAACACGAGGCTCTATTCTCCGGAATCGCTTGAGAGTCTCGCTTTGGAATCGGCTGTCGCGCTTGGTCTTGCGCTGCGCAGAAATGTGGAATGATGCTGGATAAGGATATCAGGTAATGATCATAAGAATCAATCTTCACCCGGCCAAAAAGCCGAAGGTGAAAACAAATCCCGGCGTGTATGTCGTTCTTGCCGGCGTTGTGGTTATGGTGATCATCATTGCCGGTTTTTTGCTTCAGGCAGGGGAGATCAATTCAGAGACCAAGCGGTTCAAAAGCCGCAATGCGGAAGTTCAGAATCAGATTACCGAGGTGCAGGGGCGTATTCAGGATGTCGGCGTGATGCAGGGCAAGATCAAGGAGCTCAACGAGCGTCAGATTATTCTTGCGCGTCTCGCGAGCATCCGCCAGGGGCCTCAGTATGTCCTCAATGAGTTTGGGCGGATATTGTCCAATCCGAAGGATGTTCTTGCGCGCAAGGAGGCTGTCGAGCTCGAGTGGACGCTTGCATGGGATCCGGACTCGATTTTTCTGAAGACGTTCAAGGAAAGCGATGGGGGCATGATTGAAGTGACGGGTACCGCGCGGAATATGGACGACATCTATGAATTCTGGACCCGTATGAAGACGAGCCCTATCCTTCGCAACATCAAGTTCGTGGAGAGCAAGGACAGCAGGGAAGCATCTGCAGACACGGCGCAGTCGTTCCAGTTCACGGCGAATGCCAACTTCAACTATCAGACAAAAGAGGGGCTTGCCCTGGTCGATTCCTTGACGCAGACGAATGACGTTGCGAGCGAGGAAAGCAAGGCGCCTGATGAAACTGGCGTGAAATAGGGGGGGACGGATGGCAAAAGAACTGCAGAAACTGAATGTGCAGAATATTCCGTTCGGCGGATATGTATTTATCGGGGTTCTGATGATCGTCGGCGCGATCGCTGTCGGCTATCTGGGCATTTATGAGCCGTCGCAGGAAGACCTGGTGCGCGCGGAGCAGGCGTTGCATAACAGCGAGCAGACGCTGGAGGATCTCGAGTATAAAGAGGCTGAGTGCAACCTGTATTCTAAAGAGAAAGACCGGCTGGAGAAGCGCCTTCGGGATCTGAGCGCGAAGCTCCCGAACACGGATGAAGATCTGAACCTTTTCTTCAAGAGTGTGGATACGCGCGCGCGGTCTTCGCGCGTGTCTCGCTGGATCTTGTTCAAGCCGGACGGGCGTGTGCCTAAGGGGGAGGTGGACGCGATTCAGATCAGGATGGAGTTTGTGGCGACGTATGAGGCCGCGCTGATGTTTTTCTGGGAGCTGACAAGCATGGGCGATGGTGTCAAAATCAACAACCGAGAGCCCTTGATCAACATCCGCGATGTGTCGATACAGCGCGAGAACAGTTCGGGTAAGGAAAGTTTGACGACGCTTGTGAAGGTGAGTTGCATCGCGGAGACGTATCTCTATACAGGTCGTGCGGTCGATGAGAACGCCCAGGCTCAAAACCGGTAGTGCTTGTTCAGAGGATTAAGGCATGAGAAAATTAGCGACCATTCTTTTTGGGCTTTGTGTCTGTTTTTCTGTCAGCACATTCTTGGGGTGTTCGTTTGAGGACAACATCAGTGTTCGGCGTGTCAAGAAGACGAGCGATCTCAAGGTGAAGCAGAGCGAATTCGACAGGGAGGCGCTCGAGATGACGGAGGACAACTGGCGTCCGGTGCAGGCGCCCGAGCAGATCCTTCAGTCCCGGAACCCGTTCCGAGGTTTTTCGGATATTCTCGTCGCGGACGCGATCATGCGCCAGCAGATTCAGGAGGAGCATTCGGATGCACAGCTTCCAGAACAGCTTTATCCGACGCGGGATTATCGCGTGATCGGGGTGATCACGGGGACTGCTGACCCAAAGGTATATATCGTGGATCCAGCCGGCAACCGTTTTATCCTGAGGCGCGGTTCTCTGATCGGAAACAGCAATGGCAGCATCTCGAGCATCAGAAGGGATGGCATTGAAGTGTATGAGCGCGTCGCAGACAAAGGGCAGTATATTGAGCTTCCGCTTTATGAGGAAGCTCCGTCGGATAAAAAAAGCATACAGCTTAGCTTGCAATAAACAGAAAGCTTTTAGGAAATAGCGCAGCCTGCAGTGATTAAGGAGTGATCAATGAAACAAGGTTCGAAAGCGGCAAGACGCTTGGCTGTGATGAGCGCGGCATTTTGTATCTGCAGCACAGCAGCCTGGGATTCTTCCCAGAGCCACAGCGATAATAGTATAACAAGTCTGAATTACTCGCAGGAGAGCACGAAGACGCTTGTTGAAATCGGAGTTGAAGCGGATCCGACATTTTCAGTCTATACGTTGAAAAATCCGGAGCGTGTGGTTGTAGAAATCTTGGATTGCGCATCAAGCGTCAGGCAGTCGCCTATACAGGTGCGCAACGGCGTGATTGATACGGCGGCTGTGAGCGTGACGCATGCAAACAATTACAGCACCTGTCGCGTCATACTCGGGCTTGAGCAGGCTGCGGCCTATTCTGTTGATTCGACGAAAGATCGCATCATCGTGTCAGTGGATGGTGTTCCTCAGATGAATGGTCGCGAGTATGCCGAGGCGTATGAGACGATGAAGCAGTCTCAGGAAGCGGCGCTTGCATCTGCGCGTTCGATGGTTGAGCGTGAGCAGGCGGAAACGGCTCGTGCCCGTGCGGAAGCGGAAGCGGCGCGTGCGGAAGCGGCGCAGGCTTATGACCGTGAACAGGCGGCGCTTGCGCAGCTTGAGAAGGCATATCGGGAAGCGGAGTCGCGCGTGCTCGCGATGGAGGCGCTTGACAGCGCTCAGGCGGAACTCGCAAAAGCCAAAAAAGACATGGCGGCGCTGGAGCTTGCCAGGAATGAGGCGCTTGAACGCGCGCAGACAGCAAATGCTCGCCTGGCACAGATTGAAACGGCGCGCGTGAATGCCGACAGCAGTGCTGCGCATGCGCATGCGGAGCTCGAAGCGGCGCGTGCGCAGGCAGATGCGCTCGAAGCCGAGCATGCTCGGCAGATGGCGCGCATGGGCGCGGAACTTGAGGCAGCGAATGCGAAAGTCGCTTCGCTGGAATCGGCGCGCGCGGCTGCGGATCGCAATGCGGCGACAACCGGCAGCGAGCTTGAAGCTGCGCGTTCCCGCATGTCAGAGCTTGAATCGGCGCGAGCGCAGGCAGAAGCGCTCCAGGCAGAGCATACGCGTCAGATGGCGCGCATGGGCGCGGAACTTGAGGCAGCGAACGCGAAAGTCGCCTCGCTCGAATCGGCGCGTGCCGTGGAGTCTCAGAAAACCAATAGTGAGCTTTCTTCCGCACGCGCACGCCTTGCGGAACTTGAGGCCGCTCGTGCTGAAGCTTCCCAGGCAAACGCGGAACTTCAGAATATGCGCGCCCGGGTGTCCGAGCTTGAAGCAGGGCGCGTCAGGGATGCCGCGCGTGCGAGCGCTGAACTGAGTGCAGCAAAACAGCGCGTCTCAGAATTGGAAGCGATGCGTTCAACGGAAATCGCACGGATATCCTCTGAACTGGATGATGCAAATGCGCGCGTTGCGGCGCTGGAGAATGCGCGCAGCCAGGATGTTGCCAGAAAAACGGCGGAATTGGCGCAGGCTCAGGGACGTGTGGCTGAACTGGAGGCCGAGCGCGCGAAAGCGCGGACGGAGGCAGAAAATTACGCTCGGACGCAGTCTGAACTGGCAGCTCGGAACGCTGAGCTCTCTGAGCAGGTCGCGCGTCGAGATGCTCAGGCAGCCGAAAATGAAAAGCAGCGCTCCATGCTGGCGGCGGAAAATGCCGAACTTCTCAAGCGGATTGCCAGTCAGGAAGCCGAGATGGCACGTCTGAATAAAGAAGTATCCGCAGGCGGGGCGGCAAGACGCAAGGTCAAACAGCTTGAGGCGCAGCAGCAGAGCCTGACGGCCGCCCAGGAAGCGCAGCTCGCGGAACTGAAGGCACAGGCGCGCCAGGGCAGGCATGCGCTGGAACAGCTGCATGACATTCAGAGTGAAAATGCATCGCTTCGGGCACAGCTGGAGCGTTCTCAGGCGCAGCTTGCTGCAACGACTGCCGGGCGCTCTGATCAGCCGGCTGTGGCTTCCGTGGCGACGACAGAGGCGCGCAAGGATATGCCTGTGATCGCCTCGGTAGCGACGACGGCGCCGATTGACGATACCATTGGCATGCAGCAGGCTCAGAATTTTGGAGCCGCACCGAAGGCGCCCATCGATGACCATGCTGCCGCTGCGGCCAGCGTGCGGGATATCCGCTTCAGAAACCGCCCCGATGGGGACGGGATGGAAGTCGTGCTGAAGCTTTCCGCACCGGTGGACAAGGTGGAGAATGTGGATGGCGGTTCTCAGAAGAGCATCCTGCGCATTGCAGGCGCTGTCCTGCCCGATGATTTCAATAAGAAATATGACACGTCCGCATTCAATCAGGGGGTCCGTTTTGTCGATTCCACGCAGGCAAAGGGCGGAATCGAGCTGATCGCGCAATCGACGGCAAAGACGGTCGATACGATTGAGCAGGACGGGGATACGATTACGTGGAGTATCCGTCCGCTCCGAGAGACAGGGACGGCTTATCGGGCGATGTATGATCGCCGCCGTTCGGCGCATCTTTCGAGCGCGGAGCCGGCTCCGGCGGCCTTGCCGGTGTCTCAGACATCTTATGGTGCTGCGGCAAACCTCAAGGACACGCCGCTCGCGAAGCGCAAGATCACGCTCGATATCCATGATGCGGACATAAACGATCTTCTTCGCCTGCTCTCGGATGAAATCAACACGAGCATCGTCGTGAGCCCGGATGTCAGCGGCAATATCACGCTCTCGCTCAAGAGCGTCCCGCTCGATCAGGCGCTCGATATCATCATGCGCATGCATGACCTCGGGATGCGCTATGAGGGCAATGTGATCTGGATCGCCAAGGCAGAGGCGTTCCGCGCGGAAGAAGAGCGCGCCGCGCAGGCGGCTGAAGTCCGCGAGCGCCTGGAGCCGCTTGAGGTTCGCCTCATTCCCGTAAACTATGCGCTTGCCGACGATCTCAAGACGAATGTCCAGTCCTTGATGAGCAGCCGTGGCTCGATCAATATCGATCAGCGCACGAACACGCTCATCCTGAAAGATGTGGCCGCCAACCTGGATGCTGCCGAGATACTTGTCAGCAATCTCGACACGCAGACGCCGCAGATCCTGATTGAAGCCAGAATCGTCGAAACACAGGCCAATTTCACCAAGGAAATCGGTATCCAGTGGGGCGGTGACGGCGTCGCGAGCGCTGCGACAGGCAACGCGACGGGCATTGTCTTTCCTTCGACGATCGGTATCGCCGGCGGCTCCACGAGCGACAACAATATGGGCACGTCGAAGACTCCGAATTTCGCGGTCAACCTTCCCGCATCTGTCGGTACGGGTACCGGTGGCGCGCTCGGTGTGACGCTCGGTTCCCTGGGCGGCACCATAAACCTCAATCTCCGGCTCAGCTCGCTTGAGGAAAAAGGCTTCCTAAAGATTGTCTCTGCGCCGCGAATCATGACGCTCGACAACATTCAGGCCAGCATTGAGTCTGGCACGAGCATCCCGATCAGCGTCGTCAGTGCCGCAGGTGCGCAGACCGTCTTCGTCGATGCGAAATTGAACCTTCAGGTCACGCCGCATGTCACGCGCGACGGCAATGTCTATCTCAAGATCAATATCTCGAAGAATGAGCCGGACTTTGGTAATACGGGCGCCAGCGGCGATCCCTCGATCATCCGCAAGGAAGCGCGCACGGAGCTCCTGATTCCGGATGGCGACACGACAGTCATCGGCGGCATCTATTCGCGGAACACGTCGCAGTCCATGAGCAGCATCCCGTTCTGGGGTTCGATCCCCATCCTGGGCTATCTCTTCAGGAATCAGTCCGAAACGGACAACCGCAGCGAGCTTCTCATCTTTATCACGCCGAGGATCATCAACCGCGATGCATCGATCTCGGCCTCCGGCCATGGTTCGTTTATCCCGCCGGTAGAACGCACGGAAGAAAAAGAGAAATAAGGAGAAATATATATATGAAAAAGATCATCTTCTGCCTGATTTCGCTCGGATTTGCCGGCCTGCTGCTGTCGGGGTGTGTGAATGACAACCAGTACATCGTCCTCAAGGGGCTGGTGCCTGGGCCTCTGAGCGAATGCGATGCGACAAATGAAAGCCAGACCTATCTGTATGCCGTGGGGCCTTGCGCCTGGAAGAAGGAAGCTGAGATGCTTTTGAGTGCGCAGGTGATGAATTTCGTGACCGGGGAAGTGCCTTGGTCCTCCTCCGGCGGCGGCTCCGGCACGACGTTCGAAGGGGAGCTGGTCAATCCGGGCACGATCTATCTGGACAATATCACGATCGAATGCAAAAGCGTGGATGGGGAGCCGTCTGCATGTGATGGCTCTGAGCCGGTGAAGATAAGCTCCAATTTTCCGATCAAGGGAAGCGGCGGCGGCATTTGCATAAATTTTGACCTCAACTCTATCCTCGATCTCAGCCAGTGGACTGGGCAGCGGGTCATTTTTGATATCTATGGCAATTATCACGATGCGAGCCGGATCTCGGGGACGACAAGCCATCTGGATTTCACGGTGGACCTTACGGGGGACGAAGGCAAGGAATGCGTGACCTTTGTCGATGAGAATGCCGAGAAAGAGAAGGAGGAGGAGCCTGCTGTCGTGCCGGATGATCCGAACGCGGGCAAGGAGGAGGCTGACGAATCCGGTGGCGAAGACGGCATTTGATTGCCCGGAAGGGCGTTGAGGCTGCCAAAAAGCCGGAGCGTATGCCGCATCATGGCATTCAGGAGACGCGCGTTTGCGCGTCTCTTTTCGTCTGCGCGTCTTCCTTAAGGGCATTTGCAGGCGGCATAGCGACGGATTGCAGGCCGTATGCGCTTTGCGCATAGGCCGGCGGCATGGCGTATCGGGCGTCAGGCCGATAGCCATGCGTCAAAAAATATAAGAGCCGTATGCGCTTGCACATCGGGGAGTGTCTGCCCGCATCGCGTCATCGGAAGGGCGGCGGCGAAAATAAAATTGTATGATGGCATGGTGCAAAAAAAGCGCAACTATTTGAGGAAGTGTGGTAATATGCGCCCGCTTTTGTTCTGGCCATAGTGGCCGGAGGCTAACTTTAACAGGAGAAGTCATGGAATACACGCAGGAAGTCAAGAACATGTGTGTGGTTAAAAAGGGCCCGAATCACGGTCCGGCACCCATTCCCGAAGAGGGCAAATGGGTTCAGTCCAAGGAAATCAAGGATATTTCCGGCATGACGCACGGCATCGGCTGGTGCGCGCCTCAGCAGGGTGCCTGCAAGCTTTCGCTCAACGTCAAGGACGGCATCATTGAAGAAGCGCTCGTCGAGACGATCGGCTGCTCCGGCATGACGCATTCAGCTGCCATGGCATCTGAAATCCTGATCGGCAAGACGATCCTTGAAGCCCTCAATACAGACCTCGTCTGTGACGCGATCAATACCGCCATGCGCGAACTCTTCCTGCAGATCGTGTACGGCCGCACCCAGAGCGCTTTCAGTGAAGGCGGCCTCCTCGTCGGCGCCGGCCTCGAAGACCTCGGCAAAGGCCTCCGCAGCCAGGTCGGCACGATGTACGCCACCAAGCTCAAAGGGCCCCGCTATCTCGAAATGGCCGAAGGCTATGTCACGCGCTGCGCCCTCGACGAAGATGATGAGATCTGCGGTTATGAATTCGTCCACTTCGGCAAGATGATGCAGTGGATCAAAGACGGCATGAGCGCAGAAGATGCCCTCAAGAAAGCCACCGGCCACTATGGCCGCTTTGAGAATGCCAAGAAATACATTGACCCGCGCAAAGACTAAGAGGAGATTTTAACTATGGCACTTTTTGAAAGCTACGAACGTCGTATTCCTCAGATCGAAAAAGTTTGCGCGCAGTACGGCATCAAGGATCTTGCTGACGCCAAGGCGATTTGCGAAGCCAAGGGTATCGATGCCTATCAGATCGCGAAAGACATTCAGCCGATCTGCTTCGAAAACGTCTGCTGGGCGTATGTTCTCGGCATCGCGATCGCCATCAAATCAGGCTGCACCAAAGCCGCCGACGCCGCCAAGAAAATCGGCGAAGGCCTCCAGGCATTCTGCATTCCCGGCTCCGTTGCCGATGACCGCAAGGTCGGACTCGGCCACGGCAACCTCGCGAGCATGCTCCTGAGCGAAGATACCAAGTGCTTCGCATTCCTCGCCGGCCACGAGTCGTTCGCCGCCGCCGAAGGCGCGATCGGTATCGCCCGCAACGCGAACAAGGTCCGCAAGAATCAGCTCCGCGTCATCCTCAACGGCCTCGGCAAAGATGCCGCCATGATCATCAGCCGCATCAACGGGTTCACATACGTTCAGACGCAGTTCGACTATGCCACCGGCAAAGTCGCGATCGTCCGTGAAAAAGCCTACAGCGATGGCGAGCGCGCGAAAGTCCGCTGCTATGGCTGCGACGATGTCCGCGAAGGCGTCGCGATCATGCACATGGAAGGCGTCGATGTCTCGATCACCGGCAACTCCACAAACCCGACACGTTTCCAGCACCCCGTTGCCGGCACCTATAAGAAAGAATGTGTCGAGCAGGGCAAAAAATACTTCTCCGTCGCTTCTGGCGGCGGCACGGGCCGTACGCTTCATCCCGATAACATGGCTGCCGGTCCCGCGTCTTACGGCATGACAGACACGATGGGCCGTATGCACAGCGATGCTCAGTTCGCCGGCTCCTCCTCGGTGCCTGCGCACGTCGAGATGATGGGCTTCCTCGGCATGGGCAACAACCCCATGGTCGGCGCCACCGTTACCGCAGCCGTCAAGGTTGAAGAGGCTATGAAGTAATCGTCTCGCTATTGGCCTCCGGCCAATACGTTCGCCTTTAACGCCGCTATGCCGTTGGCATACGCGGCGTTTTGTTTATTTGGGCGCGGCTATTTGCTGCGCAAATACGCCCGCGCTTGCCGAGGGCGCGCTTCGCTTGCCCTCGGCTTATTTATGTCTGTGTTCAACAAGCGTGGATAGGGAAAATTGCCATGTATTATCGGCAATCGAGCAACAACAGTCTCTTGCATAAAAGCTATAGCTTTTATCATGCGCACTACTGCCTGCCTTCTATTGCCTACTGCCTTGTATTTCATATCCACAGATGTTGATCAGAGCCTTATTCATTGCCCTTTATATATCGTGCGCGCCGTAATGGCTCGATGATTTGTGAGGATATCGATGTCAGACTGGAAAATCGGAAATCGAAAGTTGATGCTTCATACACCGATATGGGATGTGTATGAAACGGATAAGGAAACGCCTGACGGTAAAGCGGCCAGGTTCGTATCGCTGAAGGCACCGAATTGGTGCACGGCGGTGATACGCCATGCCGATACAGGCGAATTTATAATGGTTCGCGAATTTCGCCATGGCCTGAATGCGTGGGTGTACGAATTTCCGTGCGGTACTGCAGAGCCTGGCGAAAGCCCCGAAGACGCGGTTTTGCGCGAAGTCCGTGAGGAGACTGGCTATGCGGATGCGCGAATCGTCCAAAAACTGTTCACGGGCTGTCCGAATCCCGCGTTTATGGATAATTCGATGAACGGCTTTTATATTGAAGTGCACGGCGAACGCGCTTGCCAGCATCTCGACAGCACTGAGTTCATTCAGGTCGTCAGCGTCAGGGATCCCGGCGAATATCTCGATGAACGCGCTTCCATTGCCGTCCTGCTCGCTTGGGAGCGGTATAAGGCTCTGCGGGGATAAGCGCGTGAGGCATCAGGATGCGGTGGGCAGCACCAATAGGATGAACGCAAAGAATAGTGCGATGACGGCAGCAATCGCGAGAAGTATGAGGAGGACTTTGATAAAGCCCGTCACAAAGCTCTTCAGTGCGCTGGCTTTACGGCCGGTGCGCTTTGTGATCTCGACTTCTTTCATATAATTTGCGATGAATGTTTTAGCCTGGTTTGCCGACTCTGTGTGAATGAGGACGACTTTGTTGCTGTCTTTCTGAGGGTCGTGGTAGCCGATGCGTATGGCCGGGGAAGCGTTCGAGCCCAAAAGCGCGCCGCCGATGGCGCCGACGATGCCGCCGAGCACGCCGCCGACAGCTGCGCCTGCAAGCGCGCTTGCGATGCCGCTTGGCGGAACGAAATCAATTGAATGGATGCATGTATAATGGAGTTTGACAGGCCCGGCATAGCCCGGGGAGATGCTGATCCCGTGTGTATGAATTTTCAGCGTGACATGCCCTTCTTTGATCGGCACTTCAAAATTGTTGTAAGCGGAAGCATATTTGCCCGAAAGTGCCGGATGTGACCAGACGGCGCTGCCTATGTTCAGGGACGTAGCCTTTGGGACTGCTGGTACCTGCTTGCGCGCCTGTTCGAGAGACTTTTTATACTTCTTTTCCAGGCGATTTTTTTCCCGGCTGTATCGATGCGAATCAAGCCTCGCGAGTTCGGTGCAGACGGTCAGGCGGCGCGCGATATCGGTATCATCCAGCTTTTGATAGATGCATTCCAGCTCGTGGATCATGTTGGCCTTGAACTGTTTATGATTTGGATTCAGGCTCAGGATTTCGCCGCAAATTTTGATCTTATCCCTATGCTGGTCTTCTGGGATATAATTATACTTTTCTATAAGTTCGTTGATTCTTTGGTTTTTAGCATAATATTTATCTGTTGTTTTAGAAAGCTTGATAAAAACTTCATCGTTTGCGACGCTGCGGTATCTGTCGACCAAGTCTTTTGCCGCATCGATATCATTGCTATTGATATAATCTTTGATACCTTTGAGGATAAATTCTTTGTCCCTCTGATAGTCTCTGCGCAGATCTGCCGGATTGGATATCTGTGGTTGTGGGGCTTGAGAGGGTGAAGACGCTCGCGGGTCAGACGGCTGATAGCCAGTCTGGTATCCGGTGTAAGCTTGATGACTTGAAGGGGATGGCTTGTTCTGCGCGCTCTGCATCGATATTGTCCAGCGAAAATCGGTATCCAATAAAGCTATCGCATGCAGACGCATGCGATAGCTTTGCAGACATAGCCCATTGCTTGCAAATCCACAACTTGAATTTGCTGCTGCCCCCTGTTACGGCCAGAGTTCAAATTTTCATATTACATGATAAATACTCGCCAAAGCAGATCTTTGACGCTATATTGATGAGAGGAACATGGCGTTCCTGTCTGGAAACTGGAGGCTGGCTATGGCTGGTAAGGTGAAAAATGCCAAACAAGGAACGAAAGACAGCATCTTTACGCATCTGTTTTCGATTCCGCAATACCAACTAAAGCTGTATCGGACGCTGCATCCGGAAGACAAGGCTGTCAAAGTTTCGGACATTGAGACGATTACCAGACGTTGTGTTGTGGCGCAGCACGAACATAATGACCTCGGGATTCTCGTCAAGAACCGGCTTATGATTCTTGTCGAAGCGCAAAGCTCATGGTCGCCAAATATCGTTCTCAGGCTCATGTCGTATGCAGTTCAGAGTTTGATGGATTATTTTCAGTCGCGCGAAGTTTTTCTTTACAGCAACAGCAAAGTGACATGCCCCAAGCCAGAATTGTATGTCATCTATACAGGAGACAGGCAGGCTCAGCCTGAAACGCTTTCGTTTAAAGACCTGTTTTTCGAGAACGACAGCACATGCGACCTCGAAGCCACTGCACATGTCATTTATTATAGAGAAGGCAACGCAGATATCATCAATCAGTACATCATGTTTTGTCGCGTTTTTAACGAGCAAATCAAAAAATATGGTTATACTGAACAGGCGCTCAAGGATACGTTGTGTATTTGCAGAGACAAACAAATTCTTCTAAAATATATTCTTCAGAGGGAGGCAGAAATAATGAACATCATGACCGCGTTATTTGATCAGGATTATGTCACGAGAATGTATGGTGTAGACCAGAAGAGAGAAGGCCTGAAAGAAGGTATGGAAGCAGGCCTGAAAGCAGGCCTGAAAGCAGGCATGAAAGAAGGCATGAAAGAAGGTAAGAAAGAAGGTATGAAAGAAGGCATGAAGGAAGGCAAACGAGAAACAGCAATGAATCTGCTCAAGATGGGTATGTCTGCGGATGTGGTTGCCAAAGCCACAGGATTGAGTGTAGAAGAAATAGAAGACTTGCGCCAAAAGTGAGCGTAAAAATAATGAACATCATGACCGCATTATTTGATCAGGATTATGTCACGAGATGGTGTAGACCAGAAGAGAGATGGTATGAAAGAAGGCAAACGAGAAACCGCAACGAATTTGCTCCGAATGGGTATGTCTGCGGATGTGGTTGCCAAAGCCACAGGATTGAGTGCAGAAGAAATAGAAGACTTGCGCCAAAAGTGAGCGTAAAACTAATGAATATCATGACCGCGTTATTTGATCAGGATTATGTCACGAGAATGTATGGTGTAGACCAGAAGAGAGAAGGCCTGAAAGAAGGTATGAAAGCGGGCCTGAAAGAAGGCAAACGAGAAACAGCAATGAATCTGCTCAAGATGGGTATGTCTGCGGATGTGGTTGCCAAAGCCACAGGATTAAGTGCAGAAGAAATAGAGGACTTGCGCCATCAATAGGCTTTTGCCGAAACGCTGGGGCCGCGCCAGAAAGAAGTTCTTCCCCCTGTGTCAGGCGATAGACATGCGCCGACTTATCCACATACGCATACCCATTGTTTCGGATATCTGAAAATGCCCGAATGCCTATCGGGAATATGCGATCTGCCATCGGGTACCTCCATCATTGGAAGGAACGGAGATTCCTCCAAATCCGTGACAGGATAGCGCACGTAAATGAGAATGGCAAAGGGATTTGCGTTTTTTGGGGGTTATGGTTTGTGGGGGATTCGCAGGCGTTGTGCTGTGCAATATTGAATGTTGAGTGTGATGAAAAAATATGCTAATTTCATCCTTAAGGAATTTGCTTCGGATTCTTGTGATTTGAGGTGTGTTCTGAATTTGGATTGTAAAGGAGTTTGTGTGATGAGTGAAGATAAGTGGATTTTAAGCTTTGTCATGTTTACATTGTTCCTGGTGTACTATCCATGCATTTGTTTGGGGGCAACGAGTAATTATGCGGAAATGCAAGAGATTCAAACTAATGCTAATCAGATTGAAGAAGGGAGAAGAAGGATAAATGATGATGTGATAATAGAAATGAATTGCGAGGAGAGATGCTTTTATGATGGGGTGAATGATATTAAGATAGAATACAGTTCCCTTGATTTGCATGATGAATTGAATTTAATTGATAATATTGTTATAATCAATGATAGGTCTGATGATAATCAAGATCAAGTTGCAGAATTAATTGATGGTATAGTGATTTATGGTACTTTGTGTTGTGATGGTACATATTCGTCTGCATCTGGGCGAGGTGCATGTTCATGGCATGGCGGTGTAATGGGCGGACGAACATGTAACTCAAGAGGTAATAGTAATTCGCATCGTAAAAGTAGCTCTAGCAGCTCTAGCCGTAAAAGCAGCTCTAGCCGTAAAAGCAGCTCTTGCCGTAAAAGCAGCTCTAGCCGTAAAAGCAGCTCTAGCCGTAAAAGTAGCTCTAGCCGTAAAAGCAGCTCTAGCCGTAAAAGCAGCTCTAGCCGTAAAAGCAGCTCCGGTAAGAAACGTTCAAAACGTTCCGGTAGGAAAAGTAGTTCTCGTAGAAGACGATAAAGTGAAGCAAAATAATATTTGGGGATGTTTCTAGATATCTGATGTGTTATATCTTATTACTGAATTTTGGGATATCGGTCTTATAACTGCTATGCGTAAATATTCTCTTTGGTTTCGGTAGTAATGACTTCTTCGACTTGCAAAATTCACTATTGACAAAGCTTATTGAAAATCGATTTGCGATGATTTTTGTTTCTGTTAAGTCGAAATTGCCGTTGATGATTACTTCAATCACTGAGATTATTTGCCCAGATTGACAAGTATTTAGATCAGAAGTTTTGGTGAAACAATAGCTCACGTATTCTGACTGTGTCAGGACATGCCACCTTCAAACTGTATCGCTTGGGCGATACAGCGTTTTGCAAAGAAAGAGATGCCGATGCCAGTCACATGAAGGAAGCCTTCTGCAAACAGTTCATCGGCGTAATGTCTGTTCTGAATTTGATTGAAGGCTTCGCTTAGCTTGGGGCGCAAGTCGGAAAAGTGGTTTGCGTATTTAAATTCAAGTACGAGCGCGCGGTCGTTTTGGTAGTCTCTTATGACGATATCGGGACGGCCGTTGCCGCTCTCCCGGTTCGATTTGACTTCGATATCGGGAATGCAAGACAGAATGCCGGTCATGATTCCGTGATAGAATGCTTCCTTTCGGTCGTGATAGCTGATTGTCGATATCAGAAGGCTGTTGAGATATGATGTGATGGTTTCGGTGTTGCCCTTCCAAAGTGCTTGCAAGAAATCGTCAAGATTGGTCTTACGGATATTATCCATCATAAATGCAGAAATAAACTGCGGAAAGATGCTTCTTACCTCTCTATTGACAATCTTTAGTTCGGATATTAATTGCTCATTGGCATCATTATAGCTTCGGATTGCTTTCAGATATCCGGCATAGAGCAAGAAAGTCCAGATAACATCTGGCAGTCTTTCGAGGTCGCGATAGGTGATGAATTCATAGATTGGCTTTTCGACCGTGTTTCCGGCCAGAAGATTCTCCACATCCGAGCGACATTCGGGGTGTTTGCGTATGAGTTCATTGATGATTGCATTGCCGCTTGAATTGCTCCAATAACTTTGATAGGGGCCAATGCCATTGCCTGTGCGGCCATTCTGGATCATTCGCTTCTCTGCCAATATTGCGGCCACGCATAAGACCATGCAATAGGGGTTAAATACTTTATTTTCGCCAAAAATATAGCCATCATACCATCGCTCGATTTCCGGGTATTCGTCATCAAGTTCGTAGTAGTGAAGCATTTGCTGGACTTCGTCGTGATCAAATCCAAAAAACTCTTTGCCGTCATTGGTCAGTATGGAATGAACGACGGGATTGTTGAAGCCTGTAAAGATGGATTCCTTGGATATGCGCAAACACCCGGTGAGAAGTGCTCTGGTGAAATTGCCATTTGTTTTGAGCGATGCGCCGAGTAATGAGCGCATGATGGGGAGGACTTCGTCATAATAGCCAAATTGGTGCGCCCACTGCAGTGGTGTGTCATATTCGTCGATCAGGATGATGGGTTTAATGCCCGTGTCGCGGTAAATCCAGTCTGCGAGGTTTACGAAGGCATTGGCTGTGTTGGATGCATCAAGTTTTCTGTCAAGTATCTGGGCAAATAAAGATTTTTCTTCATCTCTGAGGTGGGCGCTGTTCAGAAGATAATCGTGCCTTCGCGCGGCATTGGACAGTGTACTCTTGAGCCAGAGCGAGAAATCCTTAAAATTTACCTGGTTGCAATCTTTAAGTGTGTACCAGATGACTGGATATTGCCCCATTTGTGCAAGGATTTCAGGTTCGGCAGTCATAATTTTACGCCCTTCGAAGAAGGGGCGCTTATCTATCAGGTGGCCGTTGCGATCGTATTCTTTTTCGACAAAAGCTCTGATCGTCGAGAGCATCAAGGTTTTGCCAAACCGTCTCGGGCGCGTGTACATGATGACTTGGTTGCTGTCGCTCAGAAATTCTCGGATAAACCATGTCTTATCGTCGTAATAGATGCGATCCCTTACATACTCGCAATAGTCTTCTCGTGTCGAACCTGTTTTGAGCTTGATTTCTTCGAGCTTGTTCCAGTCTGTCATGGGAATCCCTCCTCTGCGTCAGATTATCTGACAGCAGAGGGGAGTGTAGCATGATTGCAAGGGAATTGCGAGTAGAGATGGCTGGGCTGTTTGTTGGTTTTGTGTTTGGCGTGGGAAAACCCTTTCCTAAAGAAAGGCGATGATGATAGGGGGCGGGGCTTTATGGTTATGAATTAGGTTATAATGTTGTCTGGTATAATAGAAGTGATTTGCGAAGTGTTTTGTGTTTTTTAATATCATCAAGAAATTGAATAATCATCCCGATGAATATCTATATTTAAGAGCATTTAGTTTAATGGATGATGTATGTCATCCGAGGTTGATAAAATGACTTGCACATTCTGAGGCGGATCATTGGAATCCCCCAAGCTGTAGTGCGATGACTCTGTGTTCGGTGTGCGAACGCTCGAGGTTAGATTTCTATTTGGAGTTGATTGGTCTGGATTTCCAGAATCTCCTAAGCTGTAGTGCGATGATTCTGTGTTCGATGTGGGAACGCTCAAGGTTAGATTTCTATTTGGAGTTGATTGATCTGGATTTCCAGCATCGGAGCATCGTTGAACACAATTATGAGCTATCCTTATCATGGCTACTTGAATGACACAAGGAATAGTTGTTTTATAAGAAGGTCCGGTAAGATCTATGGCAGTCCAAATACCTGTGATTACCCAACCTATAGGACCAAGAAAAGCTCCTAATGCTCGAGTAATAGCTGCATTGGTGGCTAAAGATAAGCCATGTCCCAAGATCAATCTGGCTATGGCGTTTGCAACAATTACACTGATCTGAAAAGTTGTGAAACCGCCTGCCTTTAATAAGGCTTGCGCTGACATGGTGGCAATACTAGCATAAAGCTCCTCACTGGGAAGATTTTGTATGATTGTTTGTCTTTCTGCTTGAGTCATATGATCCCAGGCTTCTTGAAAAACATGATTTATAATTTGTTCTTCTATTATGGAGACTTTTGAATACCTATTATAGTTCACATGGAGCTTATCGGCAACATTACATACTACCTTGCGGTATGATATTCCTTCTCTACGAAAGAAGTTAGCAATGCTATTTCCGCCAAATGCGCGTATTTCGTCTGCAATAAGATCGGGGTATAAGTGAGGCTCATTAGGAAAGGCTTTATAAAAGGAATCACTCTTGAGAGAATTACTACGTTTCCTCAATAAATATTCTAAGAGAGGCATGAGCTCTTCATCTGTTGCGCTACGCAGTATGGGGTTTAAATCAGGATCGTAGCCCATAGATATTTCCTCTTTATGTTATCGGTTCACGCAGAGCGGCTTCAACGCCGCTCTGCGTGAGAATGAATTACTCTTCTTCAAATTCGGCATCAAAGATATCGGAATCATCTAATCTTTCGCCCTGCGAAAAATCACCATTGACGAAGTTAGTATATGCGCGGTTAGCAATGACTTTGGTTTCTGCGAAATCGAAACCGCCGCTGACGATTGCGCCAACGACAGGTATCATTTTGCCGAGATTGACGAGACCTTTGGAGCCGAATTTCGTGATGAAACGGAAGCCGACTTTTTGATTTATTTTTATGATGACTTTTCCTGGAATTTTCTTGATTCCTGCTTGTGCACACTTTGTGGCGAATTTAATACCGACGTGCTTGACAATATTGCTTGTTGAAAGTCCCACGAGGCAGCAGTATATAAGCGTTTTGACTTGATCACTGTGGATATCGTAACCAGCCATATATGCAGTGCAAGCAATCATTCGCATTTGTACATAGAGAACACTGCTGATGTTTGCGGGAATGGTGACAGGAAGGGTAATGAGCCCTCCAAAGCCAGTAATGAAGCCAGATGCTGTGCACTTTGCAATCTGCTTGTTCTGCATAGATTTTATTGCGCGTTTGATGGCATCGCTCAGCTCACAATCGTTTGATGCGGCAATCCGTTGAGGATCAAGACCGAGCAAGTAATCTTTAGCTAAATCTTCGACGGGACAGATGGGGCCTTTGCCGTTTACTGCCAGTTCATAGATTTTGTCTAAGACGTTGATTGCATTGTGTTCGTTGAGTTTTTCTGTCATGTTTGTCTCCTTTATGGTATGCTTTACTTTGCCCACTCGCATGCTTTGCTGAAGCCTATGAGGGAGAATTTATATTTTTTCTGTTTGTTGCCATTTGGAATTGTAAATTCAAGGGATGATGCTTTTATCATATCTTTGATGAAAATTCCGTCAGCATTAATGATAATGGCGTCTCCCTTAAGAATGCAATTGATATTGGCTGATTGTTTTCGGTCAAATTTTGCCGAAATCGTTTTACAATTGGAGATACCTGTTCCTAGTAGTTCAATACTGGCACTAGCAGCTTCTGAACCTTGAATGATCAAAGTGCTGTTATCAGTACCTTTAATGGCGCATTTATTGGTGTCAATTGCAGTCCAGGAACTACTGTTTAGAGCAATATCCGCTACTGGCGTTGGGGATGCAGTTTCTGGCGTAAGTTTGGACTGCTTTTCGGTTTCGATGGTGTTTTGTTGGGAATTGGATGTGTTCGATGGACTGCTACAAAGTGCAGGTAATACGACTATTATGAAGAGTGATATACCTACGATTGTTAATACTCTTTTGACTAAGTTGATCTCAGATTTTGGAGGGCGATGTGTACGTTTTGTGAGTTCTATCTCTTTATTGTAACGGTTAATAATCTTTGATACATCCTTTTCATTTGAAAAGCCAATGAGTATTACATCAGATTTGGATGTGTCAATATTCCAATATTGAATCTTTAAGTATGCATTGATTGATCCCAGTCCAGCGCTTGCTCCATCAATAGCGTCTCCTATACCGCCTAAAGCGTATCCGATGGCTCCTAAGGCAACTGCAGCCACGATGCTTTCTTTAATATCGGTATCTTTGGTAAGATATGAAATTTGTGAATGATGAATCCTATAGATGTCTTTTTTATGCTTAATACTTATGCCATGCGTATGCACTCTGACGATAACTCTTTCATTCATAAAAGGAAATTTTGGATTTTGATAATTGAGAACACCTTCAAATGAGTCATCCTTGATTCGTCCGAGACGAAGATCTGAGTCAATCTTTTTTCGCAAACCAAGGGCATATTCGCATTGAATAAGTTCTGACTGGAATTTTTCGTTCTTGGGATCAAGCTTCAAAATGGATTGGCATATCTTATATCTCTCTTGATGTTTGGTGGAGTCTGTAATTTCATATTTTGTAATTAGTGCTTCTAATGATGATGAATCTTCTTTTCGATTATATACTTCTTTGGATAGAACTCGGAAGGTTTCGTCGCTTGCAACTGAAGAATATTTTTCAACAAGCGAGTTGGCATAATCGATGTCTTTTCTATTTATGGCGTCCTTGATTTCTTTGATAATGTTGTCTCTGTCTTGCTCATACTCATCCCTTAATAAGGAGGTTTCTACTTGATGAGCATCGTATTGCTTTTTAACGTTTTTAATTATGTCCATAAGTCTCTCCTGGTGGAACCTAGACAAACGAGTTACACGTGAACCCTGCTTAATTAACTCTTAATTAATGCCCTGCTTAATTAATTCTTAATTAATCATGACATTAATCCGATTAATAAACTAATCTCACGAAAATCGCGCCATCCGTAAATGCCGCCTTTCATGAGATGTATGCGCCATATAACACATCGTTTGCCGGATGTCACATCGATTTTTAATCATGATACAGCCTTCTGATTGGAAATTGTGTGAAATTTGCGTATCGCACGCGTCATAGGTGAGTTTAGATGACCTAAACCTTACCTAGTTTAAAAAAAAAAAAAAAAAATCAACCTTTCATTACAAAATAACTAAAAAGTTATCGAGCACCTAAATCGGAAGATTGCCCGAGGCGAGTGACACTAGGGCGAGCGTTGGCAAGCCGGTGTGAGCGACCTCGTGGGATGAAGGCGCGTAGGATACGTCAGGTGCGCCAATCAGGTTGGGGGCGCTTTAATGTGCTCAATCTGGCTGTACGCGCCTTGCGGCGCACCATTTCTTGCAGAAGCAGATGGCGTATGCGATGACTTTGCGGGCTGTGGGTTCGTCGCGAAGCACTGCGCGCACATATTTTCTGTCTGTAATCTGCTTTGCGGCTTCATCGAGTTTGGTGGCTACGCAGGCATCGATGATGTCGAACTCATCTGCTTCGGGATGGGATTTCATCGCTTGCTCGAGGGCTTTTGGGGTGACGCATTTCACCTCGATGAGGATGCCTTTGTCCTCTGTGAGCGCGACGATATCTGGCCTGCCTTCGCCATATTCATCATTCGAGCGGACGCGGGTCACGTTGCCGAGCAGGCCCACGAGCATGCCGTGATAGAAAGCTTCGTTGTAATCAAATACGCTTGTGCTGTCGTTTAAAACGATGCGCAGTTCTCGTTCGAGCGTTTCGATATCGCCTGATGTCATGGCTTTGATCAGCGTTTGCGCGGGGTAGCAGCGCAGTTGGATGTCGTTCCACCAGTGGCGCATGGCTGAGGTCATGACGCTCTTGATTTCTGCATTCGGAATTGCGACTTCCGCTTCGAGGAGGTTGTCGCTGTTTCTCATGATCCTGACAGCTTTGAGATATCCGGTGAAGAGCAGGAAACTCCAGATTGAATCCGGTCTCGTTTTCAGATCGCGATACGAAAGGTCTTTATAAACAGGTACGCGCTTCGTATCACCGTTCATGAGCTTTGCGAGCGCTTCGCGATACATCGGGTGCGAATCGATCATGTCGTCAATGATGTCGTTGCTGCTGGTCATGACCCAATAGGGCTGAATCGCATCGTTGCCATAGCCATTGACCAGTCCGCGTATGGCATTTAGAAGACTCCACGGGTTGAATACTTTTCTGCCGCTGTAGGTATAGCCGTCATACCAAGCTTCGATGTCTTGATAGCGATCTTCCAAGCCGTAATAGGCCAGCATGGCTTTTACCTCGGGTTCTGTAAATCCCCAGAATTCATCAGGAATACCATCCAAAACCGTGATTACGCCGGGGTTGTTCATGCCGGTAAAGATGGATTCTTTTGCCACGCGCATGCAACCGGTGATGATGCCATACGCGAGGTTATCGTTTGATTTGAAGCCTGCTGATATAAAATTGCCCACGAGACGAACGGTGCTTTCATAAAGATTCGAGCCCGGATGGTGATTGTCATAGATGGCGGCTTGCTGAAGCGGCACATCGTATTCATCGATGAGAATGACGACTTTGCGGTGGGTCGTGCGATTGAGCCAAGCTGACATGCTGTCCAGAAAGCCCATGATTTCCGATTCTGTAGGCGTTTTTTCAAGATAATGCTGGAATTCGGCTTGTTCTCCTGGAAGCAGTGACTGGTTCTGGTGAAGATCGAGATGTTCTCGGCAGGCTTGATAAATCGCAGAGCGCATCTGATCGCAGATCAGGGCATAGCTGTCGCCTTTGACATCCTTGAGCGAGAGGAAAATCACGGGATATTGCCCCATGTGCGCGAGCACGCGATCGCTGCTTTGCATTACCTTGAGGCCTTCGAAATATCGGCGGTTATCGACGATATTGCCTTCTCGGTCGTAGGCGAATTCAAAGAAAGCCTTGAGCGTTTTGAGCATCAGGGTTTTGCCAAATCTGCGCGGGCGCGTGCAGACACAAATCTTGTCGCCGTTTTCGATCAGATGGCGGATAAAGCCTGTTTTATCGACATAATAGCAACCCTCGTCTTTAAAGACTGTAAAGCTTTCGGACTGTGCGCGAAATGGAATCAGCTTTTCTGGGGTGCTCATGAGTGTCTCCTTTGCTCTATTCTGCCATAAGCGAGCGATACAAAAGCGCATGTGATATGGCCTTGTGGCGCGCTGGGGCGTTGCGGGGCAGGGCCCCGCAGAGGGGGCAGCCGCGTATCGCGCTTGTGGCGCGATAGCGGCGCGGGGGAGGCTTCCCCCGTCATAAAAATATATTATTTGCCCGGATAATCTTTGGTCGCGATGATATTGACGCCGGTGTTTGCGACATTCTCGACGATGATGTCGCCGATTTTGACCGGCGCTTTGGCGCATGTCTTGTGAATGACATCCATGACATCGAATATCGCAGATTTGGGGATATCTGCGGATGTCTTGACGGGCACTTTGACGGGGTCTTTTTTGAGATCGGAGGGATCGTTGACGACGCGGACCGTGCTCGTGACGATGCGCATGGGGCAGATGACCTCTTTACGCGCATAGGTGTCGCCGATCTTGCATGAGTTGCCCGCGACGCTGACGACAGCGCCGTTTTCCATCGTGACGGTAATCTGGCAGCCCATGGGGCAGCCGATGCATGTGAGTTCTTTCGTTTCCATTATGCCTGCTCCGGTTCGATCGCGATCGTCAGTTCTGCGTTGGGATATTCGGCAAGCTGGGTTTTATTAAGGATGACCTGTTCCATCTCGCCAGGTGCCATGATGCGTTTTTTCTTGTGCTGGATGCGCGTGCCGTTGATATAAACATTGATATATTGATCTTTATATACCTGGGTGACGCGGAAGCGGACGATTGTCTTGTCGGCCATGCGGACGGTGTCGATGGTCGTGGGGACGGTGTAGCGCACGCCGGGGCCGGTTTTGACGCGGATGTCGGCATTTTCGGTGTGTTTGGCGTGTCCGGCGGCGTAAGCGGCTGCGCTCTGTCCGGCGCGGCCGGCTTCTTCCGAGACGTAGTCGACGAGATCATGGACGTGAAGGACGTTGCCGCAGGCGAAAACGCCGGGGATGCTCGTCTCGAAGTTTTCGCTGACGAACGGGCCGCTCGTGACCGGGTTGATATCGATGCCTGCGCTGCGCGAGAGCTCGTTTTCGGGGATGAGGCCTGTCGAGAGCATGAGCGTGTCGCAGTCATAGTGGATTTCGGTGCCTGGGATAGGCTTGCTGCTGCTGTCCACTTTGGCGATGGTGACGCCTTCGACGCGTTCCTTGCCCTGGATATCGACGACGGTGTGGGAGAGGAGCAGTGGGATGTCGTAATCGTTGAGGCACTGGACGATATTGCGCTTGAGGCCGCCGGAATAGGGCATGAGCTCTGCGACGCAGAGGACTTTCGCGCCTTCGAGCGTCATCCGGCGAGCCATGATCAGGCCGATGTCGCCGCTGCCGAGGATGACGATGCGTTTGCCGGGCATATAGCCATCGATGTTGACGAGGCGCTGCGCTGTGCCAGCGGAATAGATGCCGGCCGGACGGAAGCCGGGGATATTGAGCGCGCCGCGCGGGCGCTCGCGGCAGCCCATTGCGAGGATCACGGCCTTGGCTTTGATGCTGAACATGCCGTCCGTGCGGTTCATCGCGGTCACCGTCTTGTCGGGCGCGATGTCCATGACCATCGTGTTGAGCTTGTATTCGATATGTTTTTCGAGCACTTTGTCGATGAAGCGCGCGGCATATTCGGGGCCGGTCAGTTCCTCTTTGAACGTGTGCAGGCCGAAGCCGTTATGGATGCACTGGTTGAGGATGCCGCCGAGCTCCCTGTCGCGTTCCAGAATGAGTATGCGCTCGCAGCCGGCGTCTCTGGCTGCGGATGCTGCAGCGAGTCCGGCAGGGCCGCCGCCGACGATGACGATATCGTATGAATTCATGGGTTACTCCTGTTCAGTGACCAGTGTGCTTTTGCCGCCTGATTTTGTCAATTCTTCCATCGGGATGCCGAGCTCGCGGTGCAGGATCGCCATGACGCGGTGCATGCAGAACCCTGCCTGGCAGCGCCCCATGCCTGCGCGCGTGCGGCGCTTGACCCCGTCGAGGCTTCGCGCGCCCAGCGGGCGGTGTATCGCATCCAGGATCTCCCCTTCGGTGACGGATTCGCAGCGGCAGATGATCGTGCCGTAAGCGGGATTTTTCTGGATCAGGGCGTTATGCGCCTCGGGGCTGAGCTCGGACGTGCAGACGACGTCTTTGCGCGTGCCGATCCAGTTTGTTTTTTCCGAAAGCCCGAGCTTGTCGCGGAGCATTTGGGCGACATGGCGTCCGATCGCGGGCGCGGAAGTGAGGCCTGGCGATTCGATGCCGGCGCAGTCGATGAAATTCGGCGCGTCTTCGGGTTCGCCGATGATGAAGTCGTGACCGTCCTCATGTGCGCGGAGGCCGGCAAATGAGGTGATGACCTGCCTGAGCGGCACGCCGGAGACGTTCTGGGCTGCGCCAGAGAGCACTTTGTCGAGGCCGGCGCGCGTCGTCGCGGTCGATTCCGGATCGTCGATGTCTTCGGCGGTCGGGCCGACCATCAGGTTGCCGTGAATCGTGGGGGTGACGAGGATGCCTTTGCCCATCTTTGTCGGCTGCGGGAAAATCGTGCAGCTCACGTGTTTGCCGGCAGCTTTGTCGAGCAGGCAATATTCGCCTCGGCGTGGCGTGATGTGGAGCTTGTGCGCGCTGACTTTGTTGTGGAGATCTGCGGCGTAGATGCCGGCTGCGTTCACGACGCAGCGCGCGGTCAGCTCTCCGGCGTTCGTCTGGATATGGTAGATGCCGTCAGAATCCCGGCGGATATCGCGCACTTCTGTGTCAAACTTGAACTCGACGCCGTTGACGTTCGCATTTTCCGCGAGCGCGATCGTCAGTTTGAACGGGCAGATGATCCCGCTGTCTGGCGCGTACAGCGCGGCAACGGCTTTTTCGGAGATATGCGATTCCATGCGGCGGAGTTCCTCGCGTTCCACGATGCGGATATTGTTCACGCCGTTGCGTTTGCCGCGTTCGAGGAGTTCGTCCAGGCCGGAGCGGAAGGTTTCGTCCGTGCAGATAACGAGTGCGCCGTTGCGCTTGAACGGGATATCCAGATCTCGCGCGAGATCGGGCATCATCGCGCTGCCCTCGACATTGAAGCGCGCCTTGTTCGAGCCGATGGCCGCATCAAACCCGGCGTGCACGATGCCGGAATTTGCCTTCGATGTTCCGCAGCATACGTCCTCGGAACGCTCCAGGACGCATATATCCGCCCCATACCTCGATAATTCGCGCGCCACAGCGCATCCGGTCACGCCGGCGCCAATAATTACGATATCCTTCATTCTGAGATCTGCTCCTTTGGGTCAGAGAAAAGAAACCGCATGTATGATGCCATGACATCGCCCCGTCTGCAATCATCAAAATGATTGCCAGCCATGCCTTTGGGGGATATTGCGTGCGCGCGGCCTATGCCTGCGGCATGCGTCCGCGCCTGCCGGCTATCGCCCAGCGGGCGATACGCCGGCAGAATGGTCGTGCGTCCCTGCTGAATGCTGTGCGCTTGCGCGGCTTTGATATCATCGGGCATTGAGTTTTGATTGCATTGTTCCGTTAGGGCTTGTACTTGAATGTGTGTGTGCTTGTCGCACTGTGTGGTTTTTTAATGTTCGGTGAGCGTATGGAAGCTAAAAAACTGAGAATCAAAAATTTT
Source organism: Pseudomonadota bacterium (assembly GCA_017464085.1). Lineage (GTDB taxonomy): Bacteria > Myxococcota_A > Bradymonadia > UBA4248 > UBA4248 > UBA4248. The sequence goes on from JAFUEE010000185.1 coordinate 27,592, forward strand.
TTCTTGCTGATCATTGCAGGGCTGATCAATGCCTTTGGCGTGACGATTTTTCTGTATCCGGTCAAGCTGTACGACTCGGGCGTGTCGGGCACCTCGATGCTTTTGGCGCAGATCACGCCGGAATTTCTGCCGCTGTCATTTTTTCTGATCGTGATCAACGTGCCGCTGTTTATCTTTGGCTATCGCCGGCTTGGCATGCAGTTTACGATATATTCGATATTTGCGGTCACGGTCTATTCGCTCGGCGCCTGGCTGATCACCGATGTTCTGCCGGTGGATGTTTCGATGGCATCGCCGCTTGCGGGCGAAGACCTTCTGCTTTGCGCCATATTTGGCGGCCTGATTTCCGGGCTTGGCTCGGGGCTGACCATCCGCTTTGGCGGTGCGATCGACGGGATCGAGGTCTTGGCCGTTATTTTCGCGAAGAAGCTCGGGCTGACAGTCGGCACGTTTGTGATGATCTATAATGCAATTTTGTATATCGTATGCGGGGCGATGCTTCACAGCTGGATCTTGCCGCTTTATTCGATTGTGACGTATGCGGCGGCGCTCAAGACCATAGATTTCGTCGTGGAGGGCATCGACCGGGCCAAAGCGGCCACGATCATCACCTCTAGGCCGGACGAGGTCTGCAGTGCGCTTGCAGGGCATTTTAAGACCGGCATGACGCGCATCACGGCGAAAGGCGGTTACTCTGGCGAAGACAAGACGATGATCTATTTCGTGATGAACCGCTTTCAGATCACGCGCATGAAAGCGATCGTGCAAGAACAGGATCCGTGTGCTTATATCGCGATCAGCGAGATCGCGGATGTGTTCAGGTCGAATACAAGTATAAAAACTGCATGCGAGTCCGATGGCGCGGCGGCTTCGTCATGTGCTGTTGCGCAAAAGTCTGAGCAAGCTCAGGATGCGGCAGCAGTGCAGGCGGTGGCGCCTGTTCCAGAAAAAGCGCCAGCCAAAGAAGAGAGCTGAACGCGAGTCAGGCGCGTTGGCTTGGGGCGTTTGGCGCGCCAGGCGGCGCGCATAAAAAAATCCCCCGGAGGTTCGGGGGATTTTTACTGTCCGTTACGGCAGAAGATGTGAGGCGCCCGGGAGGCTCTGTCCGTTGACTACTGGGCCGACGGGCACGAAAGGCGGAGCAAATGTCGGGATATTGCCGGTGGACATGACCATATTGATGGTCTGTGTGGATACCCAGATGAGGAAGCCCATCGAGAGGGAAGTCGCGATGGCCTCGAAGATTGTCTTGTGGATATCGTCATGGCATTTTTCAGCGACGCCGTTATCGAAGTTGTTGAGCATGGCTTTTTTGAGTTTTTCCGGGGTCGTGATGTCCGCGAGGCCGGTTGCCGGGCATGCGATGAGCGGCCAGGTGATGTTGGGCATCGGGGGGGCGACGGGGCCGGGGAATGCGGCGAATGCGGGATACCACGGGAAGCCGGGGATCATGACGCTGTCGACATAATTTTTGAGGCACTGGTTGACACCCTTGCCGACGGCATCGCGCCATTTGCTATAGTGTTTGCCCATCGCGAATTCAGCGTGCCCGGGATAGGTTTTGAAGAGCTTGAAGAAATCGGTTTTTGTGCCGAGGCAGCCCTTTGAGCCGACGGCGCAGGGGCCGTTCACCTTGAGGTTGCTGAATGTGAGCGTGAGTCGCCAGATATTGAAAGCATAAGAGACGGCATCGATCTGGGTGCTGATGAACTTTTTGTAGGTCTGTGTCATCTCCTTTGCGGTATCGAAGTGATACTTGTGATTATCCTGAGTGGCAAAGTAGGTGACGAGCCCATCTGCTGCGGGATAGCCCTGTCCCCAGTTGCTTGCGCCGACGCCGTCGTGATAATTCTTGGCTTCTTCGAAGCCTTTGGCTGCTGGCGCTTTCCAACTGTCTTTAGGCGGCATCACATGCTGCTTGGATGCTACAGATAAATCGGCCAATACTTTGATAAAAGTTACGTTCGCCATGGTAACTCCTTTCGCGAAGCGGGTATTACAACACACACAAAATACACCAGAAATAGTCTATATGCAAATTCGTTTCCCGTCTATGACTTTTCCATGTCGTTCGCTTTTTTTGCGCGCATGCGGCCATTTTGTCTGGGCGCGAGTCGCTCTGGCTGGGGATTTGCGACCCCATTGTGCGCGCATCAAAAGGCTTTCGCCGTATGCCGCAAGGCATAGGCGAAATCGGCCGGCGTGGCGGAGACAGCCGGCCCTGCTTGAAAAATCGTACCATCTTACAGCACGTGAAAATCATAGACAATAGACGATGGCTGCATTTTCGCGTATGTTATAAGCGTATTCGGGTCGTTTGTGCCTGTAGCTAGGGGATTGTGATGACTGTACAGCTCTCATATTCTGTTGGCGATGTGGTTGAATTCGCTGACAAAGCCAAATTCCATCTCGGCGTTGTGGTCGCGGTGGATGAAAAGACTTCCAAAATCAGGGTGGTGAATGTTTCCGGGCGAGAGCTCGTGCTGCCGCCCAAGCAGATCATGCATAAGCTTGGCGCGCGTATCGCGACACAGCTGCCGCTGAGCAATATCCAGAACGAACTGCTCTCGATAGATTCACGGGCGACGCAGGTGATGCCGCAGTGTGATGTCGAGGCGCTCTGGCAGCTTGTCGGGCAGGATTATGATGAGATCTCGGTCGATGATTTGACGGCGTATGCTTTCGATGCGCCGGATGCAGTCCGAAAGCTCGCGATGATCCGCACGCTTCGCGAGGATAAGGTCTTTTTCAAGGCGATTTCGCCCCAGGTATGCGCGCCACGGCCTGAAAGCGTCGTGCTTGACCTTCAGAAGCAGCAGGCGCTGAAGGCGCAAAAAGAGGCTTATCGTGCGCGCTTTGTCGAGGAAGCGGCTGGAATGCTGCGGATGAGCGAGGCTGAACGGCTTCAGGCTTTGGAGGAGGGCAGCCTGCCGTCTGCGGATGTCATCGATGCGTGGAAAATTGTCGAGCAATATGCCGTGCTCGGGAGCGATGCTGATGATAAGGCTGAAGCGGAACTCCTTCTGGAGCGCGTGCAGAAGCGCATTGATCGCGGCTTTGCAGGAACCGCTCACCTGAGGGCGCGCGCGTTTTTGCGCGAATGCGGCTACTGGGCGCCCGGCACGAATGTCGCGCTTCTGAAATATGAGATTCCTGTTGAATTTTCTTCGGAAGCTGATGATGAGGCGCTTCGCATTTATCAGGGCTCGGTGCCGACGGAAGGCAGGACAGACCTGACACATCTCGAACTGTTCTCCATTGATGACTCGGACACGCTCGATATCGATGACGCGCTTTCGATCGAGCGGCTTGAGGGTGGCGCGTTGAGGCTTGGCGTGCATATCGCTGCGCCGGCTGCAGCGGTCGAATTTGGGTGCGCGCTTGAACGGGAAGCGAGAGGACGGGCGACGTCGATTTATCTGCCAGAACAGCGCATTCCCATGATGCCGGCGATACTCAGCGAAAATGCGCTCAGCCTGATGCCGATGCAAAAGCGAAACGCGCTGTCATTTATGATCACCTTTGACGCGGATTTTAACATCACGCATCAAAATATCGTGCCTTCTGTCGTCTGTTCTCGCCATCGGCTTTCGTATGACACCGTGGAGAGCCTCATCGAGAATGGAAATGATGCCCTTTCGGATGATATACGCCTGATACAGGAAATTACTGAATTTTCTGCGGCTAATCGCCGTTCGCGCGGCGCGGTCGATATCGATATCCCCGAATATAAGCTCACGTTTGATGCATCGTCCGGACAGTATGCGCTTCATCCGATTGATACCGCCATGATGAGCCGTCAGCTCGTCTCGGAATGCATGATCCTTGCGAATGCATTGGCGGCGGAATTCTGTGATGCGCATGATATTCCGGCGGTTTATCGCATCCAGCCAGCGCCGGTAAATATGCCGCGCCAGGAGACGCTTGATGAGTTGCCGAATGATCTGAGCCGTGCGTATGCCGTGAGGCGCTGCATGATGCCTGCGGCTGCATCTCTGACCCCCGGGCTTCATGCGGGGCTTGGCTTGGACAAATACCTTCAGGCGACGAGCCCGCTGAGGCGTTATGCGGATCTGCTCTGCCATTATCAGCTCGAGCATTATTTCGTGCACCAGACGCCTCGGTTTGATTCAGAGGCGTTCAACACCATTCTTGCGGAGACTGACCTGGGGCTGTCGCATGCCAGGTCCGCTTCGCATGAGGCGTATCAGACCGCGACACTGATGTATTTGAAACAGCTCGGCAATGTGCCGATTGAGGCCATGATTGTGCAGTATCCGTCCGACCGCGGTGATATCGCGCAAGTCGTGCTCGTCGAAACGCAGCTTCGCGCCACAGTCGCGACGAAAGGCCGGCTGCCCATTGGCACGATATGCACCGTCAGCATCGACAATGTGCGCCCGGAAGAGGGATCGCTCCTTCTGCAGTTCAGAGATGTCGTTTCATGAGAATGCGTTTTGCCTTTATATTCCTGGCCCTGCTTTGTGCGCTTTCAGCTTGCGGCAAAGGCAGCTCTGAGGCTCAAAAGCAGACGGTGACTATTGATGCCGCATTTGTGCCCGAGAATACGCCTGCTTCAGCTGCGGCGGCGCTGACAGAGGCTGAGCGTCTTTGCTCGGAAAAACGTTTCGCGGAAGCCAGGCGCTCGCTCTATCATGCGATGCTCGTCTATGGAAGTTCGGATGCGCTTGAAAAGGCTTACGCATTTGCGATCGAGCATGATCCGGATCTGACGGCCATGCCTGTGCAGATGACTGTCGGGGAGGATCTGACGCAGCTCAGGAAACTAGGAGGCGGCAGCTCTCTGGTCTATAAGTTCCTCAAGGACAAGGAAACTGTCGCGGCATTCAAGCCGTTTCAGAAGCGCTATCAGTCGAACTATCGCGCGGAAATCGCCGCATATCGGCTCTGCCCGGTGATGAAATGCGGATTTGATGTGCCGGTCAACTTGCCGGTCTATTTCGATTTCGATGATTTTTCCCGGCTCTATGCGCGCAATTCCAAGAATCCGCAGAAGGAATTCAAGGAGATCATTCCCACGCGTCGGAGCGACGGTTCCTATATCGTCGAGGGCACGCGCAAATCATGGATTCCTGATTTTGCCGATTTTCCGATAGAGTTTTCGGACATCTGGAAGCCATGGCTCAATCCGGGCGTGACCAAAGAAGCGCTCAAGGCGGAGGCCGTTTCGCTGCTTCCTGAGTTTGAGAAACGCCATGCATCCGGCAAAAAGCTCGTCTCCAAGCTCGAGCCGCATCTCAAGGGGCTCAACCTTTATGCCCTGGGGAGACAGATATCGAACCTCATCGTGTTTGATTTTTTGATCAACAATTGGGACAGATTCAGCGGGTCTGAGAAACTTTATGGTGTGAACTGCCAGATTTCGCATGGGCGCTTCATGTCGATCGACAATGGCGCATCCTTTTCGCCGAGCGCCAAGGAAAAGCCCGAGCGGCATCTCCATGAAATCAGCCGTTTTTCGCGGCTGACTTATGAGGCGATCAAGCGCTTTGGGGAGTGGGATATGTACGCCTATCTGTTTCCGAATCCGTCCCAGTTTGAGCGCGCGAAGTTCGAGATGTTTCAGGCGCAGTGCCAGAAATTTTTAGAATATGTCGAGTCCTGCATCGCCAGGAATGGCGAAGCGGAAACATTTTTCTTTGAGTGATCTATGAACGAAACTTTGCCTGGCCTGCTCCCTGTGCTGTATGTCTTCTGCACGTTGTTTGCCGCATGTCTCGGGTCGTTTGCCAATGTGGTGATCTACCGCGTGCCCAATCACCTTTCGATTGCATGGCCGCCCAGCCATTGCCCGAAATGTGATTCGCGGATCAAGCCGTATGACAACATTCCGATACTTTCCTGGCTGATTCTTCGCGGCAAATGCCGCAACTGCAAGGCGCCGATTTCGCCGCAGTATGTGATTATCGAGGCGGTGTGCGCGATTTTTGGCTTTTTCCTCTGCCGTCAGATTTTTGAGCCAAATCTTGGCTATCTGCTTCTGGACGGCGTGTTTTGGCGTTTGCTGCTTCTGTTTGCGTCGCTGTCGATTTTTCTGGTCGGTTCGCTGGCGCTAGCAGTCATGGATATCAAGACGACGGAGCTTCCGCCGGAAGTCGCGCTGCCGATCGGTGCGATCGGTCTTCTGACGGCTTTTGTCATTCCCGAAAGCTGGCCCTACAGCGCGATTGTTGGCAATGTCTCCGGTCTGGATGCTGTGCTCGGCGGCCTGATCGGCGGCGGTCTGGTCGTCACGATTATTGGCGTTTATTACCTGCTGACAAAGCGAATCGGCATGGGGGGCGGCGATATCTGGATGATGGTCATGGTCGGGGCATGCCTCGGCTGGGAATGCCTGCCCTTTATATTTTTAGCGTCCAGCGTGCAGGGCATCATCGCGGCCGTGATCGCGATCGCATTCGGGAAGAAACAGCAGACCGAAGATCAGCAGGGGCTGTTCAGAAATCAGGTCGTGGCAGAAGTCGAGGCGGAGCTCTTGAAGAAAGACCTGCCCGATGCCGGCGCACCCGAAATGCCTGATGGCTCGAAAGCTAAAGGCGCTGAAACGTCTGAAGGCGCAGAAGCTGAAACGCCTGACGATGCGAAATCCGAAAAATCAGAGCGAGCAAACTCCGAAACGTCAGAAAGCGAGGAAATAAAGGACGAGGCGCGCGGAAGCGAGGCACGCGAGTCTTCTGAAGAAGCGAAGCGCGCGGATGCAGGCGAAGCGGCGGAGCCTGAAACAGGCAAGCTCGCGGTGCCTTATGGGCCGTTTATCGCGCTTGCGGCGATTGAATATGTGTTCTTTGGAAAGTATCTTCTGCCGCTGATCAGCGGCGGCGTGCTCACGCCGTGGGGATTTATTGTATTTTAAAGCGTTCCGGTTCGATCTGGTCTGGCGGAATCTCGATCTGCCGCTCGAGCTCATGCGAGAGCGCGCAGATCTGGAACTCTGTGGGCCAGAGATAGGTGCGCCCTTTCCAGAGCACGCGGCCGGTCTCGAAAGCGCGCGAGACATCGCAGAGCCGCGACGCGCCAGACATGAGGTCTCGCTTTGCTGCGCGGAAGATTCGCTCCATTTCTGCGTCTGCGAACACGAAATATTCTGAAAAGATATAGGCCGTATGAAAATATTCGGGGATTTCGGAGATGAGTGCGGCGCCCAGTGCGCAGGCCATGTGTTTGATCATCCCGAAGACGTTGCGCAGGAGGCCGCTTGAAGCGAAGTCCTGCCCGGGGAGGCGGTATGGTCCGGGCATTTCCCCCGGGCGCTGCAGCCTGAGGTGTTCGACGCAGAATGCGGGAAAGCTCGCGTGCAGCCTGTCGATATGGATGTAATCGAGCCAGATGACGGCCTGGAGCAGCAGTTCGGAGGCAGCGCCGGTTTGTGTCCAGACCTCAAGCGTATGGCGTTGCGCGCAATCGTGCGTGCATTCGATCCAGATGCGCGAAAACCCGCATGCTTTCCAGCGCGTCAGGCAGCCGGTGTCCGCGAGCATGCGCGCGAGGTCGTCTGCTGACCATCGGCCGCAGAATGTGTCATTGGGCGCATGGCGCGTGTCTTGCGGATCATAGAAGTCGCCGACGCAGTCGTCTGGCCTGGTCGGGTGCAGCGACACGCCGCTGAGCATATCGCTGAGGGCTCTGTATCTTCGATGCGGCGTGTCCATATCGTCCCCAAAACGCGCCGTATGCCGGACGGCATAGGCGCGTGCCCGAAGCGCGGCGTATGCGCAGCATAGCCGCGCCCCGCAAAAAATGTGATGATTAAAGGATATTTTCTTCGGGATCGTACACGAAGGAAAGGCAGTAGATATCTAGCCCGAAAGCCCAGATGTGGCGCAGTGAGCGGACGAGATCCTCGTAGTTTTCCTTTTCTTGCGGGAGCCAGTGTTCGGGCGGCTGTTTTGGGGAGCGCAGCAGGGCTTCGAAGCCGGCTTCGTCGAGGACAGTGATCTTGCGGCCGCCGTCCTTGAGGTTCTGGACTTTGTCGTGCTTGGTGCCGCCAGTGCCTTTCGACCCCAGTATGAGATAGTCGATGTTGTGCGAGATGGAGTTCTGCGTCTCGATGCCGACATCGATGAGCGCGTGTTCGGCCTCGGAGCGCGCCATGTTTGAGAGCCTGCCGGCGATGACTGCGGTCTTTGTGTCTTTGAACGAGTCGTTGCCTGTGGCGTCGAGCAGGAGCGCCTCGACCTGGTTGATGTCGAGGAAGCCCCAGTCGATTTCGGGCACCGGGGATGTGAATCCGCCGATCTCGCTGCGGATGAAATCCTTGTTGAATTCGGGATGGCCGAGGTGATCGAATGTCGGGAGGAGGATATCGTCCCTGCGTCCCTCTGTGATGATGCGGAAACGGCGCTGTCCGGCATCGCGCATGATGATGATGAGCGCGACGGCTTCCGCGAGTGTCGTGAGCTGCGCGGGCGGGTTCATGATGAGCGTTTCCAGGGCTTTTTCCCAGCCGTCCATCACATCTGGCAGCAGCCCCAGGGCATGCTGCGAATAGTCGCCGAGCCTCTGGTATCGCTCCATCAGCGTCATGTCGCGCGACCCAAGGACATTCAGTGTATCCTCGATAAATCCAGAATAGATATCATACGCGATGAGTGTCATTTCTTGCCTTCCTTGGCCTGAGTGAGGGATCAGCCGAGCCGTGAGATCTGGCCGTTCAGTTCGTCCATGAATGCATCCGGCATGCGGATTTTTGCGAAGATGGCTGCCATGCGCTGGAATTTGGCGCGATAAGCCTCGATCCTGACCGTGAACTGCGCGTCGTAGTCTTCGCGCGAATAATCTTTGCCGAGCGCGGATCTGAAGAGCGGGACGAGGTCATCATATTTGGGGATGAAGCCGACGGGTGTTTCGATGGCCTCGACATCGCCGTGCACGCGTTTTTCAGCCCAGAGGAGCCAGACTTTTTTGTCGAGCTTGTGGTTGAGGAATTTGCCGTCTTTTTTGAGGAAGTAGTTTGTCGCGAAGACCTTGGGGGTATGATCGACTTTTTGTGCGAGCGCGAGGTGATCGGCGACGTATTTCGCGAGCGGCAGCGGCATGAAGTCGAGGTTTGCGTAGGGGTTGTGCTTTCGCACGCCTTCCTGTCCGAGCGTAGCGGCGGTCGTTTCGCTCTCGATGCATGCGCCGAGGAGCACGCCATGCGTCCAGGATCTGGCTTCGAGGACCGGGACGCTCGTGTCGGAATCGCGTCCGCCATAGAAGATGGCGTCGAGGCGCACGCCTTTGGGATCATGCAGGACGGGGTCGCGGTTCGCGAGCGCCTCCAGGCTGATCGTATAGCGCGCATTTTTGTGCGAGACGGGGACATCTTTCATGTCTGGGGTCCATCGGCCGGTGTAATGCTTGCCGCCGGATGCGGGCGGCTCGACATTGCTTCCCGTCCAATAGGGGACGCCGTCATCCGATATCAGGACGTTCGAGAAGATGCATTCGCCTTCGTGCGTGAGTACGTTGAAGATTTCGGGATCGTCGATGGCGTTGACGTTTTCGATGATGCCGAAGATGCCGCGCTCGACGTTGACGGCGCGGAGCTCGCGGTCAAAGACGCGCGCATAGATGATGTCGTCGCCGACGATGCTCTGCCCGGGGATCATGGCCGTGGAGGTCTTGCCGCAGGCGGAGGGGTAGGCGCCTGCAAAATAGGTGATGCGTCCGTTGGGGCCATGCGCGCCCATCAGGAACATGTGTTCCGCCAGCCAGCCTTCGCGGTGCGCGCGCGCGATCGCAAGGCGGAAGGCCAGTTTCTTGAGTCCCACCGAGTTTCCGGCGTACTGGTTGTTGATCGTGAACACGCGGTTCTGCGCAAGGTCCACATAGATCCTGCGCTTGTCTACGTTTTTGGAGACGCCGTCGACGAGCTCCCCTGCGCTGTGGACGAACACGAAGAAATCGTCTTTGTCCCTGGCATTTCTGAATGCCTCATAGCCGCGCCTGTAGAGCAGGTCTTCGGAATGCGCGACGTATGCGGAATCGGTGAGCTGAAGCGCGAGGATCGAGAACGGGGAGTTTGTCGGCCCGAGGCAGCAGAAGCGGACGAACATCTCTTTGCCGGCCATGATGCCGTCCATCAGGGGCTCGATTTCCGCAAGCCCTTCATCCCGGTCCATATATGCGGTTTCAAATCCGAAGTCAGCCGGTTCTGTGAGCAGGAGCTTGGTATGCGCCTTGTCGCGTGCCTGATCCTGGATTCCGTCATAATGATAGGTGTGTCCGGCCATCGGCAGCTTGTGCTCTTCGCCGCCTTCGAGCGCGCGCGTGCGCAGCAGGGCGGCATCTTCATCGCTGTCGTCCATGATCGTGACTTTGGCAGGCTTGCAGAGCGCCGTGTAGTGGTTGATGACCTCGATGACGCGGGCATTGTTGAGTGCTTCTAGTTTCTTGTCCATTCTCTCATTCCTTTATATCTCACTGTCAGTCGGCGGTTTTCCGCCGTCGATCACGCATCGTTGGGCTGCGTCCTGTTCAATGGACTCTTCTGCCCGCATTATTCCTTGCAGATTACAGCGGCCCGCGCTCTTTCGAGTGGTAGGCGCGCGATTCCGCGTCCTGCTTGATGTAGATTTTGCAATCTTTTTCTTCGCCGTGGTCCAGGCGGCATTCGCGCGAGAGGCGGCCGTCTTCCAGATAGACTTTCCACGGCCCTTCTTCGTACCCTTCGACGTAATCGCCTTCAGCCATGAGGCCGCCGGTCTGGTAATAGAGCTTGACTGCTCCATGGATCTGGTTGTTTTTGTAATGCTTGATGCTTCGCGGCTTTCCGTTCACATAATACTGCGTCCATTCGCCTTCGCGCATGCCGTCGGCCATCGTGCCTTCCGTCTCGATGCCGCCTTCGTTGTGGTACGCGGCCCACTTGCCGTTGAGCTTGTCAGCCTTGTATTCCGCGCGTTTGCGAAGATGCCCGTTCGCATCGTATTCCAGCCAGGTTCCCACGCGGCCATCCATGCCGACGCAATAAAACTCGGGGTAGGCGGAATTTGTGATCTCGACGCGGCGCGTCTGCTCAGGGCAGACCATCTGGGCAGCTTCCGCGTATTTCTGCGGTTTTTCCGGCTGCCGCGCACATCCACACAATGATAAAATAACGACACATGACAACAATAAAATCTTCAGCATCCTTGCTCCTGCGACCGCCTGAACTGGCCAGACACATCTATTCTAAATCAGTGCGTTCCTGCAAGCAATTATGTTTGCGCATCTCGCATGCGGTTATATATTTGCGGATGCGCCTATGCCTGTCGGCATACGGCGCATGCGTGCGCATCGCTATTGCCTGCGGCAATACGCGCTGCGCGTCGTTTATGGTTATCAGCTGGGAGAGTGGCTATGCATCTGGAGTATATTGCGCACGCGACGTTTTTGCTGACCTTGTCGGACGGCAGGCGCCTGATCCTCGACCCGTATCAGGGCATGACGTTCACCGGGCGCTTCAATTATCCGCCATTTGTGACAGCCGCAGATTTTGCGCTCATCACGCACGAGCATATCGATCACAATTACCTGGGCGATCTCACGGACATTCCGGTTGTCGTCCGCAATGCCTGGCAGGATGCGCGTCTCAGGGTCACGTCGCAGTTCGTCTGGCATGACAAGTTCCAGGGGACGAAGTTCGGCGGCGGTGTCTCGATGAAATTCATCGAGGCCGACGGGGTGCGGCTCTGCCACATGGGGGACTGCGGGGAGATGCTTTCGGATGCGCAGGTTGCGGAGATGGGCGATATCGATGTCCTGCTCATTCCCGTGGGCGGTTTCTATACGATTGACGGGCACGAGGCGGCGGCGCTTGCGCGGCGCATCCATGCGCGCACCGTCATTCCGTGTCATTACAGGACTTCGCTGTGCAGCCTGCCGATCACGGGTCCCGAAGAATTTCTCTCCCATTTCGGGCAGGCCTGCCGCATGGCTTCATGCCGCGTATCGCTGGATGCGCTGCCTGCCGGTGTCGTCGTCGTGCCCCCGAGGTTTGGGAAAGTCAGTAGGCAGTAGGCAGTTGTCAGTGGGCAGTTGTCAGTGGGCAATGGGCAGTGGGCAGTGGGCAGTTGTCAGTTGTCAGTTGTCAGTGGGCAGAGAAAAGCGCACTTGCGATTGGAAGCGCAGAGTGTAAAAAAACAAAATATGCCTTTCTTTCTGGAGGGGGTTGTGGGGGACCCTGCTTTCTTTTGGCACAATAGAAAGAGGTTCCCCCACAAAAAAATCCCTCCAAAAATCAAATGCACTTGCCGTTATAGCAGATCTGGTTTTGCTCGCAGGATTCTGAGCCGCATTTGCATTTGTCTTCGTAGGGGCAGACCCAGGCTTTGAGGGATTTGCCGCTTTCGAAGCCTGGCAGTGATTTGACGGTTTGGCATTCAAAGTCGCCATCTTCGGGTTTGAGGATGGGGGGATTGTCGAGGCCGTGGCAGTAGAGTTTGCCGCCCGGGCAGGTGAAGGTGTCGAAGACGAAGGGGGGCATGCCATCGATATAGATGGGCAGGCTGTCGGCAAAGAGTGCGGCGCGATTTTCCGGGGTCAGCTCGGGCAGTTTTGAGGTGTCGGGCTGGCATTTGCCGCCCAGGCAGAGTTCCGTGCGGATGCATGTGGTGTTGGCGCATGCGCAGAATTCCTGGTCGCATGCGAAGTCGCCGGCTTTGTCTGCGCCGAGCTCGCTGAACAGCTTGAGGCCGTCAGTCCTGTCGAGGACGCATTCGCCGAATGGCTTGTCTGTTTCCGGGGAGACGACGATGCCGCCGACCGTGACTGGATCTGTGTAATAGGGGCCGTAATAGCGCCCGTCAGGGGAGGTGCAGCCTTCGGGGAGCGTGCACATGACGGAGTGTCTGCATTCCCACATATCTGGGACGCACTTGAAGCCTTTGCCGGATTGCGGCACCTCGAGTGGCTTGAGCTTGCATTTGCCTTCTGCGCCTTTGCCTGAGGCACCCGGGCAGATACATTTGTCGCCTTTTTGCTTGGCGCCTTCGGGGCAGACTGGCGTATGGAATTTGAGTTTTGAACGCTCCTGGGCGGCAGCCATGCCGTGATCGGCATCTGCTTCATCGTCAGCGGCGGTGTCTTTGGAGCCGTCTTCTGGCTGGGCTGCGTCAGCCTCTGGTTTTGATCCTTCATCGGGTTTCGCGTCATCTGCTGGTTTCGCGTCATCTGCTGGTTTCGCGTCATCTGCTGGTTTCGCGTCATCTGCTGGTTTTGCGTCATCTGCTGGTTTTGCGTCATCCTGTGTTCCGGCGGCTGCGTTGGCATCCAACAGGGCTTCTGGTTTGGTCGAGGTATCTTTGGCTTCTTCCGATGGCTTTTTGCAGCCGGAAAGGCCGAAGAGGGCGATACAGAGCGCAGCGATTGCAAGGTTGTGTTTCATGGCTAAACTCCTCATTGGGGATGAAGTCGTATGCGCAATGCTGTTCATTGCGGGGAAAACGCGACGATTATAGTGCAAGTGCGCGCAGAGCGCTTTTTATTTTTTGGCTATGTTACAAGGCAGTAGGCAATACAAGGCAGTAGGCAATAGAAGGTAGGCAGTAGTGCGCATGATAAAGGCAATAGCTTTTATGCGGAGAGACTGTCGATGCTCGATTGCCGATAATACATGGCATTTTGGAACCATCTCCATGCTTGTTGAACAGAGCTTTCATTTTTGCAAAGCGGTATCGCTTGGAGCGACAGGGCATTTCATTTTTGCAAAGCGCTGTCGCTTGGAGCGACAGGGCATTTCATTTTTGCAGAGCGGTATCGCTTGGAGCGACAGGGAATTTCATTTTTGTAAAGCGATGTTGCTTGGAGCGACAGGGCATTTCATTTTTGCAAAGCGGTATCGGACGGGGGCAGTCATTTGGGAGGCACAGGGATTTAAGTTTGCCTATGGGCGCAAGGCGTGCTTAAATGGTCAAGGTGTGTGTTTATGCGTGAGGTGAGTGATGAAGAAGCTATTGGGTGTGTTTGCAGGAATATGTTTGTGTGTATGTGCCGGCGAAGGGAGAGCCGAAGAGGTGCTGTCTGAGCTTTCGGATGCTGGGCACAAGGCGTTTGATGACCTGATTGAGGGACGTGCTTTGTTGGATCGGTGTGAGGCCGGAGAGAAGCCCTGTCCGATCAAGCTTTCGGAGCTTCACAAGAAGATACGCGCAGAATATGCCGAGAACACAGGATGTGAAGCGGCGTTTCGGTATCATTTTTATGAGATAGATTGCGGCGCGGATGGCAAGCCGGATCTTTTGCTCCAATATCGCGGCACGTGCATTTATGATCGCGGTGCGGAAGAAGCGTCAGGGCGCGATATTCTGATTTATCGGGATGATGCGGGCGGTTATCGCGTCGGAAGCGATGTGGAATTTTGGGAGAGAAGTTCGTTTGAGTTCACGGATCGCTCGTTTTACAGCGCTTATGGATCATGCGGCGCGGATTGTTTCATCAGCGAGACAGGCTTTTTGGACAGTTCATGCGAGCGGCAGAAGGTCAGCTATGTGTCCCATGATGGGGATGATGATGAGACATTGCGCGTGGAGACATTCCGGGATGTGTATGTGCTTTTGAACCTCATGATTGATGGCAAGGGGTATTACCGGTTTTTATATGGCGTTGAGGACAGCGAAGTTTTGGCTTTGCGCCGGACGGCGGCACGGATAGAGCGCTTTTTGCCAAAGGCATTCCGGACGACTTCGGGAATCGCTTCGAAAATACTGACCGAGGGGGAAGTGGACCGTTTGATTGAAGCTGCGAAGGCGGCGCGCAGGGGCGGCAGGTGATTCCAGGCGCGGGGGCATGTAAAAAAACGCCCTGCGTATCTGCCTGCGGCAGATAGCAGGGCGCCGGGCGCGTATCTGCCGCAGGCAGATAGCGCCGGGGATTGTAAGAAAACCCGCGAAAGGCGTCATTTATGGCGCAGGAGCGCGAGCGCTTCGACGTGTCTGGTGTAGGGCATCATGTCGAAGGCCTCGATGCGCTCGATGACGTAGCCGGGGAGCGCGGCGATGTTCTGCGCCATCGTGTCGGGGTTGCAGCTCATGTAGAGGAGCGTGTCGACGCGCGAGGCGGAGAGGTTTTGTATGACTTTTGGGCTGAGGCCTTTGCGCGGGGGATCGAGGAGGATGACGTTCGGTCGCGGCCAGTCTGGCCAATCCTGTTCGAGGTCGAGCGTTTCGAAATGCGTCTGGAATGGGTCATTTTGTGAGATCTGCCGGGCGGCCTGTATGGCGGACGGGCTGAATTCGGCGCCATAGAGCGCTTGGAGTGGGGAGAGGATGCGTCCGAAAGCGCCTGCGCCGCAGTAGAGGTCCCAGGCGATTTTGGGTCTGGTCGGGAGCCAGTCTTTGGCGGAGAGATAGATTTTGGCAGCCATGTCTGAATTGAGCTGCGTGAAGCCGGAAGCGGTGAAAAGTGACACGGTGCTGCCGTGGTGTTCTGTCAGGTGAGTGACGCCGGTGAGTGTTTGGGAGGGGGCGATGCGGAGGGCGTTGTTTGGGGAGTCGTTGAGCGAATAGGAGACGCCTTTGACGGACGCATTTTCGAGGAGCGCGTCTGCGAGACCGTGCAGCCATGCAGGCTCACCGGATTGCGCGCTTTTGCAGACGAGGTCGATGAGGACGTGTCCGGCATCGTTTGCGAAGAGCGAGACGTATCTGAGCGCGCCATTCGGCTGATTGACGTTTTTCCAGGCAGGTATCTGAAGCGCGTTGGCCGTTTTGGCGACGAACGCGATGATATGGTTGAGGGGGGAGCGCAGGATGATGCACTGCTTTGTGGGGAGGATGTCGTGCGAGCGTGGCTTGTAGGAGCCGAGGACGAGTCGTCCGCGCATTTCGGCCACGACGAGATCGGTGCGGTTTCGGTAGCGCAGGGGTTCGTCAGCCGGATGAAACAGCAGCTTGTGGATGTAGTTGATGCCAGCTTTTTTGAGCGCGTCGAGGACGATGTTTGTCTTGAGCTCGGCCTGCAGTGCCGGGGAGATGTGCATGAGCGGGCATCCGGCGCATGCGCCTGCGCATGGCCATGCATAGGGGCAGGGGGAGGTGACGCGGCTCGGGGCGGGCACCAGGAGCGCGTCACAGCGCCCCCATGCCTTGGGTTCATGGGGGCTTTTGTGCTCGATGTGGTATCTGATTTTTTCCCCGATGAGCGCGCCGGGAATGGCGACTTTGAGCGAGCCTTTTGGTGTCTCTTGTATGAGTATGCCGTTGAGGTCGCTGTCGAATTCGGTGATGATGCCTTCCACGTCAGATCCTTAATTGAGATAGTCGTTGCCTTCCTCGTATCTGCGCATGACGCGTCCGGCGGCGGAGGCTTCGCTGACGCCTGTATCGTAGAGGATTTCGCTGGAGAGGAGGACGCCGTTGGTGGCGGCAGTGAACGCCGCGGTGAGTACGGCGTTCTTGATTTCGCCGCCGCTCATCTCGAGTTCGGAGAGCCATTCGTAATCGATGGGCTCAGCCGTGACGATTTCGGGCGGGCACATGTAGCGCCACAGGCGTTCGCGTTCCGGCTTTTTGGGCATCGGGAAATAGATTTTGTAAGTGATACGGCGTTCGAAGGCGGGGTCGATGGCATTTTTGAGGTTTGTCGTCAGGATGCTGACGCCTTCATATCGTTCGACGAGCTGGAGCAGGACGTTGACGCTCATGTTCGAGTATCGGTCGTTTGATTTTGAGACATTGGACGTACGCTTTGTGAACAGTGAGTCAGCTTCGTCGAAGAGCAGGAGCTGCATGTCCGGTCGAGCCTGTTCGAATATTGTCGTGAGGTTTTTCTCGGTTTCGCCGATGTATTTGTCGACCATGTTGGCGATGTTGATGCGCATGAGGGAGAGCCCGAGCTCGTGTGCGATGGCTTCGGCGCTGTGTGTTTTGCCTGTGCCGGGGTCTCCGTCGAAGAGCGCGATGACGCCAGTGCCTCGTCGTATGCGTTTGGAAAGGCCCCATTCGTAGAGGACGCGGCGGCGGTTCTGTGCGGAGCCGATAATTTTTTTGATGCGCTCCATGATATCGTCGCTGACGATGACATCGGAAAGATCGACCTCAGGGTCGGTGACGAACGCGAGATTGCCGATATTCTTGATGACCTGTACGGCGGCTGCGCGTTCGAGCGTGCGGTTGCTGACCGGAATGTCTGTTTCGCCGGCTTCAGTCTGATAGTAAGCGAGTTTTGTGGCTTTCTGGATCTGTATGGGCTGGAGCGCGAGCCGCTGGCTGAGCGCGCGGACATCGACATCGGAGTCGTTGAGGTGCGGCAGGTGGAGATGCTGAGTCCAGAATGCGGCGGCATTGTCTTTGAGGTTGGCGTCCATCTTTGCCTTGAAAGTGATGTATGGATCGATGGCGGGGACGGTCTTGACCGCGAGCTCGACGCAGAGCGCGCAGATGACCGGGCGCAGCGAGAGCTGTCGCGCGAGTATCGTGGCAGAGCGATCCTCGATGAGGAGCGGTCCGACATCGCGGATGCACACGATGGCGTTCATCAGCATGGCATCGATAAAGACGGATCTGAGGTATTCTTCGCAGTCGGAGGGATGCAGGCCATTAAGCTGCGAGCCCTGGATGAGGATGAACGGCCTGGAGAGCTTGGATGCAGCAATCTTGATGAACGTGGTGCGACCGCTTCCCGGGAGGCCTTCGACGAGGAATGCCAGTGAGGGGATGAAGTTGAGGTTTTCGCGCTCGAGGTTTGGCTGCTGGTTGGGCAGGGGGCGTTCGAGGTAATTTCGGATGATGTCGATGGTCTTCTGGTGCGACGGATCGAGGAAAGTGTCTTCAGAGAAATGCGGGAACTGGAGTTCGGCATATTGCGTGGCGGCGGCAGACAGCGAGCGGATGCCGGAAAAGAGCTTGATGATCTGCTCCGCGACGACGAGCTCATAGTAGAGCGGCTGTACGGGGGTGTTGTTTGAGGCGATGCGTATCAGGCCGGCATTGACCATGGGGGAGGAGGGTGAAAGCCTGGACAGGACGTGTATGCGCTCGGCCTGCGTGCCGCATACGAACCGCATGATGGTGCCTGCGCTCATGTAGACGACGGTGGGCTGGTCCCAGTTGGCGCGCAATGCGGACTTGAAAGTGGGATCGAGTTCGAGGCCTGCGAGGATCCAGAGCAGGAGCAGGTCGATATCGTCGAGGCTGAAGCGCTCGCGAAGCTCGTTGTCGCGCAGGATGACGTTCTGTGCGCGCGCGGCTTCGAAATCTACCTTGAGGATTTCGTGGAAGCGGTCGATGAAGCAGATGTAGAGCGGCTTTGATTCGGGGCCGCCGAACGCGCCACGGTCGATGTATGGCAAGGCGCGCGCCCAGTCGCCGAGCAGAGCCGTGATGCGCGAGACATGGTTGGTGATGTGGAGGTATGCGAGCTGGCGTGGATCATCGGTATTTGCGATGAACGGAACGATTTCCGGGGTGAAGATATCGAAAATCGCTTCGAGCGCGAGGTCGGTAGTTTCCTCGGCTTCGATTTCGTCTGTGTCCGGATTTGGGGCCGGTGCCGGCTCCGGTGCAGGGCGGCCGCGATAGATTGCGGCATGCAGGTTCATCGGGGCGTTGTAGACTGTGCGTGTGAGCAGTTCAGGCTTCTGCTGGAGCAGTGCGGCAAGCGCCTGGATGCGCTCAGCGGAGAGCGGCGCGTCGAGCGGGACAGCGGTCGGCAGATGGCGAAGGAATTCCGGGCGAAACTCTGGGCGATTGTGTGGCGGAATCGCCATCCGTTGGCGGTACGCGACGTGGACGGCGTGCGGGATTTTGCGTCCATGAGGCCGGGCCGGCAGCGAGCGTCCGGGATCGGACGAATTCAAAAAGAAGTCTTTGAAGATGTGAGGGTAGAGCAGTTTTTTCTGCTCTGTTTCGGGGCGCGCCGGCTCTGCGGGGAGCGTGCGCGGCACGAAGACATCGGAATGCTCGACCGGTTGAGGAGGCTCGGATTTCTGTCGTTTGATTCCTTTTTTGCGCGTCAGTCTGGGCAATGCGTCTGTGGGTTCGATATGTTCTATGACGAATAGCGATCTGGCATTTTCGGCGGTAGGCGGTGCGCTGTTCTGGAGCGCTTGGGGTTCGGGAATATCGTCATCGGTGCTTTCTGCCGGCAAGGAGGCTGTTGTTTCGGTGTCCGTGGTATCAGTCCCGGGGCGTCTGGTGCCTCTTTTGCGCGTAAGTTTCGGGGCCGGTTCCTGAGCTTCCGTGGCAGCCAGCGCATCCGTGGCAGCGGGATCCTCGGGTGCCTGCGGCAGTCCAGGGCTGAGCGTATCAGAGGATGCGGTTTCGTCATCTGCCATTGGTGCTGTCTTGCGCGAAGCCCGTCTGTGCTTTTTGGGCGCGTCGTCGGATATTTTTTCTGCCGTCTCAGCGTCTTTGGTGCTTGTCGCCACAGCGGTTTGCGTTTCTGCGTCTTTGGCGGCTGATTTTGATTTTCGGGGACGTTTGGTTGTTTGGGTCGATTCTGAGGGAACTGCGGATGCGCCGGCAGTCGAGTCCATGGATTCGTCAGATGGGGCAGATACACTTTTTTTAGTAGCCATTTGAAGACCTCACGAAAAACAATGAAGGCGCGAAAGTTCGCGCCCAGAATCAAAAATGCGTGCTGATCTTTTTTGGGGCGGGGGAAGTGTCCCCCTGCGCGTCTATGTGCTCCCCAGGGCAGCAAGTCAGCTGCCCTGTCTGCGCGCATACGCCGCTACCCCCTCCGGCGCATGATCGCAGCCTGGATCACTTGCGGTCTGTGATGACGAACTCGACGCGTCTGTTGAGCGCGCGAGCTTTTGATGTCTTGGCGGGATCGAGCGGTTTGTCAGGGCCGTATCCGATCGCGCTCAGGCGTTCGGAGGCGATGCCTTTGCCGATCAGGTAATCGACGACAGCCTGAGCTCTCTGCCGGCTCAGGACGATATTATGCTCGTACTTGCCTGTATCGTCGGTATGGCCTTCGACGGAGATATGCTTGATTCCCGGGTTTGCGAGTATGGACTGAGCGATCTGGTCGAGGAGGGAGTTGGATTTCTTCTTGATGGTCGCCTTATTGTTGTCGAAGTAGATTTTGTCTTTGATTTCGATTTTGTCTTCGAGGACGAAGACGATCTGCTTGCCCTTGTCGGGGCATCCGTCGTCATCTTTGACGCCGTTGATGATTTCGGCTTCGTTGGGGCATTGGTCGGCGCCTCTGCAGACGTGTGCATATTTGTCGAGGAGTCCCTGATCGGAGACCCATGGATCGCAGATGCCGTCGTGATCGTTATCGGGATCCGGGCAGCCGTCTTCGTCTTCGAAGTTATCGAAGTCTTCAGGTTCGTTGGGGCATTTGTCGTTGCCGGAGCAGAAATAGAGGTCTGAGAGCCCGAGTTCTTCGACGAACGGGGAGCAGATGCCGTCGGCATCGGTATCGGCGTTGGGGCATCCGTTGAACTCGTCAGTGCCCTGAAGCAGCGGGCATTTGTCAGTCATGCGGCATTCGAAGCGGTTGGCAAGCGCTTCATCTTCGATCCATCCGTCGCACCATTTGTCGCCGTCGGTATCTGGATTGGGGCATCCGTTGAAGAGCTCGCTGCCGGCGTTATTGGGGCATTCGTCAGACATCTGGCAGGCATATTTCTCGGCGATTGCGGGATCGATGACCCAAGGATCGCACCATTTGTCGCTGTCGCTGTCAGGGTTGGGGCATCCGTTGAATTCGTCGAGGCCTTCGATATCTGGGCATTCATCTGTGCGCTTGCAAGAGAAGGCTTCAGCGAGGCTGTCGCTGTCGATCCAGGGATCGCACCAGCTGTCGTGGTCGCTGTCGGGATCGGGGCAACCGCTGAATTCTTCGGAGCCTGCGATATTGGGGCATTTGTCTTTGTAGTCGAGGATGCCGTCTTCATCGGAATCGACCGCGACGGGGCTGTATTCGAGGCCGAACAGGACGCGGTATTTGGGGTTCTTGACGGCGTCATCGATGCCGGCGCCTGCACCGGCGGAGATGTTGAAGCCGACTGGGGTGCGGAATTTGAGGCCGAGCAGGTATTCCGCCTGATTCTGGTTGTCATCGAAGGCCTTGTCGCTCAGCGGTGTCTCCCCGTAGATCTCCCCTTTGAGGTCGAGCCAGTTTGGAATGACGTGATAGACGACGCCGAAGCCGTAATTGAAGGCATGCGAGTTCGTGTAGTCGAGGAATTCCGTTGTCGGGCGGATCGTGAAGCCTGCATTGAGCATCATCTCGACGGGGCCGGCTTCATAATCGAAAGTGAGGTAAGGGCGTCCCCAGAGCGGGTATTCGCCGAGGTAAGCTTCATGCTTGCCGGTGGGCATGGAGATGATGGCGCCGATGCCCATGCCGAAGCCGTGGAATCTCTCGCGCTTCAGGATTGTGGCTTTGAGGCGGACCTGCAGGTCGCCCATCCATCCTGTTTCGGCGGAGGGTGCGCTGTCGGCCTGGTCTTTCCAGGTGCTGTTGTATCCTTCATAGGGGATGAAGGGTGCGGCGATGCCGACCTCGAGAACATCGAGGATGCCGAGAGCGACACTGAGGTTCATCGTGACGAGGTGTTCGAGCCTGGCTTCCTCCCCCTGGATGGTCGTGAACCTGAGCGGGGTGTTGGCATAATCGGTCATCAGGCTGATATCATAGTCGAGGTGGCCGAGTGTTTTTGAAGATTCGACGCTGAAAACGCCTTCAGTTCCGGAAATCGAGTAAAACTGGCGGACATCGAAGCCGCCATCTGCAGCAGCCTGTGATGCGCCGCATACGGAAAGAAGGGCGGCCAAGAGGCAACGGGTCAGGTTTTTTTTCATGTGTAAGTATCTCCTCTGGGGTAAACCGAGATAAAAAGACACGGCATTATACCCGAAACGCCTGCATAACACTAATTTTTAATGCACGCGTGCAGAGCATCAGACGCGGCTGCGACGTCGACGTCGCGAACGACGAACGTGACAGCGTTCGGCTGAATGAACATCGCGAGGGGGGTGATATTTTTTTCAGCGAGCAGTGCCTGATATTTTGCGGGGATGGCAGGGAAGCGCCCGAGGTCGTGGCCGACGGCGGTGACGTTTTTGACATCGGCGCGCAGGATGCCGGAGGCGCCGTTTCCGAGCGCGGCGCGGAGCGCGTCTTCGTCTGTGCAGTTCCAGATGTCGAGTAGCGCTTCGGCATGGCTGTGCGAGAGCGACATATCCATGAGCTTGATGCCGTCAGTTTTCTGGAGCGTGCCGAGCCATGATGCCGGGGAGGGGACATCGAGCGAGACGTACATGGTCTTTTTTGCAGTGACGATCGCGAGCGGTCGGAGCTCGGCCTGCTGGAGCGCGTAGTCGGGCCATCCGTCCGGTCGGATGAACGTCCCCGTGGAGGCCGGGTCATGGGATTTTTTTGCATACAGTGCGATCTGATGCCTGTGCGCGTACGATATGGCCTCGTCGTGGAGGACTTTTGCGCCGTGCTGGGCCATTTCGAGCATTTCGGCGCTCGAGAGCTGTTCGAGTTTCTGTGCGGAGAGGACGACTTTGGGGTCTGCGGAATAGACGCCGTCGACGTCGCTGTAGATCTCGCAAGCCTGCGCGGAGAGGGCGCCTGCGAGCGCGATCGCGGTCATATCGGATCCCCCGCGGCCGAGCGTCGTGATCTCATTTTTGTAGCTGGTGCCCTGGAAGCCTGCGACGATGACGATTTTTCCGCGTTCGAGCTCGTCCTGAATGCGGAATGGGCGCACGGAGATGATGCGCGCGTGGGCGTGAGAATCGTTGGTGACGATGCCGGACTGGCTTCCTGTGAAGCTGATGGACATGGCGCCGTGCTTCTGAATGGCGATCGAGAGGAGTGCCATGGTCGTGCGCTCTCCGGTGCTCAGGAGCATGTCGAGCTCGCGGGCGGGCGGCTCCGGGGTGATCTGCCTGGCGCGCCTGAGGAGCTCGTCGGTGGCGTTGCCCATGGCGGAGACGACGACGACGACGCCGAAGCCTTCGGACTGTTTCTGCACGACGCGCTGTGCGACCGCCTCGAGCTTTTCGAGCGTCGCGACCGAGCTGCCCCCGTATTTCTGAATGATGATCGGTCTCTGAGTCATGGTGCGGCCTTATGAAGAGTGCGCAGCACGCGCGGCGCGTATTGCCGCAGGCGATAGCGGCGCGAAAAAAAAGCCGGCGTATTTTGCGATGCGCAAAAAAGCCGGCTTCTCCAGGGTGTCAGTTTCGAGCGAGTATGTGCGTGCGTCCGCAGCGCGGGCACTGGATGTCGAGCGTCTGCGTGCCGTTCCAGAGCTCCTCTTTCTGATCGGAGGGGAGGTTGTCGATCATGGCCCTGATCTTTTCGAGGTTGCAGCTGCAGCCATAGAAGAAGACGGCTTCGTGCATGAGCTTGAGGTCGCCGATCATGGCGCCGACGGGCGTGCCTTTGGCGGCTGCGAATTTGGCCTTGATGCGGCGTGCGGCTTCGGAAAGCCGGGGCTCGTCGGGCGTTTCGGGCGCGGGCGCTTCGCGCGTGAGTTCGTGGAAGAGCGCGAGAAGGTCGGATTCCGTGAGATTTTTGACGATATCCCAGTCGGCATCCGGGGAGCTGAGCGCCATGACGGCCTCGTTGCCTTTGATCGCGATGCGGGCGGGCAGCTGGTCGGACTCGTCGAAGTACTGCTCGACGAGGAAATGTGTGGATTCGGCGCAAGGGATGAGGGAGGACTGCCGGACCGGTGCGTCAGCGGCCACGCGCTGGACGGCAAAGCTGCCGATGGGGTCTTTGGCTGTTTCGGGCGGGAGGTGCGTGAAACGCGCGCAGACCATGCCCTCGGGCTCGACCGCGCAGAATATGCCCCACGGCCTGAGGGGGAGGCGAATCGTCCAGCCCCAGGCATCGCGTTCGACCTGTGATTCTGCGGCAAGCGTCGCGGCCGCGATCAGATCGTCCACTTCGCGCTGCTCTGCGGCGGAAAGCATGTGCTGCGCCATTGCGCAGTCCTTGAAATATTGGTCACGGGAGGCAAACAGCTGATCCAGGGCGGATGTGTACACCCAGGAGATGTTCTTGTTTTCCCAGAAAAAGCGTCGGTACAACGCAAGCGGTCTGTCCATAGATAATGCGATTGCCTTAATTTCAATGAAGTGGTCAGCCTGCCGGGCTCAGGCGGAAGAAGTTTGAGGCTGAAATAAGAAGGAATTCAGAGAAAGGGTGTATAGGAAGGATAATTTGGAATGGAAAAATTGGAAGGATTTCTGACTTCTCCCGCCTCAGCCCGGCAAATTGACAAAGACATGCGGCGCTGAGCCGCAACAGCCGCATAGGCTACACGGGATTTTCCGAAAATGCAATATGAAAAGCGCTGCATATTGCGGGGAGGCGGCGCGCGGGCAGCGGATTGCGGTAAAGAAATGGCCTGTCATGAGTATGGATTT
Organism: Pseudomonadota bacterium; assembly: GCA_017464085.1. GTDB lineage: Bacteria > Myxococcota_A > Bradymonadia > UBA4248 > UBA4248 > UBA4248. Next base: position 51,924 of record JAFUEE010000185.1, read on the forward strand.
GGAGACGGTGCGCGGGCAGCGGATTGAGTCGGACGGAGGGACTGTTGAAAGGCATTGTTCGGCTGAAATGCGCGCGTGTTTGGAAATTGAGTGTTGGCTGTGTGAGGCTGCGAGATGCGGAATGGTGCGGAGGGCGCACGCCCGGCTGTTCGGTTGGACGTATGCGCTTGGGGAGGGGCTTGCGGACAGAATACTTGAGAATATCATTATATATATTTAGAAATATATAAATCTTTTGGGGTAAGGCTGAGAGATGATGAAATGATTGAGAGATGTGTTTTATGAAATTTATATATTAATAAATGATTATGTGATTTGAAAAGTGTTCTGCACATTGAGAAATCTCTCGTCCAGTCCGCTGTGAGTTGTATTGCTACATGCAACCACATGTGCCTGTGTGTCGTTATAAATTTATGTTATATAACATGCTTGACAATATATATATGACGGTCTAAAGACCGAGAGCTTGCGCTTTGTGAGACGAATTCGCGCGGGCATCACACTGCTTTCGGAGAGTTGAGGTATGAAGGGATCGAAGGTTTTGTTCTGTGCTGGCCTGATAAGCCTGTTGGGTTTGATGGGATGTGTCGAGGAAACTGGGACACCAAATGACAGGAAGTGCGATCCTGCAACATATAAGCAGTCATGCGAGAATGGCACGAAGCTGTACTGCAATTCGACGACCCGGATGCTCGATGTGGAATTCTGCACGTGCAACGCGACCGGGACGGATTGCGCCGTGCCGTCAGGAGCGTGCGATCATGCGACATATCAGCCGGCATGCAACGGAAACAGCCTGATCACATGCGATGCGACGGGGAATTATCAGGCGACGCTCTGCCAGAACGGCTGTGAGGCTGGCGCCTGCAAGCCCTCCGATCCCACAAAGGACTGCGATCCGGCGACGTTCAAGCCTGTATGCGCCAATGGCGTGCTGACGAGCTGCAATGCGAATGGCACTTATAAAACTGAGAGCTGTGCCAATGGCTGTAATGATGCAGGCAATGCTTGCGCAGGTGGCACGACACCGCCGCCGCGTCCTGAAACATGCCCGAACGGCCCGGGTTCCAAAAAGGCTGGGGAGACCTATAACCAGTTTGTCTATACCGGGTGCGCCTGCGATGAGGCGACTTACCAGAAGACATGCGGCACCGTGGACGGAAAGTCGGTCGCCTATACATGCTATAAAGGCGATGAAGAGTACCTGCCGTGCGACAAATGCCGCATTGAGAATAACCGCTATGAGTGCGGAGATGCGCCTGAGCAGCCTGGCCCTGTCTCGCTTGAGCGCGGCAATGTTACGCCTGTCAATACCGAATACGCGGAACTCGGCATCAAGAAAGAGCAGAGGGAGATGGAGAAGCTCGAAAAATCTGGCGACGAGCAGGTCATCCATACCGGCGACAAGTTCACGACTGAAGCCTGCGGCGCGCTCCCTGCCGGAGGTTCCGATGTGTGTTCGCGCACGGGGTCTTCGACATCCAAATATGTCATTCAGGGCGATATCCTGACCAAGGACAAAATCTATACGGGCGGCTCGGTCGTCGTCGAGGGCAACAAGATCACGTATGTCGGCTGCAGCCCCGACACATCGAACGCGACGGTCATCACTTGCCCGAATGCCGTCGTGAGTGCCGGCCTGATCAACGCGCATGAGCACATCACCTATGACAACGCGACGCCGAACCCGGACGGCTGGGGGGCGGAACGCTATGAGCACCGCAATCACTGGCGCAAAGGCCTTGCCGGGCATAAGATGGTTCCCGGGCCTTCGACGAAAGATGCAGAAGTTGCCGAACTCCGCCACCTGATGGGCGGCGCGACTTCGATTTTTGGCTCGGGCAAATACGCCGGGCTCCTTCGCAATGTCGATAAGGAAAAAATCAACAACAACCCCAAGGGGTTCCCGGAATACCAGACGTTCCCGGTCGGTGACAGCGGCGGCAAGGTCTGCAATGATTCAACAACCGCCTGCGGATGCGGCAGCTACAACTATAAGATCAATAAAAACTACTATTTTGGGCCGCACATCGGCGAAGGGATCAATGATTACGGCATCAACGAGTTCATGTGCCTGCAGCAGCAGGGGCTGTTCTCTAACAAGCTCGCGGTCATTCACGGCGTGGCTGCGACGCCTGCGATCATCCGCGACCTCGCGAAAGCCGGTTCCACGCTGATCTGGTCGCCGCGCTCCAATGTCTCGCTGTATGGCGACACCGCCCGCGTGACTGTCTATGACAACATGGGCGTCACGATCGCGCTCGGCACCGACTGGATTTACTCTGGTTCGGGCAACATGCTCCGCGAATATCAGTGCGCCGATTTCCTCAATGCCTATTACTTCGACCACCATTTCTCAGACTATGACCTCTGGATGATGGGCACGTGGAATGCTGCGGTCGCGCTTGGCCTCGATCCCGTGATCGGCGACCTGGCTGCCGGCAAGATGGCTGATATCGCGGTCTTTGCGAAGAATAATCGCTCGGAGCATCGCGCAGTCCTTGAAGCGGAAAACAAAGATGTCGCGCTCGTGATGATCGACGGCAAGCTCGCGATGGGCGATGCCAACATCATGACGAGCGGTCAGGCCGTGACCGTCGGTCAGGTGAACAAGAAGGTCGATACGAAAGCTACCGGCGCGGGGGCTGATTTCAATACGATCAACAAGACCGCGAAATATGCCCTCTTCTTCGAGGGGACGCCGAAGAACGAGCCGACATGCGTGCCGATGCGCACGCGCGTGAAAGATACGACAGACAAGGGCACGACGCTCTACGATGGCGAATATTCCGATCCGAAAGATCAGGACGGCGACGGCATTCCCGACAGCGTCGATAACTGCCCGACGGTCTTCAACCCCGTCCGCCCCGAAGACAAAGACAAGAGCAACAAGTATGGCCAGGGCGACTGGGATGGCGACGGCATCGGCGATGTCTGCGATCCGACGCCGATCGGGTGATTAAATTAGGGTCGTTCTGAGGGGAACGTTCTTGCTTTGGTTGCGCGGCTATCGGCCAATAGCCGATACGCCGCGCGTTGGCACACGCCTATGCCTTGCGGCATACGGCGTGTGTGTCGCGGCTATGCTGCGCATACGCCGCTCGTGCCGAGGGCATCGATGATGCCCCCGGTTACCCAGATAGCGCCCCGTCGGGGCGCATGGGCGCGGCTATCGCGTTGCGATACGCCGCGCGTTGACCGCCGTGGGTTACGCTTCGCTCACCCGCGGCTGATTTCAAGCGCCCCGTCGGGGCGCTGGCGGTTGCGCCGCGATGCGGCGCGCTTGATTTTGAGGGCGCTTACTACTGCCTATTGCCTATTGCCTATTGCCTATTGCCTATTGCCTATTGCCTATTGCCTATTGCCTATTGTCTCAAAATCCCTTGAAAAC
>JAFUEE010000186.1 GCA_017464085.1 Pseudomonadota bacterium
AACGGGCGCAGCCGCAGGCGCGGGAGCCGGAACGGGCGCAGCCGCAGGTGCAGGAGCCGGAACAGGCGCAGCCGCAGGCGCGGGAGCCGGAACGGGCGCAGCCGCAGGTGCAGGAGCTGCCGCAGCCGCAGGTGCAGGAGCCGGAACAGGCGCAGCCGCAGGCGCGGGAGCCGGAACGGGCGCAGCCGCAGGTGCAGGAGCTGCCGCAGCCGCAGGCACACTATTGGGAAGTTCGAGCAAATCCTGTGCGTTGAACTCTACATTTTCCAGACCGCGTTTCTTCTGGTTGTCTGTCGTGGTCACGCTCGTGTCGAGCGATTTATAAGCGAGCAAAAGACTGAGCAGCATAAACAAAACTGCGGCGATTGTCGTCATGCGGCGGAAAATAGGCGTGCCGCCACTTGCTCCGAATACGGTGTTGCCGCCGCCACCAAAGGCTGCGCCAAGACCACCGGATTTGCCAGGCTGAAGCAAAACAGTGATGACCAGGAACACGCAGACAATCGTAAAACAGACGTAAATAAAAGTGAGCATATCGGAAAACTCTTTGGAAAGTATGTAAACACGCTGCAGGAGCGGTGTCTTAGGTCGTAAAAAATGCCCAAAATTTGAGCATATAAATACGGCGGAGCAAATTAAGTGGAATGGGCAAATAATGCAATAAAAAAGTCAGGATTAAGGCATTTGCCGTGAGATCTCCACTTTGCACGCGCCGTGGCGCGGGAAATGCGCGCGATTGATGCCTAAAGGAGATCGTCGTCTTTGTCTTCGAGCAGCTTGAGGCGTCGTTTCAGATCATCGACTTCGTCTTCGAGCTGTTCGATTCTTTGGACGAGCAGTAGTGAGAGGAGCTTTTCGTCTGAACTTGCGCGCAGAGAGTCAAGCTTTGTCAGCAGGGAGAACGAGGGTTTTTCCTCGGTTTCGCTGGTTTCTCTGAGGTCTCCTTTGGGTTTGAATTTTTCGAACTGCTTTTCGAGCTGGCGGAATGCTTCGTCGCGAATCTGTTGAACAGGAACGCTGAGCCTTTGGAGGAGCGTTTCGGCCTGAGTGGTGACGAGGTTGCGGATGCCGCTCTGTTTCTGTTTTTTCTGGGCAATCAGGACCTGTGCAAGCGTCATGTCGGTCAGATCTGCTTTGGTCTCGTTGTCGATGACCACGATATTTTTGCCGCACCTTACGAGCTCTCCGAGTTCAGTGAGCGTGATATATCGACTCGTGGAGGTGTCGTATAGTTTTCGGTTGGAATACCGCTTGATCGTGATGACTTCGTTTGTTTTCTGATCCATGGAAATGATCTCTTATTTTTCGGGATAGACGGCGATGCATTCAATCTCGACGAGCGCGCGTTTGGGCAGTCGGCTCACTTCCACGCATGAACGCGCAGGAGGGGCGTCTTTGAATACGCTTCCGTAAATCTCGTTGACGGTTGCAAAGTCATCCAGATCTTTGACGAACACAGTTGTCTTGACGACATGCGAATAATTCAAGCCCAGTGCGGTGAGTACTGCGCCGATGTTGTCGAGCGACTGATGTGTTTGTGCGACGATGCCTTCAGCGAGGTCGCCGGTTTTGGGGTCGATACCGAGCTGCCCGGACATGAAGACGAGCTGACCGACACGGACAGCCTGCGAGTATGGGCCGATGGCTTTCGGGGCTTGTTCTGTTGAAATGATTACTTTTTCCATAATGCCTCCTTGCATGCGTGTGACCGGGCGATATGCCGGCACGGAGACTATAATGTATTTTGGAAACGATGTATTTCTAAAATGCCGATTTTGGCACATTGCGCGGCGAGGCGTGTCAGAGCCGCCCATGGGCGGCTCCGCAATGTGGGTTATTTGATGTAGTTCCAGTGCCAGCATTCGGGTTTGTAGTTTTCGAATTGGTATTTGGAGGCATTTTTCTGAAGCCATTTGAAGAGCGCGGAAGTGTCGTTCTGCTTTGCGATGCCAGAGATGTCTATGGCTTTGCCTTCCTGATGGTTGCTGTACCCCGGTCGTGCGGCATAAGTTGTGTTTCCGCCGTGTTCGACGAAGAGCTCGATCTGGCCGCTTTTCTTGGCGTTGACACCTTTGGTGGTGCCCATGTTCGTCATGGCGCGGAAGGTGCTGGAGGGCTTGATGGTATGACCGGCGGCTTTAGCGGCAGAGTTCATCTGCTCGAAGTGGCTGGCGGCTTCTGGGGTCATGCCGCCGCCGATGCTGAGCGGTTGCGTGCAGTTGGCATCAAGCTTTGTGCCTTTGTGGAATGCGATCGGCTCGTTGATATCGTAGACGACGGGGGCGCCAGAGCGGATGGCAGCCCATGTTTTGGGGCCGCAGATGCCGTCTACTTCGATTTTGCCGTTGGAATCGCAAAGGTTGCGCGAGTACTGGTAATACATGAGGTATTTCCAGGTTGTGTTTCCGAAGGAGCTGTCTACGCTCATGGCGGAAACGCCGAGCGGTGCGAGGTATTTGTTCAGATAGAGCTGAAGTGTCTTGACGGCGTTTTTGTTGCTCGAGCCTTTTCGCACGGTTTCGGAGCCTGTGTATGTCGCGCCGGCAGGCGGCGTGCTGTCCACGACTGAGGGATTTTCGGGTTCTGGCGCAGGCTTTTCGGGTTCTGGCGCAGGCTTTTCGGGTTCAGGTTCTGTCGTGGGCAGTTTGTATGAGGTGAACTGAGCATCGACATAGCCGTAATCGCTGCCATAGGCAATCTTGAGCCATCCGTCTTCGACGGCATAAATCTGAATAGCTTTGCCTTCGACGAGGCCGCCGATGCGCGCGTAATTCATGCCAGGCCCTTTGCGAACGTTGACTGAACTCACGGTGATGACGGCGTTTGCGATCGGGTCGTTCTGCTTGTTGACCGGCGTCGGTGTGACGGGTCTGCGCGTCGGTGTCGAATGCGCCAAGCGAGTATTCGTGGGTTGCGGTTTTGCTTTAAACATCTCTTTTGCCATGATGATTTCTCCTGTGTTGACAGTCTGGTTATGGATTATATATGCGTTCGGACGTGAAATAAAACGTTAATTTCGAGTTTTTGGGGAGGGGGAAACATCGACGCGCATGAGGATGTGGCCGAGGTGTATGCCGTAAGGCATAGCCGAGGCGAAGCGCCGCGTATCGGCCGTGCCGATAGCGGCGTTGCCAGATGATGCCAGATGATATGGGGGCAGTCGGTTTCAGGGGGCATCGGGGAGGGGCTGGAATAGAGTGGGGATATGGATGTTCGTGCCGGGCAGGACTTTTTCGATCCATTCGGCATGATCCCCGCGATTTTCGTTGAGGATATCGACAAAGGGCCTGTCGTCGACGAACATGCGCGTGCTGACTGCAGAGACCTTGTGGCTGAAGGTGGTGATGTTAATTTTTGAGGCGATGTGATCGCTGCTCGCGAGCAGATTGTGAAGATTGTGTTCCGCGTAGATGTTTTTGACGCGCGGCACGGCGGTTTCAGCGCTCTCCGCGAGGCAGAAGAGGCCGCTCAGTTTTGCAAAGTTCGATCTGTATTGGCGGAAGTAGAAATTATCTATGGAGATGAAATTGGACTCAGTCTCGGCGTTGTGATTTGCCAGATAGCCGATCATGCCGGTTGCGGCCTGATTTGCATTGAGATCGACAGCGGCGTAGGCGTTCTGGATATGCAGCATGCTGTTCTGAGTGAACGTCTCTGAATCTTTGCTGTATTCAGAGCAGTTTGGGTCTGTGAACTTGAGCTCGCAAGGGGTGTTTCCGGACGTTCCGGCGATGAGCCCGATGAGCCCGCCGATGGCGCCGTTTCCAGTCAGGGCGCCTTCGGCAAAGACATCAGATAGGATCATTTCTGTCTGCGTATTATGGCAAGTGAGGTGGCACATGAGCGAGAGCTGGTCGCCCCAGTCGAGCGTGAGCTGCCCGATGAGTCCGCCGAAACGTTCGTTGGCGTTGATATCGGCACTGGAATGCGAATTTTTGATCGTATATCGGAGACGGTCGGGCACGACATCCGTGTTCTGGGAGTAGAGCACCCAGTGGCCGATGAGTCCGCCTGAGGCATGCGATTGGGGGGTGTGCAACGCGCCTGTGTTCTGGAGGTCTGACATGGTCAGGTCGCGTACTTTGGCGGAGAACTGCCCGACAATGCCGCCATGTGGGTTGAGGTCGGAAGTGGCGATATCGGCATCCAGGATGTTGGCCGTGTTGCGCAGATAGTTGAACGAAATGGGAATGGGCAGATATCTTGCGGACATGATGAAGCCGAAGATGCCGCCGACATGGCTGTGCCCGGCGACTTGGGCATTATTGTTGAGGTTGTCGTAAGCCAGGGAGGGGACGTTGGGGGACAGTTTGTTGAAGAGGAGCTGTCCTGCGATGCCGCCGATTCGGTTGCCCGTGGAGAGGACATCTCCCTTATTTTGTGCGTTCTGGATGGTTGCGTTGGTGGCTTTTCCGAGGATGCCGCCGACACATTGTGCTTTTGGGGCCTGTATTGAGCCGGCATTGATCGCATTTTTGAGAAGCGGCTGGAGGTCTTCGCCGCCCAGGCTGCCGGCGATGCCGCCGATCTGAGTGATGCATTGGAACGGATCGAATACATCTGTGCCAAGCTCCCCATTGTAGAGGATATTGCCGTTGTTCTGGAGGTCGGAGAGCTGTGCGTTGCCCAGGACGGCGCCAGCGATTCCGCCGATATAGGTGGCGGTTTCTTCCGAGGTGCCGTAGGCTGTTTCTGTGATTGTGAGCGTGGCGCTGTTGCTGAGGTCTTTCATTGTAGCGCCGTCCTGCTGTCCGACGATTCCGCCGATATAGTGCGCTTCCTGGGCGTTTTCGGGGCGTGTGACTGTCACGGTGCCATGCGAGGACAGGGCGCGCAGTTCGGCTTGTGAGGCACCTGCGATGCCGCCGATATAGTTTTGACCGAGTATTTGCGTGTCTTCGGAGAGCGTCGCGTCAGAAAGGATGCTCTGTGCGTCGAGTTGTCCTGCGATGCCGCCGACATGAGTGGCGCCGTTTACGGCGGTTCCTTTCAGGCGTATTGCAGTGAGCTCGGCTTGCGAGGCTTCGCCTGTGATGCCGCCGACGAGTGTTGCGTCTGGCGCTTCGATCTGTCCGGAAAATGTCGCGTCAGTAAGGATCGTGCCAGCGAGGAGCGCGCCTGCAATTCCGCCGACGCGAGTTGTCTGCCCGATGACTTTGCCCGATGCCTTGATGCTGGAAAGCTTGCTGTCGGACGCTGTGCCAGCCAGGATGCCGACACTTCCCGGATGGCTGACGTTGAAATTGAGGCGGATGTTGTGGATTGTTGCGCCTTTGAGCGTTGTGAACAGGCCGCAGGTTTCTGCATTGCCGCACGAAAGTTCGCCCTCTCCGCCCTTGATGCTGATGGTGTGCTGTTCGGGTGACACGAACATGCCGCGAAAGTTCTGGAAACCATGATAGTCTTCGACTGAGCCGTTGCTGTATGCATCGAGGTCGCTCAGATCGATATCGTTCACGAGCACGTATTTTTGTGAGGTGTTGGAAGATTCTGCGGCCTTGATAAAGTCCTCTGCCGTCGCGATGGGCTGCGCGCAGAACTCGAATTGCTCATCTCCAATGGTAAAGCTGACGTGTCGTTCGCTGCAGTTGTCGCAGGCCATGTCCACGCAAGATTTGGTGTCCGCGCAATAGCGCGGCGTTTCGGAATCTTTGTCACAGCGCGTGCAAAGATGGTCGGAATTGTTCGCATTGCTGTAGCAGTATTGGTATTCCAGTTTTGTGGTCGTGCAGTGGCTTTGAATGAGCTGCGGATTGGGATAGTCGGAGGTTTCGTGCGAGGTCAGATCGTCAAAATAGATACATTTGGGTTTTACTTCCGGATCTGGACATTTGGTGGGAAGGCACTCCCCTGAGCAGAAGAATTCACCTTGAGGGCAGATCGAACACATATAGATCTCGACTTTTCGCTGCGTGAGGTCGAGATAACAATACGGGTAATCCTTGGCATCTTCGGGGCAGCGCGATTCCGCATTATCGATCGCATCTCTTGAATAGTTGTTGATATTTGTGTGTGAAAAGTCTGCCTGGGTCACACATTGCGGCTGGAGATGGATTTCGTCCAGAGTGCATCCAGTTAGAATGCTGGTGGCGATTGTCATAATAATATAATATCTATTTTTTGTCATGATCCAGTCCTGTGCGTGTTTGATCCCCCCTATTTTTAAATATTGTGAATGATAGATCAAGTCAAATAGATGTATGTGTCTTTTTATGGGAAATGAATGTGTATTGTATAATGTATGTATTATGGCTGATAGCGAGTGCTTGAGTTTAAGCGGTTTTGAGCGTTTTTAATGTATCATGTTTGAATGTCTGGATATGGCGTTTAAATGATGAATTAATGGTTTTTGATGGGTAAAATGATAAATGTTTCCAGTTTGAAATAAAGGTGTGATTTGTATAATGAATATGTGTTGTGTAAATGGTTTGTGGGATAAAATATAGACAAAAGATTTATAAGAGAAACAATAGGCTGTGGTTTACGACTGTGGATATGAAATATAAGGCAGTAGTCAGTAGTCAGTAGTCAGTAGTCAGTAGTCAGTAGTCAGTAGGCAGTAGGCAGTAGGCAGTAGGCAGTAGTCGGTTGTCAGTAGGCAGTTGTCAGTAGGCAGTAGGCAGTATGATAAAGCTTATGGCTTTGATTTCAAGTGCATGGCTTGGCTCTATTGTCGAATGACGCGAGGCGGATTTTGCCATTTGGGGAAATGGAAAAATTCCGCGAGGCGGATTTGGCATAGACGCGCAACCTCAGGCGTTCGTTTCTGGCTAGGCGCGAGAGGATCAGGGCGCGTTTTCCTGTGATAGATTGAGTGTCGGATAATAGAGCGAAGCGTTTGGCAACGGGGCTTCTATCCATTCGGCATGATCGCCGCGATTTTCGTTGAGGACATCGACAAGGGGCTTGTCGCCGACAAAGGTGTTGTGATCGCTTGCACCTGATTTTTCCTGATATGTGATGATTGTGTTGACATGTGGTGCGATGTAATCATTCGCGCTGTTGTTCTGGTAAGTGTTTTGTTCGATATAGATGTGAGTGACTTCAGGACGGGCGCTGGAGTTGCTTGCATTGCAGATCAGGCCGCTAAGCCAATTATTGGTAGTATATGGCGCATAATAGAAGTTATCAATGGTAATCTTATTGTTTTGGGAGGGGGATTCATATTTATCTAATATTCCGATCAATCCAGTGATGCTATATTTGCCTATGGTTCGAACAGACGCATAAGTATTCAGGATATTGAGCGTGCTTGTATTCGAATAGGTGCTTTTTTCAACTTTCAATTGCGGGCATTTATCTTTGTCGTCATTGTCTGGTTCGCAGCTGCTTGTGCCGGGTGTTCCCTGAATATAACCGATCAGTCCTCCGATTGCATTGTCGCCGCTGAGCTCACCTTCAGCAAAGACATCTTCGAGGGTGATATCGACATGTGAATCATAACAGGAGAGTGTGCAGTTTGAGATCTTTTTGTCAAGTCTTGACAGATTGAGCTGTCCGATCAGTCCGCCCACTCGCTTGTTGCCGGCGAGTGTGGCGCGTGAGAATGATCGCTGCAGGACGCCTTGGAAGGCTTCAGGAATGATGGTTGTCCACGCTTCGTATGTTTTCCAATGGCCAATCAGGCCGCCGGTTGGGTAAGTGAGTGTTGTTTCGATATCACCGCTGTTTTCAAGAGCTGTAAGCAGGAGTGATTTGGACTTGATGGCGACCATGCCGAAGATTCCGCCGTGCGGCATGAAATTGTTATTTTCTACGTTTGTATCGCGGATCATGCCGGAGTTTTTGAGGTTGCTGAATGTCAGATCAGTCGGCATATAAAACCCCTCAAGTACCAGCCCTATGATACCGCCGGTATAGCCGAGGCCTTTGATTTCTGCGGCATTTTGGAGATTGGAATAGTTGAGTGAGGTGTTTTGTTGGGGCAAATTTTCGAGCATGATTACGCCGGCAATTCCGCCGACGCCTGTGTCTGTTGCGAGGACATCGGCATTATTTTGGGCATTGCGGATTGTCGTGTTTGTGGCTTTTCCGACGATGCCGCCGACGCACTGTAAGTTGTCTGTGGAGATGATGCCTTGATTTGTTGCGCCATCAATTGTCGAGAGTGTGTTGGATTTGCCGAGCGAGCCGACGATACCGCCGATCTGCGTGAGGCAGTCGTTCGGCAGTTTTTGTGGGGGCATTGCTAAGCTATTGTAAGTGATTTTGCCTTCGTTGCGGAGATTTGTGAGCGCAGCGGGCTCAGTGACTGAGCCTGCGATGCCGCCGACGCTTGTGCCGCCGGGCGTTGGATTTGTCGTGTCTGTGATCGTGAGATGGGTTTTGTTTGTCAGATTGGAGAGTGAATTTCCGGAGAAGAGGGCGACGATTCCGCCAGCAAAATGGGGATCGGGGGACGATCCGAGTGGTGTCATCGTGAGTTTGCCGTCAGAGATGAGATTGGAGAGCGGGACGGTCGATTCTCCAACGATGCCGCCGACGATATTTTCGCCAGAAATCTGCGTGTCAAATGTAAGTGTTGCATCAGAGATGGTGGCATCTTCGGTGAGAGAGCCTGTGTGATGCCGCCGACATAGCTCTTGCCGGATATGGTTGAGCTTTTAAGCTGTATGGCGCTGATCGAGGACTGTTTGGAGAGGCCGCCTGTGATGCCGCCGACATAGTTGGCATCAGGGGCATTTACGTTTCCGGAAAAAGTGATGTCCGTGAGTGATGAAGATTCGCGGATGATGCCGGCGACTCCGCCGACAAATTGCGTGGATGCGGAGACGGTTCCGGAGGCATTGACATGTGCGATCGTGCTTCTGTCGATGATGCCTGCCAGAAGGCCGGCAGATCCAGTGTGTTTGACATTGAATGCCAGGTCGATGTTGTAGATTGTCGCGCCTTCGAGGTGAGGGAAAAGGCCGCATGTTTCGCTTGTGCCGCAGGAGAGCGTGCCGCTGCCGCCATTGATGCTGATTTTGTGGGGTTCTGCGGCGACAAATTTTCCGCTGAACTGATAAAAACCGGTCCAATTGTCGACGTTGCCCGAGCTGTATGCGTCGAGGTCGCTCAGGTCGATGTTTTGAGTGAGCGCATAGATGGCGTCAGATCTCGGTTCTTTGGATGCTTCGACAAAGGCTTTTGCGGAATCGATGGGGATGGCGCAGAGTTCGGTTGTTTCGCCATTGATCGAGAGCGTGACGTGGATCTGGCTGCAGTCTTCGCAGAATGTGTCGACGCAGGTTTTGGTCTGAGGGCAGTAACGCGGCGTATCAGAGTCTTTTGCGCAATGTGTGCAGAGATAATCTGTGTTTTTTTTGTTATGTACGTAGCAATAGCGATAGTCATTTTCGGTTGCGCATGTTGTGTTGGCGACGGGGAGGCCTGTGTATTCCGGAGCTTCTTTGGCAATCATGTCATCGGCATAATGGCAGTGATTAGTTTCGCAAGGCGTGTCGACGCATGAGTTGTAGCAGTAATACTGGTTGCGCGGGCAGATGGTGCACAGATAGGTGCTGGGGCTTTTCAGGTTCTGGTAGCAGTTCGGATTTGTCTCGGCTTCACTTGGACAGACCTGATCGACATCAACGAGAGCGTCTTCAGAATACTGGCTGCCATCCAGCTGCGAGAAATCGTTGCTCGTCGTGCAAGTAGGTTTCTGCTTGATGTCGTCCAGTGCGCAACCAGCGAGAACCGACAACACAATGAGGATCAAAAAAGTTTTCTTCATAGCCCGCACACTCCCTATCCCCCTTATCCTCTATTAATTAATAGATAATATATATGCAAGTCAATGAAATGAATGTATCTCGCCTATTCAGCGCCATAGGGGGGCTGAATAGGCGAGTGATTTGCGTGCAGTCTGCAGTCAGTGGGCAGTAGTTGGCGTGATAAAGCTTCTGGCTTTGATTTCAAGCATGGTTTGTGGCTGTTGTCGAATGACGCAAACGGAGCCAGCAGTGGCTGAACGTGGCACTTCCGGCCGAATGGCAAGTATCTCGATTGGCGTATTTTCTTTATCTGAGGCGTAATTTTAATGATTTGCGGCGCGTATCGGCGTAGCCGATAGCTGCCGCAAGCGGTCGCGTATCGGCTGAGCCGATAGCGGCCGTTCAAAAGAAGTCAGAGCAAGAGTTGTCAGACATCGATGAATGTCGCGATATCGCCGTCGATTCGCTGAGAGATGAAGTCCTTGAAGCGGTCCTTGAGGCGTGCTTCGATCTGTCGGATGCGTTCTTTGCTGATGTGGTATTCGGTGCCGAGTTCGGCGAGTGTGACGGGATCGTCAGCCATGAGCCTGCGGTTCCAGAGCGCGAGTTCGCGTGGATCGGACAGCTGCGAGGCAAATTCGGTCATGATTTCGTGGACTTTTTCATAAAATTCTTCGTGCGCGACTTCCTGTTCTGGATTTGCGCTTGTATCTTTGATGAGCTCCCCGATCGTGACGTTTTCGTAGCCGGGTGCGTTCTGGTCGATGCTGAGCGCGGGTGCGTCGAGCTGCCGCGACACATCGATGACATCCTGTTCCGAGACGCCGAGTCGTTCGGCGACGAGCGCAGGGGTGGGGTTGGCGTGGCCTTCCTGCTGGAGCTGAGCGCGAGCTTTCTTGAGGTTGTAGAAGAGTTTTCGTCCGGCGCGTGTGGAGCCGATGCGTATCGGCTGAAAATGGTTCATCAGGTAGTTGAGGATCATCGCGCGGATCCAGTACTGGGCATACGATGTGAACTTGACGTGCCGGTAGGGGTCATATCGCTGGATGGCTTCGGAAAGCCCGACATTGCCTTCCTGTATGAGCTCGAGGAGGTCGGTCCAGCGTCGTTTGTATTCGCGTGCGATTTTGACGACCAGGCGGAGGTTCGTGAGCACGAGGAGCTGTGCAGCTTCGAGATCGTTTTCGGTTTTGTACCGGATTGCGAGTTTCTGCTGATTTTCGGCATCCAGGATAGGGTGGTTGCGGATGCTTGACAGGTAGATCGTGAGGGGGTCGGCTTGTTCCGAGACGTATCGCGTGGGTTTGAACGCGTTGCGCAAAGCGAGCATGCCATCATTCGAATCGACGTCGATATCGAGCGTCGTGTATCGCCTGTCATCGCGCTGTGAGTTTTTTTCGGGCAGCAGGTCGGCATCATCGATCTCGATGTCAGGGAAAGCTTCGTCGCCGCTGCCGAGCGCCGCTTCCGATATGTCTTCAAACAGGCTCTCTTCGTCGAGATCTTCCGTTTCCGGAGCCTCTGGCGCATCAATTACTGCGAGTTTTGTCTGATCTGTTTCTGCATTTTTGAGTTTTTTCATCCATCTGCCCCCTTTGCTGTGCAGCCGAACCTGTTACATTAATCATTTTGGCCGATTTGAAAAGGGAGGATGTGTGAAAAAAAGCGTGATGTAGGTGTTTTGAGTGCCGTGCTTTCGGCCTTCGGCCGATACGCCCAGGCTCGCCGGCTATTTCATACGCCGGCGCAACCCGTTTGACCTGCGCAAGCACGCGCATCCCCGGAAGTACGTTATTTCATGGTTCATTCAGGCATAGCCTATTGCTTTGTCTGGCGCGTCAGGTTTGTGCAGATGTAATCGTATTTGGTCTCCATGTCGCTGGTCGGGAACGGGAACGGTATGCTCGTGATATTCTTGAGGACGCCCGAGGGATCCATCTGGCCGGCATAGAGTATCGGCAGCGGGTCGCCGATCTTGAACTTGCCGTCCGGCATGATATGTGTTTCCACGGTGTGGACGATATCTTCCAGGCTTTCGTCATCGGGCGGATTGAATTTGTAATAAATCCGGAAAATCGGCGACTGAAGCACAGGTTCGTCGCTTTGGTTTTCTGTCGGGTCGTTGGTTTCAAACGGCACATAATAGATATCGGTGATGGTCGCGATTGTCTTTCGGCCATATTTATAGATCAGCGGATGCGTGTTGTATTCCCCGAGTCCGTTCATGTTGATATCATTTTGCGCGAAATTGATCACATGCGGCTGCCAGTCTTTCTTCCTCTGCAGTCTGGAGGTGTCGAGGGTCAGCATGTAGACGCCCGCTATGATGAATATGAACGCGATGAGGAGTCCGATAAAGGGAAATTCTACCATCCAGAGAGCAGTACACAGCGCCAGGCCTGTAGCGATGCAGACGAGCAGTTTGAGTATCGGGCGTGCATAGGAGACGCGTGATTTCGTGCGGATGGAGAGCGGAAAATCCGGTCGGTTTTGAGGGAGATCGGGCAAAGCTTCCCAGACTTCGAGGTTTTGCGGCTGGCAGAGATATTTGACTTCGCTCAGTCGTTTTTTGAGCGCTCTTTGAGTGAGTTTTGGGCGATTTTCGGATTTGAGGACATACCGTCCATTCTTGAATTCCGTAAAGCGTTTGCGGAGCTCCCCATAATCCGCGAGCCTGTTCGCGATGACGGGTTCGAGCATTCGGCGGAGCGTCTGCACGAGCGCGGGGGGATGATTTTCGACATACGGGTCGATGATGAGCCGGAGGTCCTGAATTTTCATGTCTGCGGGGTTGACGCCGCTGATCAGGTAGGCAAGGAGCGCCGCGAGGGCGTAAGTGTCGCTCTGGGGCGTGGGCTGCCCGATGTTCTGCTCGGGCGACATATAGCCGAAAGTGCCGGCGATTGTCGAGCCGCCGGCCTGAACCTGAGGATTGGCGACTGCGCCGAAGTCGATCAGATAAGCCTGGAAGTTGTCGCCCTTGAGCGGCTTGAGGATGATGTTGGACGGCTTGATGTCGCGGTGAATGACTGGCGGATCGTGTTTGTGAAGCTTTTCGAGGATGTCTATGATCTGTAGCGCAAGATCATAGACGCGATCCAGTGAGAGTCGCGTGCCTGTTGAAAGGATTTCCTTGATTGTCGGGCCTTCGATATATTCCTGCACGATATAGGAGCATGGCGGATTTGCATCGAGGAATTCGCATGCTTCATAAAACTTGGCGACGCCGGTCATGTTCAGCTTTGCGAGCATGTCCGCTTCTCTGTGAAAGAGCGTGTATTCCTTCCAATTTTTGACCGAGTCGATCTGGAGCTGTTTGATGGCGACTTTCTGTCCGTCCGATTTTCGCTTTGCGAGATAGACTTTGCCCTGTGTGCCTTCGCCGAGCTTGGTGACGAAGGTGTATTTGTCCGCGAGTTCCGGCGGGGTCAGATTTTTTGGGGGTTCGTCGTCGCTCAGGTGGAAGCCTGTCTTTTGTTCCTGGTCATAAGCGATATCATAACCTTGCGCAGGTCTGCTTTGCGCGGTTTGAGCGGGAAGTGTTTCGGATTGCTTGACGGAAGCGTCTGCTGTGGATGTGGTCTGTGCTGTCATAGATGCGTTTTTACTTGAAGCGGACACTGTTCGCAGGATGGCGGTGCGCGGTCTTGAACATGATTAAAATTCAATCGGCTGGATCGCGGATTGAGAGGTTGGCGGCGCAGAGCCTATTTTTTTGAGTGGCTTGGAAGGTTTGGCACATCGACCGAGACGAGCTTGCATGTTGCCGGGTGTTGCGGATGGTAGGCTACTTTGCATGGGTAATGCGGCTTGATCGTATTGCCAGCTCTTGCCGGGCTGCGTCCGATCCAGCTCATGCCGTTTGCATCAAAAGTGAACTGATAACAGCCATAAGCCACAGCCTGGATATAGCCCGTTGTTTTGACAAAGTCTTTGTCGGATCCGCTCCATGACTTGTCGCCAAAGATCAGGTTAGTCATATATGCGCCGAAGCGCGCGAGCAGGCCGGGCTTCTCGTCGTCCTTCTTGATGTTTGTGTTTGGAGCGCGGTTGTTCAAGACATTCTTGATCATCATCGAGAGCTCGCTGGCGTTTTGTGGACGGTGGTCAAGTTTGTAGTCGAGCAGGAGTTCGAGGAGTTTCTTCATGTTTTGCGAGGTCTGCGGGGCATTGGCCGCGAGTTCCTTGTCGATTTTGATGGTGTAGGTGTCGAACTCCATAGTGAACGGCGCTTTGCCTGTCAGCATGTGTATGGCGGTTGCGCCGAGCGCGTAATAGTCTGATTGCGGCAGGCATTCGCCCAGATTCTGCTCAGGAGCCATATAGCCTACCGTGCCTGCGATGGTAGAGCGGTCTGACGAATGCGCATTGGCGACTGCGCCGAAATCAATCAGATAGGGGTCGATGTTTTCCCATGAGCCGTCTTCTGGCAGCGTGCAAAGGATATTTGCAGGCTTGATGTCGCGATGAATGACCGGCGGGGTGTACTGTGAGTGCAGGCTGTAGAGGATTGTCGAGATCTTGCTCATCAGGATCAGCGTTTCTCGTTCCGTGAACTTCCGCTTGTCATCCAGATAAGACTGCAGTGATGGCGCGCTGACGTATTCCTGAATGATAAAATTCTCGCTATCTGGATTGTCGGAAATGATGCTTTCATAGAAGCGCGGCACGCCGTGCACATGGATGCTCGAAAGCGTTTCAGCTTCGCGTTTGAACAGGTCGAAACTCTTGAAATCGTTTCGCTGGAACTGTTTGAGCGCCTTGATGGCGACGGCTTCGCCAGTGTTCAGATTGCGCGCCAGATAGGTCTTGCCGTTCGCGCCTTCGCCGATCAGCTTTTCGTAGCGGTAGTGGTACATCAGCTGAGCTGGCGTTTGTAATTGTTTTGTTTCGTTCATAACCATCCCACCCAAGAAGTCCGTGGCGGTCGGCTATTGGCCTTCGGCCAATACGCCTTTCCGACGCCGGCTATTGCATACGCCGGCGTTTATCGGCTTGAACCCGTGACTTGTCAATCGCAAATTGTCTGCCGCGCATATATGGGCGTGACGATTGCGCACCGTAGGCGTTTTCTGAAGCATTGGTAGTCAGTTGTCAGTTGTCAGTTGTCAGTTGTCAGTTGTCAGTTGTCAGTTGTCAGTGGTCAGTGGTCAGTGGTCAGTGGGCAGTGGTCAGTGGTCAGTGGGCAGTGGTCAGTGGGCAGTGGTCAGTGGTCAGTGGGCAGTGGTCAGTGGGCAGTGGGCAGCGTGATAAAGCTTCTGGCTTTGATTTCAAGTGCATGGTTTGACTCAATAGGATTTTGCAGAAGTACGGAAGAAAACAACTGTATTTGACAAGGGGGCAAGCCCACTTGTCAGACACAGTAAGGCGCTTGCGATAGACTTTGCGTACACTGTGCATTGTGGTGTGGGCTTTGATGCATCAGGTTATTTTGGTTCGTTTATAGTCGTAAAGATATAATATAATTTATTGCAGCTTGGATCATTCCGGTTGTAGATGACGGCGCATGGGAGGTGAAATGCTATGCGAGATATTATTTGATTAGCGGTAACATATCGAGATGAGGCGGTGGCAGAGGTGGTGTCAATCGCAGGCGGAGGCGTTTTTGGAAAAGGCTGAGCCGGAAGTGAATCGCATGGGATTTGGAGAAATGGGCCTGGTGTGACGCCTGACCAGGTCATGCCATTGACAGTGAATGTATATTCAAGGCTTGTGTCGTTAAAAGCATTTTGAATTTTGCCATAGGTGAGGACGCAGTCTTTATTTGACGGATCAAGTTTTTCAAAAATATAATAAGCGTTTGGAATTAGGCTCAGCGTTTGTTTGATTTTTGATGCAAATTTATTGAATTGATTGTGTATGCTTTGGAAGAAGCGTTTTATAGCGTGAGTTTTGTCTTCGTCAGGCAGGATGTCGGTAATCATGGCCTGGAGTTTTTCGGCGTTTTCCGGGCGTTTGTCATAGTTATAATTGAGCAGTGATCGAAGGAGTTCGCGAGTGGGTTTTGAAGTCGATTTCGCTTGCTTGTCAATATATTGTTCAAATTTGAGTGTATAAGTTTCAAAATCCATTTCATAAGGCGGAATGCCTGTGATCATGTGAAGCGCTGTTGCGCCGAGCGCGTAAAAGTCTGTCTGAGGGAGGCATTCGCCGAAATTCTGTTCAGGTGCCATATAGCCGACGGTGCCGGCGATGGTTGATTTGTCGGAGTATGAGTTTGCGTTTGCGACGGCACCGAAATCGATGAGATAGGGCTGAATCTGTTTCCAGTCATTGAGATCATGTGATTTGGGCAGCTGGCAGAGTATATTTGATGGCTTGATATCGCGGTGAATGATAGGCGGGCTGTATCGCGAGTGGAGCTCGTGTAGAATTGCGGTGACTTTTGACATCAGGATGAGCGTTTCTTGTTCGGTAAATATCCTGCCGGAGTCTAGATAGGATTGTATCGAAGGCGCTTGTATATATTCTTGAACGATATAACATTCTCCGCCAGGTGTGTTGGAGAGTATGCTTTCGCAGAATTTAGGCACGCCTTTGACTTTTATGGAGGAGAGGGTTTCGGCTTCGCGTTTGAAGAGTTCAAAGCTTTTGAAGCTTTCATTTTGTATGAGTTTGAGCGCTTTGATGGCAACATTTGCGCCTGTGCGTTTATTTTGGGCGAGATAAGTTTTTCCGTTCGAGCCTTCACCGAGCAATTTTATATATCGGTAGCGCATGGATAGTCGCTGTGGGGTCTGAACGGATGGCGCATCCGGGAGGGTCGCGACGAAAGCCTTGGTCTGTTGCTCGGAAACTTTTATTTGCTGCGCGTGAGGTTCTGGTTGTGTATTTTTGATTTGCCCGAGGCGTTGTGCGGCAGCTGTTTGTCTAGGAGCTGTGAGGTCTTGAATATTTTGGCTGAAATTGTTCTGAAGATTTAATTTTCGTTTCATAGAGTCTGAGCTTGTGAGTTAGATTGATGTGGCTTGTGTGAATTTGTAATTTAATTGATTATTGTCATCGGCAACGGCTTTGCCGATATAATCATCGGGGCGATCGAGATCGGCCATGGGGAAAGGATATGGCATGCTTTGGGTGATATGTTCTGGATGTTTTCCGTCACCGATATAGAGGATGGGAAGCGGATCGCCTTCTTTGATTCGTCCCGTAGGGTCTTGGTGGACTATAATTCTGTGAATGATATCAAATTCAGTATCGTCATCAGGCGGATTGAATTTATAGTATATTGCGAATTTTGAGGGGGATTCAATGCGATAATATTTACGATCTGCGTATGCATAGGCGAGTTCTGCGCTGATATATTCTATGCAAGTGACCGTAGCAATTGTTTTTCTGCCATTTTTAAAGATATTTAAATGTTTTGGGCATGGAACGATCGGGTGAGCGCTTTCGCTATTGATTATGGAAAGTGTTCGATTGGCAGAAAATAGTTTTTTAATAGCCTGAATGATTTTAATTAAAATTAAAGTCATCAAAGGTCTTTTTGAATATGCGATGAATGTGATTTCAATGCTGAGAATTAGTGGGGACATTAGTAGTAAAAATGTATATATATTAATTTTTGATACATCTATATTAATTTTTAATATAGATAATATAATCATAATTACGAATGAAAGAACAAAAGTGTGTATCATGATTGTCAAGAAATAGTTGTGTGGGTTAGATTCAGATTCTGTTTTTTCATGCGGATAATCTATAAACCTCGGATGAGTAGTCAGTTCGCAAGGGTATGCCGGGCGATTTTCGGGGAGATCAGGGAGATTTTGCCAGAGTTCGAGGTTTTGCGGCTGGCAGAGCGAATGGACGGCTTTCAGGCGTTTCAGAAGATCATCCTTTGAATATAGCGCGTGAGCTTCATTTTCCAGGATATAGTGTCCATTTTTAAAGTCATTGAAGCGTTTTCGCAATTCGGGGATATCCGCCAGCCTGCTGTTAAGGTTTGGTTCGAGCATGCGCCTGAGCGTTTGTACGAGCGCGACGGGATGATTTTCGACATAAGGGTCGATGATGAGGCGCAGGTCTTGCGTCTTCATCTCGGCAGGATCGACGCCGCTGATGAGATAGGCCGTGAGCGCAGCAAGCGCATAAGTGTCGCTTTGCGGCGCAGGGCGTCCAATGTTCTGTTCAGGCGCCATATATCCGAATGTGCCGGCAATGGTCGAGCCGCCGCTCTGGATCTGCGGATTTGCGACGGCACCGAAGTCGATCAGATAGACCTGAAAGTCATCGCTGTCATCGTTTTGTTTGATGATGATGTTTGAGGGCTTGATGTCGCGGTGAATGATCGGCGGTTCATGGGCGTGAAGTTTTTCGAGGATGTCGAGCAGCTGCAGGACGATATCGTACACGCGGTCGAGTGGGAAGCGATAGCCGCTTTTGAGCATCTGCTTGAGCGTCATGCCTTCGACGTATTCCTGCACGATATAGGAGCATGGCGGTTCGGCATCGAGGTCATCGCGCGCTTCGCACAGCTTGACGACGCCAGGGATGTCGAGTTTTGCGAGCACGTCGGCTTCACGGTGAAAGAGCGTGTATTCTTTCCAGGTTTTGATCGAGTCGATGCGCAGCTGTTTGATGGCGACTTTTTTGCCGTCAGACAGTCGATTTGCGAGGAAGACTTTGCCCTGCGCGCCCTCTCCGAGTTCTTGGATAAACTGATATTGCCCGGCCATGCTTTGGGGCTGTTCTATTGGCTGCTGGTTGGCGTCAGAAATTTCGTATGATTCTTCGCAAGTCGGGGTAGGTTGCCTGAGCGCTTTGGCGACGTATGGCTGACGTGAATTGGATTTTGAACTTTTTTTTCGTGCCATTGATAAGATCTGGTTGTTCTGTGGATATGAGAGGGGCTTGTGTTTTATGAGAGGGGACTTGTGTTTTGAGGAGCCGAGAGGTGCAGCGTGCTGCTGGAGGGATGATATCACACTTTGCGGTGCCTTTTCCATTTTGGGCGTTTTGGTTTGTGATTTGGGAGTTGTGCCTATTCCGCAGCGCCCGTTCGCCTGCGCGGCGCGCGGCAGGGGGCGTTCGATTGTGAACGCCCCCTACAACCCCCGCACGCTTTTTTGTTCTATCAATCTGTCCCGAACGTCTCCCCGTCCGTGGGTCGGCGTTCGGGCAGCCGACATCGTG
>JAFUEE010000187.1 GCA_017464085.1 Pseudomonadota bacterium
AAGGCCTGTGAACAGGTCTTTGCGTCCCTCGAAATAGCTTTGAAGCGTCGAGACGAGAAGGCTTTTGCCGAAGCGGCGCGGGCGAGCAAGAAAATTGAATTTGGCACCATTTGCAAGTTGATAGACCAAGTCTGTCTTATCAACATAGACGTAGCCGTCGTTTCGGATGCTTGTAAAAGTCTGTATGCCAATCGGGAATCTGTGTGCCATCTTTGCCTCCTCTGCCATCCCCCTGCTTTCGCTTTTTAACTCCCCTGCGCACCCAATGCAAGCGGAATGGAAGCATAGCATTTGAGAGAGAATAGCCTTCAGAGCTAATATTTATAGCTGTTGCCAATCCAAATTGATATCATAATGAAAGATAGATGATTGGTTTCGTTTTCAGGCTTAGGGGAGTTTCGGAACTGTACATTCCGGGCGTATCGGCGCAGCCGATAGCCCGGATTTAAGCGCGGCGTATGACGGCAGTCATAGCCGCGTCCCCAAATGTATATATGTTTTGGAATTTGTTTGGGGATATTTGGTGCTGTTGACTGACTGGCAATGCCTTGACAGATGGCTTGATTTTCTCAAGTATATGATTTAATTTTATTTTGGTTTGGTTATTTTCTTTTAAGCTGATTTTTCAGGAGCTTCGGAATGAAATTACGACATTTTCTCGTCTCATGGATAGCGATTGCCGGGGTTGCGGGATGTTCTGAGTCTTCAGACTATCGTATTGTCTTTAGCCAGGAAACGACCGAAGAGCGTTGTTCTGATGGGATAGATAACGATAATAATGGTTTAATGGACTGCCGGGAGTCGAGTTGTCAGCGGTTTGATTACTGCAGGTCTGGGGGGGAGAAAGAGATTTGCGGCAATCAGGCGGATGACGATGGGGATGGGAAGCCGGACTGCGCGGATGAGGATTGCAGTTCTGCGCCGAACTGCCAGGGCGCTGAAGTCAAGACGGAGATTTGCGGCAATCAGGCGGATGACGACGGGGATGGGAAGCCGGACTGCGCGGATGAGGATTGCAGTTCTGCGCCGAACTGCCAGGGCGCTGAAGTCAAGACGGAGATTTGCGACAATCAGGCGGATGACGATGGTGACGGTAATACGGACTGTGATGATACTGAGTGCGCCGCAGCCGCGAATTGTGCACAAAATGTGTTGAAAAATCTCAAGTATAAGGTCGGTCTGGTCTCGGATATACACATCGACACGAAGCATAGGCATGAGACTCAGGATAGCGAAGACCTTGTCAATGCAATTTCGTATTTCAGAAGCAATCAAGTGGATTTTATTGCGAACTGTGGGGATGTTGCAGAATATGAACCCGAGGATTACAAGGCATTTTTTAACATTTATCAGAACAATGCCTACGAGCCCACTGCGGCAAAATTGAGACTGTTTACGGCCATTGGGAATCATGATTATCTTCAGCTGTATACGATACAGGACGGACAGCCTTATCTGTCTGGATGGCTTGCACAGACCAAATATTACTTTGATTTTTTTACCGGAGAGGATAATGCGGCGAATTTTACCCCGGCGGATGATCCCAAAGGCAAGAAAGATATGAATTTCTTTGAATATGATGGTCAGTGGGATCAGCAATATGCTGGTGTCAGGGATGTGTTCAGCAAACTGAGTTATTGGATTGAAAAAGATAATAATATTTTTGTATTTTTATCGATTGATTATGGTCTGGAGCCGCACAAGGCTGATGCGCGTGCATCGAATCTGTTGGATATGGATAACAAATATGTCAAACAGATGAAAGAATATGTGTCGGATACTGCATATAACGAAGCCAAAGAAGCAAAATATAATTATCAGTTCTATCATCCGAATGCTCTGATATGGCTTAAAGATATTCTTGAGAATAATACAGATAAACACATTTTTGTCTTTACGCATCACTTTATTACGCACAAGGCAGGCAATGGCGTGCCATATAATGGCAAACCTTATTATTCGAGACGAAGAGTGTGGCCATATACGACAGATCCTGCTGTGAATGCCAGGTTTTATTCCGGTGCCAATTCCCTGGCAGGACTGGAATTTCATTTTATCAACAAGCTGAACAATAAATATAAAAATGTGATATGGTTTAGCGGTCACACGCATTATCAATGGGAAGATTCCAAGTATGATGATTGTCTGGTCTTCTGTAACAGGGAATTCGATTTTGTTCAGCCGACGGGT
The DNA here is from genome assembly GCA_017464085.1 of Pseudomonadota bacterium. Taxonomy (GTDB): domain Bacteria; phylum Myxococcota_A; class Bradymonadia; order UBA4248; family UBA4248; genus UBA4248. The sequence continues at coordinate 2,191 of JAFUEE010000187.1, forward strand.
AACGAGACGACACCGCTTGGCGAATTCGATTCATTGCCAGATCTGAAGCTTTATACGAGAGTGAATGATACGCCGAAAGGCACGAGTGCATATAATGTCCATATTCCAAGTCTTTCCAAACCTACGGATATGGGGACTGATCTGGGGCTATATAAAGCCAGTGAGGGCGGTCTGATGGAGATTTATGAGAATGGTGTCCGGATTTATGGCATCTCATTTAAGAGAGAGGATGATAATGGTTATGAGAATAAGGTTGTGGTTACGAAGGAAATTTTCTTTCCGTAGCATTTAGGCATTGGGGAGGCCATGGTTTATCGGGTCAGTGCGCGGCGTATGGCGGCAGCCATAGTCGCGCCCCGGATGCAGCGCTGATCCGGGCGTATCGGCGCAGCCGATAGTCCGGATTTAAGCGCGGCGTATGCCGGGAGGCAAAGCCGCGCCTTGAAGGGGAGGCGTTCACGCGTTTGCAGCGCAACTGCGAGCCGCTTCGGCAAAGCCGCGTTCTGAGGGGGAGGCGTTTTGTGTGGAGGCGCGCTTGGGCGCATCGCTGTGAAGGTGTCAGCATGTCAGAATGTGTCAGCATGTCAGAATATATAGGGATGTTGAGAATTCTGCGAAAACATGTAGTATCTGGATGGGGGCGATTGCTGGCCAAGAGGATGGTATGCGCGGCAGATTTATATTATTCGCGACAATTGAAATGGCTGCGGGCATTTTTGCAGGATGCTCGCTGGACGATATCGAGAACAAGGCTTGTGAGCTGAACATGCATCACGAGGGGCGGTTGTGTGTGCCGGATACGACGCAGAAATGCGGTGATGCGCTCGTGGACTGTACGGCGCTGGGCGGCTGGGAGAGCGGCTGGTGCGTGCAGGGGGCGTGTGTCGTGAAGCAGTGCAAGGCGGGGTATCACGAAAGCGGCGATCTTTGCGCGCCGGACAGCGTTTCGGCATGCGGCAGCGATGACCGCGCGTGCGGTGCAGATCAGATATGCGAAGCGGGTGAATGCCAGGACTGCGCGGAGAATGAGAAAGTCGTCGGCGGCGTGTGCGTGGAGAAGACGGCGGCTTTCTGTGATGCGGCGCATGCTTGCCCGGTCAATTTGCGGTGCGTGGACGACGTGTGCGTGAAATGCCCATCGGGACAGCATGTGAAAGGTGACGAGTGTATCGAGGATACGTGGCAGGCGTGCGGCTCTGAGGGCTATGCGTGCGGCGTCAGTCAGATCTGCGCGAACGGCAACTGCACGGTCTGTGGAAGCGGTTTTCACGGTGAAAGCGGCATCTGCGTGGAGGATTCGTGGGCCTCGTGCAGCACGGGGGATACGTCATGCGGCGCAAACCAGATCTGCGCGGAAGGGAAGTGCGCGTACTGCAGCACCGGTTTTCATGGGCGTGATGGGGTGTGTGTGGAGGACTCGTGGCAGGCGTGCGGGGCAGAGGACAATGCGTGCGGTGACAATCAGGTCTGCGTGAACAGCCGGTGTGAGAGGTGTCCGGGAGGGGAACACGGCAGAGAGGGGGAGTGCGTGGCGGACACGTGGACGGACTGCGGTTCGGAGGGGAATGCGTGCGGTGCGAACCAGTATTGCGAAGCGGGTGAATGCCGTTCGTGCGAGCTCGGGACGCATGGCAATTCGGGCGTCTGCGAGCCGGACAGCGTCGAGCACTGCGGATTTATGGGGAATGCGTGCGCTGGCGGTATGCTTTGTATGGCCGGCGAATGCGCGAACTGCCCGTTCGGGGAGCATTCCGATGGGGAGAAATGTGTGGCGGACAGTGTGGATGCATGCGGCGTGGATGGGGTGAACTGCGCGGCGATAGACGGCTGGGGCGCCGGGGAGTGCCGAAACGGGAATTGCGTGGTATCGCAGTGCCGCGAGGGATATTGCCTGAACGGGACGGTCTGTGTGGCAGGCGTGACGGATGCGCTGTGCGGCATCACAGGCGGAGCTTGCGCGACATGTACTGGCCGGGATGCGTGTCAGAATGGAGAGTGCGTGCAGACAGCGTGCGACAAGACGCTTTGCGACTGGTATGGCGTATGCGAGAACGACAGGACGCATTGCGGGAGCTCGTGCATCGACTGCATGACTTACAACCATGCGGTGAGCGGCGTGTGTTCGTCTGGCGGGGAATGTTCCGCCAGCGAGTGCGAGGCGGGTTATCATCGCGAGACGAATGCGAACAACAACGGGATATGCGTCCGTGATACGAATGCGAGGTGCGGCGGCGGGGCTGTGAACTGCAGCGAGCTGGGGCAGGTGTGCTATCACGGGCATTGCACGGGCATACAGGTTTCAGACAAGCCTCTGACGGTGAAGTGCGGTTCGGCGGCAAATTCCTTCAAGGTATCGCTGAAGGGGAACCCCGGCGGCACGGTCAAAGTGTCGCTGATGATGACGGATGCGAATGGCGCTGTGCTGACGGGCAAGGCGAACGGGGTAAGCATGTCGCCATCGACGCTGACGTTTACGCCGTCGAATTATTCTTCGCCTCAGACGGTCCGGATCGTGAGCCCGACGCAATCATTTGTGCCCGACCAGAGTTATTACAAGGGCGCAAAAATTGAGCTTGTGATGTCTATGGCTGGCGTGACGGACACGCTGAAGACGAGCTTTACATTTAATTATTTTGCATTTTGTGACCGCACGTTCAGCTATACGGGCAGTCTTCAGAGCGTGACGCTTCCGAAGGGCAAGTATCGCCTTGTGGTGCGCGGTGCAGGGGGCGGCGGCAGCGGGACTGAGCCTGCCGGCGGGACAGGCGGATATGCGGCCGGGACGCTGACGCTTCCGAGCAGGCAGACGGCGTATGTGGCAGTCGGCGGAGGCGGCAAAGCGTGTTCGTCTGGATCATGCGGCGGCTATAATGGCGGATCTCCGGGGAATGACGGTGCGATCGCGCGCGGATATGGCGGCGGAGGCGCGACAGATATCCGCATCGGAGCAAGCACTTATGCGTACCGCGTGATTACGGCTGGCGGAGGTGGCGGCGGCTATTGGTATGTCAACGCCTGGACGTTCTCCAATGTGATATTGAAAGGCGGCAATGGCGGCGGTGCCATCGGGCAGGCTGGGGCTGTGCGCAGCAGCGGTGACGCGTTGGCGTATGGCGGCGGTTCGGGCGGTTGCAGCAGCACGTCGCTTGGCGTATGCAAGTTCGGCAGCGCGAGCGCGTCGACGATCACCGACACGGGCAAGCACATCGGCGGAGGTGGCGGCGGATGGTTCAGCGGTGCGAGCGGGCAGGCGCAGGATTCAAGCGGCGGCGGTGGCTCTGGATATGTCTTTACAGGGGTGACTTCGGCTTATACGAAAGCTGGGGGCAAACTTTCGAACACCTTTAAGCTCTCGAACACCAGCCTGATTGCTGGCAACGGCAGCGGGACGGGCCTCAATGGGTCCGCGTCGATTACCGTGCTGGCAGAATAAGTTTGTGAGCAGCCTATGGGGCGTTGCCCCATACGGCCGCTTTTGCGCCGGCCTATCGGCTTCTGCCGATACGTCCGGCGGTGTGGTGTGATTGGCGTGTTCGCATTCTGAAATGTGGTAGGATAGGCTTGCGGTGAATACGGCACAGCATGCGTGGCTGTGTTGGTTATCGCTCGCGGGGCGTCAATCGTGTTTTGAATTTTAAAAAATTGAAATCACGGTATTGACAAATCGGGACAATATTGTATCTGTCGAGAAAATATTGCAGTTATGGGTTTTCGCTTCAAGCAGAGGTGGAAGTGTTTGTTTTTCAAGGAGGTAATCAGGTCATGAATCATCAGATACGCATTTTTCATACGTCAGATTGGCATTTAGGGAGAGCGTTGCATGAGCGGCAGCGCGATGATGAATATCGCATGTTTTTAGACTGGCTCGTGCAAAAAATAGAGGATGAAAAGATTGATGTGCTTCTCATTTCTGGAGATATATTTGATACCTCGAATGCGTCTCATATTGCGCAAAGACAATATTATAATTTTTGCCGAAGGCTGAGCGGCACCTGTTGCCGTCATGCGGTCATCACCTCCGGAAACCATGACAGCACATCTTTTATCGATGTGCCGTCACGGGTGCTCGAATGCCTGAATGTTCATGTGATCGGCCAGGCGCGGTTCAATACGCGAAGCGGTGATCCCAAAGATGAGGTGATTGTATTGAAGGACGCATCCGGGGCGGATGAGCTGATTGTCGCCGCAGTGCCATTTTTGGCAGAGGGGGATGTGCGCCTTTCGGAGGGTGGTGAGGATATTGGTGCGCGAGAGAAGAATGTGACCGATGGCATTGCACGTCATTATGAACTTGTGGCACAGGCTGCAGAAGAAATCCGCGCAGGGCGCGATATTCCAGTCGTGGCTATGGGGCATCTGTTTGTGCAGGGCGGAAAAATCGTGGAAGACGACGGTGTCCGCGTGACGTATGTCGGCTCGCTTGGCGGCGTGAATGCCAATATTTTCAGCTCCACTTACGATTATGTCGCGCTCGGGCATCTGCATGTGCCTCAGGCTGTCGGTGATTGCGAATATATCCGATATTCCGGATCTCCCATTGCGATGGGCTTTGGGGAGGCTGGGCAACAGAAGAGCATTTGCAGGGTTGTATTCAACGGCAGATCTCAACGGGAAATCTCGATGTGCGAGATACCGGTCTTCCATAAAATAGAAAATGTGTGCGGCGATCAAAAGGAGATCCGCAGCCGTTTGATGGAACTTGCAGCTCTTGGGGAAGAAATATATATTTCAGTAATATATCATGGCGACGATCCGCTCGACAGTGTGACAGGCATCATCGAGGATATCTTGGAAGCACAGAAAAATATCATTTGCCTGTGCACGAAGAATTTATCAAAAAGAAGCGTGGATGCAGGTGGAATCGCATATATCCGTGATGAGGTGATTTCGGAGATTAATGAGCAGGATATGTTCATCAAGCTTCTGGATACCAATGATGTTTCGGAAGCGGAACGTCCGGAACTGATCAGCACATTCAACGAACTTCTCGATATCGTGCAGCGTGAAGGCTAGTGATGGGATAACAGGTTTAATGAGGAGGAAGTGATAAGCTATGCGTATTGAAAAAATCAGGCTTCAGAATCTCAACTCGTTGTATGGCACGCATGAGGTCGATCTGACTTCTGAAGCGTTTCGCAAAAATAATCTGTTTTTGATCTGGGGGCCGACGGGCAGCGGCAAGACGACGATTCTGGATGGAATCACGCTTGCGCTTTATGGCCGCACCTCTCGATTGGATAAGGTGAACAAGACGACGAATGCGATCATGTCTCAAGGGACGAAATGCTGTGCAGCCGAAGTGACGTTCAGCCTGGGCACCACGCGCTATCGCGCGAGCTGGTCGCAGGAGATCAACAGAAACGGCAATCTCAATGAGTATAAGCGTGAGCTCTGCAAGCTGACAGACGATGGGGATATCGTTCTGGAAACGAAGCCGTCCTGTATGGATGAAGCGATACAGGGATTGATCAAGCTGAGCTATGAGCAGTTTACAAAAGCTGTTTTGCTCGAACAGGGCAAGTTTTCTGAATTTATGAGCGCCAAAGATGATGATCGCGCCAAGATACTCGAACAGCTCACGGGCACAGATATCTATACGAAGCTGTCTAAAAAGGCTTATGAGCGTGCGACGCAAGAAGGGCATAAATGCGAGATGGCCAAGCTGGCAGTCGAGGGCGTGGAACTTCTGTCAGATGAAATTGTCGCGCAGATCAGCGCGGAACGCGCATCGCATGAAGCGGAAGTGAGTGTCCTGAAAACAGACATAGAACGCCTCAATGCGGAACTGAACTGGCTCGAAAAAGAAGCTGCTGCTGCGCGCCGGGTTGCAGATATTGAGGCGGAACGCCAGGCTCATGCGCGCGCATCTGCTGAATTTGAGCCGAAGCGCGCCGTGCTCGAAAATGGGGAGCGCGCAGCGCGGATCGGACATGTTTACGATCAGCATCAGCAGAATCTCAAGGAACTCAAACGCGAAACGGAAGGGCTCGAAAAACTGCAGTCGCAGCAGCCGGATGCCAACGCGTTTCGTTTGCAGTGCGAAGGACAGGCGGCTGCCTGCAAAACAGAACGTGAAGCGGCGCGCGAAAATCGTGAGAAATCTCAACCTCTGTTTGATAAAGTGCGCGAACTGCAAACTGAGCTCAGGGCTAAGCAGGCTGAGCTCAAGGAACATTCGGAAACGCTCGCTCAACTTGAGAATGCGCACGAGAGAAACGAGGCATCTCTGAAAGGTGCTCAGGCGGATATATCTTTGTTTGAGAGCCGCTTGGAAAACGCCGAGAAGTTCTTTAGAAGCCACGCGATTGATGAACAGCTGATCGGGGATTATCCAGTCATTGAGGAACGCCGCAAACAGCTCGAAATTTGTACTTCTGAGATGCAAAAGGCAGATCTCGCGCGCACAAAGGCGCAAAAAGACTTGGATAAGGCGAATAAAGATCTGATATCCGGCAGGCAGAAAGCAGATGAAGCGCGCGCTGTGCTTGAAAAAGACTTGAAGGCTGCAGAAAACGCTCAAATGGCTCATGCTCAGGCACTTGGCGAGCACAGCCTCGTCGATCTCGAAAATCGCATGGATGATCTCAAACGCGAAAAAGAGGTCTACCAGAAGATTGCAAGCTATGAACAAAAGCGGTTAGAACTCGAGGATGGAAAGCCATGTCCGCTATGCGGCGCGTTGCAGCACCCCTATTGCGAGGGTATGATTCCTCAGGTCTCTGAGGTCGATCAGCGCATCAATCTTTTGGAAGCGCAGATTCGCTCTATCCGCAAGGCTAAAGAGGCTCTGGATTCCGCTCTCGAAGCATCTCGCAAAAGCCAGCTTGCGCTTGACAAACTCACCGAAACTGTCAAAACGCTTCAGGCTGCGGTTGAAATGGCGGAAAATAACTTCACGGAACGCACGCGGAACTATGAAGATTGCAAGACCCGATTGGAGGAACTGTTTGAGGCGTTTGCGCTGCTGATCGGAAAATATGGCGAAGCCGCATCGGATATCGCTCAGGCTGCAAAAGCCTGTGAAGCGCTTGGCAGGCGATATCAGACTTGGAAAGTGGCTGTTCCGGAACGCGACAAGCTTAAAGCGGAACTCGTGAAAAAACAAGCAGAAGCGCAGTCGCTGCAGGCGCGTTCGGAGGAAAGCGCCAAACATATCGACAAACAGAAGGCCGAAGTGAAGGTCAAAATGGGGCAGGTCGAAGACAAGAAACTTGAGATTCATACATTGTTTGGCGACCGCAATGTCGATGTGGAGGAAAATGAACTCAAGCAAGCGGAAATGCGTTCGGAACAGCGCTATCAAAAGGCATCAGAGATGCTGACTCGCGCGATATCTGAATATTCCAAACTCGAATCTGGCATAGCAGTGCGTCAGAAGACGGTTGAAAATTGGCATCAAACGGTCGGCGCATCCCAGCTTGCGCTTTCTGAAGCACTGAAAGCGCAAAATTTTGAGGATGAAGCATCATTTTGTGCGTCACGACTTTCGGAACGCGATTTAAACTCACTCCGTACTCAAGCAGATCTCCTCGAAAAGAATATCAACGATATCCGTTCGCGTGCGGCAGAGGCTGGCAAAGTGCTCGAGGAAATTCGCAAAACACCCCTCACAACTCGTCAAAAATCAGAACTTGAAGCTGAAAAGAGCGAAAAAGATGCGCGTTTGCAAGACCTGACCAAGCAGATTGGTATCATCATCCAGAGGCTGGAGACGCAGAACAAGGACAAGGAAAGGGTCAGAGAGCTGAGCGATAAGTTGCACCATGCGGAAGCGGAATTCAGGCGGTGGGATGCGTTGAGAAAACTGATCGGTCAGGGGGATGGCGCAAAGTTCAGAAAATTTGCGCAAGGCGTGACCTTTAACACGCTTCTGCGCAATGCCAATCGCTATCTTCAGGATAAAAAGCTGATGCCGCGCTTTGAGCTGGTGCGCAAAAACAGCGAGGATCAAAGCCTGGGCTTTATGGTTATGGATTATCAGACCGGCAAGCCGCGCACCGCACAGAATCTTTCGGGCGGGGAGAAGTTCTGTCTGAGCCTGGCACTCGCGCTTGCGCTTTCTGAAATGGCGAGTAACAATGTGGCGATTGAATCATTGTTCATCGATGAAGGTCTGGGCACTTTGGATGACCAGACGCTCGACACGGCATTGACAATGCTGCAAAATCTGGGGGATTCCAAGCGCGAACGCCTTGTTGGCCTGATCACGCATGTGGAGCGCGCGCGTGAGACAATCATGACGCATATCACGGTCGAGAAAATTGGCAATGGTCACAGTCGCCTTTATGGTGCGGGATGCAGCTTGATCAGGGCGGTTCTGCCTGAGCAAGTACCAGCCAAACGCAAGAAGAAAAAAGATCAGGTCGTATCCGAATGATCTGGGCATTGATGAAAACAGTTCGTTTTGCGCTTTCTGGCGCATGACGGCAGTATCTGGCGCGCATGGCTTGTGTTCATGCGCGTTTTTTTGAGGCAATGGGGTATGGATGACAGACGGTCAGTGTGTGATCCTGCAAAAAAGTTGACACATTTCGCAAATCCGACGGTCCGCACGCTCAGTTCGATGATGCGCAAAAAAGATCGAGAATATACCTCCTTTCTGTTAAAGATATTAGCAATACTTTAACTTGAAAGATATCTATATCTGTTAATAATGGCTTCAAAGCCATACTTCGCATCACGCATATTCCAATGTAACCATACTGGATGATGTAAATTTTGAACAAATTCAAAAAAGTCAGACAACATATTGCATTCGAGAGTATCGAAGCGTGTGCTGATTTCTGATGGATCCAACTGCATTTTTTGAGCTTCATCAATTATTGAGAATGTTTTAATTGATGTGTCAAATAACGGACGCATGGCTATACAGGTAACTCTTGCAGGATATATTGGTTCATTGAATTTTGTGCATGCATAGTGAATGATCCAAACATTTTTGGGCTTATTCAATAGTTTAGATAATTCAGATAAAAACTCGTCGGATTGTTTATGATCAGAATTATCGTCGCAGGATTTCTGACTATTTCTTTCTTTACAAACAGATTCCTGTATAATGGTTTTGAATATATCGGCACAGGACTCCGATAACTTTTCATAATCAACATTTGAATGATATTTGGACAGTTGGTCATATAGAAGTTTCTGTTGCTCGTCACCTAATTCGTCTATCCATCTGGTGAACTCTGTTTGTTCCATAAGCCTCAGCAGTTCTGTAGCAATTTTCCAAGAAAGACCGCGTTTTAGATATGTTGAAACCGTAGAGTCCGGGGAGTCTAAGAAGCCTAAATCAGCCGTCTTCTCGCAGTTGAGCGATAGCAAGTGACGAATGAAAGGAGCTTTTCCCATGTCTCGTCCATCGCTGTTTGTCGGTTTCGTGACTTGATATAAGATTGTTACGAAATCATTAAATGTCATTTTAAGTTTCATCCTTGATGAAGTCGCAATCATAAACAAGCAAACCAGCAAAATCAATATACCACACTTTATAAAGTTTACGACGGTTTTTCTGAGTACAATATGCTCTTTTGCGAAACGCGATGCGTTTTTTTGCGAAACGCGATGCGCAATCATGCGTATTGATGCCAATCAGCGTGATCAAAAGATCACTATAAGAGCCACAAGAGCATTGGCTGGGCTCTGAAACAACAAAAATCTACTCAGCTGTATAAGGAGAATTGGGATGAACAAGCGATTGGCATCCATTGATGACGGATTTAGCCCACACTTGGTTTGGGAGGCTGTGTTTGACGGAATTCTGGAGATTCCAGTCATACCGCCGCCAAAGGAATTTCGTGTGCCAACAGGACTGACACCATTCAGTATGCATAACCGAATCGATTGCGTAACTGAAGGATTGTGCTTCTATGAAAATGATCCAATGTTCGCTGATGTACTCATCAATCCGGACTGCTATATTGAGGAATTCCGGAAGTAGATAACGTCCACATGAGTTCGCAAAATCGAAAAAGCTAAAAAAGCCATTGGAAATCCAGTATGATGAACTTGCCTTCAACTCTCATCTTACAGGAGGAACCAATGGCGAGAGGTATTGATAGAACAGAATTGCTTGA
>JAFUEE010000188.1 GCA_017464085.1 Pseudomonadota bacterium
GGCGCGCGCCTATGCCTGACGGCATACGGCGCGTGAAACCCAGGGCGTCCACTGCGTGTACACCCTGGGTGATGAATACAGCGGCTTCCAGCCGCCTGTTAGCAAAAATCAGTCATCGAGATTTTCTCAAAAAACCGGATTGTCCAAAGTCAGCCAACGAGATTTTCTCGAAAGCCCAAAACGTCTGGATTCATCCAACGAGATTTTCTCGAAAGCTGAAAACGCCAGAAGTCAGCAAACGAGATTTTCTCGAAAGCCGAAAACGTCCAAAGTCCGCCATCGAGATTTTCTCGAAAGGCCAAAATGGCCAAAGTCAGCCATCGAGATTTTCTCGAAAGGCTTATCGCGCATAAAAAAAGCCGCCCGATTGGGCGGCTTTGAGATTTAGCAGGGTACTGAATTACTTGGAGCCGATTAGCGTGAGATCATCAAGAGCAAATGCTGAGGTCGCCGTGTTATCTCCATAGATATGGATTTCGGATGCTTTAGCGGCAAAACCTGTGACTTCGTATTCTTTGTAATCACCACCTGTGACCTCAAGCTCTTTAACGATATTTTCTGAAGAGCCGTCAATTGCCGTAATATAGACTTTGGCGGAATCTTTTTTGCCATATTTGGCGGTCATCTTCATAGAGGTGAGCGTATAATCGGCAAGCGAACCGATGGAGATATTGGATGCAGAATCATGAGCCTGACCGTCCCCAAGGTTTCCAGCTGCGCCATTCACGTCAATTGAAAGAGCAGTCAGAGATCCATTGGTGCCGCTATTATCCTGTGTCATCTTAAGTTTAATCTTATCGGCCTTTTCACCTAATTTGTTGTATTTGAGAAGAATGTTACTGTCAGAACCTTCATCGGGGGCAGCGCCCGGGCCGCCGATGGTTTCCTCGGCATTGCTGATGCTAGCAAACGTCCACTTGGCAATCGTGTCTGCGGAGGCTTGGGATTCGATCTTGAACGAACCGACAGCGGCATCTGCGAATGTCAGGATATCGCCGCCGACTTTGAGGACATCGCCCGTGGGGGTGCAGAGAGATTTCTTGTCGTTTGCAACGACGACGACGATGCATGAATAATCGCCTGCATCGGTGAAGGAGCTTGCATCGAATTCATTGGAGCCGGAAAGCGTGCCATCGAGCGCAGCAGCGAGTTTGTTGCTGTTTGTCGCGCAGATGAGGCTGGTAGTGTATTCGATTTCGGATTCGACGGAGACGGTTGCAGTGGCTTTCTTGCTGTCCGCATCATAGGTGGCTGTTGCGGTGCATTTCTGAATGTCGGTGTCGACGACATCATTCGAAACGCAGGTGCCGGCGCCATAGCCTTTGCAGTCTTTTGCGCATGAAGGCTTGCCGCCGTCTTTCCAGGAGCCTTGCTGATAGTCGTTGCAGGTCTTGCCATCGGCGATCACGTCGTCATCAGTTTTGGCCTGGCCGTCCATGCCGATATCGCAGACTTCGTCTGCATCGATCTTGCCGTTGCCGCAGAGGACGGCTGCTTCGGTCTTGCAGGTGCCTTTCGAGTGGGCTTTGCAGCTGGAAGCGCAGCCGGGAACTGCTTCGGGGTCGCTGACGAGCGGGCTGGTTTCGGTTTCTTTGTTCTCGTCATACCAGAGCTGGCAGGTGCCTTTGCCTTCTGCAAACACGACTTTGCCATCGACGGTGTCGCAGACTTCGCCGGCATCCAGAACACCGTTTTTGCAGGTGTCTTCGGTTGCGGGGGGATCGGACGGCTTTTCGCCATTTTCCTTGTCGTCATCGCCGCACGCGGAGAGATTCAGGCCGAGGCCGAGCACAAGAGCAGCACCAAAAATAAAACGCTTGTCAAATTTCATGTTTTCCTCCAATTTCAATGGCGTTGTTGCGCCTAAAATCTTTGACGGCATTCTCTTTTGCCGTTCACGAGTGCGCTCTATAATGAGATTTGTTTGGAATTACAAATTTTTAAGGTGAGTTTTTGGTATTTTGGGTTTGCCTCTATGAGTTATAAAATTTTTTCATTAAACTCAATGGGTTATGGTGAGTTATATCAGGAGATTTCTACGCTATTTAGTTCAGATAATAAGACATTTTTGTCATAATTAATACATAACTCATATCTTTATAGTGGTTGAATGTAGGTAATTTGATGCATAAAGAAGATGCGCAAGCCTGATTTATGAATCGTCGAGGGGGTAGCGGCGTATTTCGCGAGGCAAGCGGGCGTGCCCGCTTGTCATTCGCGAAATAGCCGCGCAGGGGGAGTCTTCCCCCTTTCCCAAAAGGGGAATCCCGAACGGGTGACTGTAAAATTTGTGTGCCTTTTAGAATGATATATAGTTGTGCGGAGGAGGGGTTGGGCATGGATGAGCTCAAAGATATGAAACTTGACGATTCTCTTACCGATCTGGCAGAGGAAGATGCGCAGGCGGCAGAAAGCTCTGGCGCAGCGGCAGATGACAAGGATGAGGCTGTGCGCGAAGACGCGGCAGAGTCGGAGGAAACGTCTGAAAAGCAGATCGATCCGGAGGAAAAGCCTGAAAAGCAGATCGATCCGCAGGATATCCCTGTCAAGATGCGTCCAGACCAGGTGTCGGATGCGCTGGCAGACCGCAAGCCTTCTCTGGACACGGCATTGGAACGCGCGACGATAGAGCCGGTGGGGTTGCCGATGGATCAGAGACGCGGCGTGCATGACCGCGAGCTTTCGCTGATGCTGAAGACGCGCGGACGAGCGCTCAGCGAGGCGCTGATGACAATCGCGGGCACGCGGCAGCGCTCGGGGCGGCTCTGGATGACTTGCGCGGCGACGTTTATCCTCATAGTATTGTTTATTGTTCAGGTATTTTACAGGCACCGTGAGCTCAACCTGGGGTACGATCTGAGCGCAGCGATTTCTCAGCGAGAGGCCTTGCTTGAAGAGAACCGCAAGCTTCGCATTGAGCTGCGCGTGCTGAGCCGTCGCGAACGCCTTGAGCCGCTTGCGGGCAAACAGCTTGGCATGTCGAGCATCAAGCCGGAGCAGGTGCTCATTCTGGATATGTCGAAGACGGGGCGGACAGACCAGCGGCAGGGAAAACGCGCTGACGGTCTGGACAAGGTCAAGCGGATCGAAAAGGAATAAGTCGTGGAAAATCAGGTCAGGGACGATGCAAAACGCCGGGCGGCGCAGGAGCGCGATGCGTGGATACGGCTCATTTTTGTGGGGCTCATCCTCGTTGCGATTTTCGTGACGATCGGCGTCCATATTTACAAGCTTCAGGCAGAGGAGACTCATCTTCAGGCGCGCGCGGAACGCCAGAGCACTGGCCGGATCACGCTTGGCGCTGGCGGGGAGAGCCATCTGGATGGGCATCGCGGCTATATTTATGACCGGCATGGGTATGAGCTCGCGATCAGTGTCGAGACGCCCAGCGTTTTTGCGCATCCCAAGAAGATCGATGATCTGGAGGGGACGGCGCTTGCGCTGAGCAAGGCGCTCGATATCGATATTACGGAGATCCGGAAGAAGCTCATGTCGGACGCGCCGTTCGTGTGGATTGCCCGAAAGACGACGCCCGACAAGGGGGCAGCCGTGAAGGCGCTCCATCTGAAAGGCGTGGGCACGAAGCGCGAGAGCAAGCGGTATTATCCCGGACAGGAGCTGGCAGGACAGATCCTCGGATTTGTCGGGCTTGACAATGTCGGTCTTGAGGGCATTGAGGCATCGAATGACAAGTATCTTCGCGGTGATGTCTTGCGCATCAAAGGCATGCGCGATTCCCGCGGGAGAGTGATTCTTACGAATGATTCGCCGCGTTTGAATATGCTCGAGGGCAGCTCGATCACGCTCACGCTCGACCAGTATATTCAAAAAGTCTCCGAGAACGCGCTCGACCGCGTGTGCCGTAAATATTCAGCCAAATCGGCTGTCGCCGTCGTTCTTGACCCTTATACGGGAGAAGTGCTTGCGATGGCAAACTGGCCCAGGTTCAACCCGAACCGCTTCAAAGACTATCGCAAGGAGGACATGCGCAACCGCGCGGTACTCGATGCCTACGAGCCAGGCAGTATGATGAAGCTGATCACGTATGCTTCTGCGGTTGATGGCGCGCATGTGCGTCCGACAGATCCGATCTCGCAGAATCACGGAAAGATTCAGATCGGCAAGCATTCGATTTCGGACACGCATACGATTGTCGATATGACGGCGGAGACTGTCGTGAGCGAATCCTCGAATATCGGCGCGTATCATCTTGCGCAAAAGCTCGGCAAGGAAAGTTTTTATAATTATTTGAAAAAATTTGGCTTCGGACGGCGCACGGGGATTAATATTGCAGGCGAATCGGCAGGCATCCTTTGGAATTATAAGGGGTGGCAGGAAGTCATGTTTGCGAACATCGCGTTCGGCCATGGCATCAGCGTGTCGCCGATGCAGATCGCTGTGGCGATTGGTGCGATTGCAAATGGCGGCAATCTCATGCGCCCCTGGCTGATCAGGGAGATTCGCGATCACGAGGGGAACGTGATTCAAAAGGGCGGTCCTGAGGTCGTGAATCAGGCGATCAGTGAACATAGCGCAGCGACCGTGAGGCGCGCGATGGAACGCGTCGTTTCGGAGGGGACCGGAATGCGTGCCTGGGTGCCAGGCTATCGCGTCGGCGGCAAGACCGGCACCGCCCAGAAAGCAGAACGTGGGAGATATACCAACAAATATATGGCGAATTTTATCGGCATCGCGCCGATCGATGACCCGAATCTCGTCGTGGTCGTGATGGTCGATTCCCCGACGCCCTATCACTCGGGCGGCCTCGTGACGGCTCCGGTTTTTGCGGAGATCGTGAGCCAGGCGCTGCCGTATCGCGGAGTTTTTCCGAAAACAGTGACCGAAGGCATTCTTGACCCCTTTGAAATGGTGACTGGCGGCGCGCTGGCTGACCCAGAGACTGAAGGTCAGGCTTCTTCTGAAACGCCTGTACAGCCCTGCGGGGAGTTTGTGACTGTGCCAGACTTTAGGGGCAAATCGTCATTGGCGGCGCTAGAAGCGGCAAATGATTCATGTCTCGGTGTCAATCTTGTTGATTCAGGTTTTGTGGCGACACAATGGCCGGCGCCGGGGACACGCGTTTCGGCACATTCTCGTGTAGAATTGACACTTAGAAGCAATTATCGTACGATTCAATAGTTGATCGGGGTATCGCTATCGGACTGTGTCCGATACGCGATACTTTTTCATGTGCTATTGGGCTGTGCCCAATACGCACATGAGAATGAGGATTGGGTGAGATGAGAATCCGAAAATGTTTGCCAGTGCTTTTTTGTATGTGTTTATTGGATGCATGTTCCTGGGACAGCAGTCTGTATGATGGCTATGTGGATGGCGAAGTTGTTGTGCCATGTCCTCCGACGAGCTTTGTTCATTATGATGATCGTGACGATGCCTATTATCTCGTATGTGTGACAGGCTATCACGCCGTGCAGGATGACAATGGCGATTATTATGATGCGCCGCAGTATGACTACTGCGATGTGAATGGGCAGACGGTTTCAGTTTCTGAGCGCGTAAAAATTAATAAGAACAGAAGCGGTCAGTTTATTGATGCGAATAACCGGGTGCTCTATGAGTGGGAGAAGTTTGCCGACTATATCAAGGAATATCACCAGAAGCCGGAGCTATCATATATTCAGATTACTAAAAAGAATACGGATGAGAGCATTGAGGCGATAGAGTGTTACGAAAAGCTTCACAGCTCAGCGGAGTGTCCGGAATTTCCTGATGCTTTTGCGTATGATATCTGCCCGAAGCAATATAATGTATGCCGGATGGATGTGGATGACAGATATTATTGTCAAGAACCCCAGGTCGAATGCAAGAATGTCAAAGACTGCGAGAGCCTTGTGGGGTGGAAAAAAGGCGAATGCCGCAATAATGAGTGCATTGCGACAGAGTGCGACAACCGAGAGGATAAAGATGACTGGTATCATCTTGAAAACTCGGTCTGCGTTGCAGATACGCCGCAGCATTGCGGCCAGGAATTGAGCGCGGATGGCTCTCCGATCAATTGCGGCGCCAACAAATGCGTTCAGGGCAAATGCAAGGCTGCATGCGAGTCGAATGAACATATTTATAATAACATCTGCGAACCGGATGATATATATAATTGCGGCATGCATGACAACAATTGTTCAAGAATTGTCGCAGGCTGGGACACCGGGGAGTGCAAGATTACTGAGCAGAATGATGGCAGCATCACAAAGGTTTGCGTGCCGAACAGATGTATTGTCGGCTATCACCTGAATATTTTAGAAGATAAAGATGTCGTCGATCCCTGCAACGCATCAAATCGCTGTGAAGCAGAGAATTGTCAATGTGAAGGCAAAGACTGTCTGTGTGTAGAAAATAGATGTGATTGCACAGGAACGGATTGCGAGTGTACCGGGGATGGATGTGTTCAGAAAACATGTGAAAATGAGAATTGCTCGTGTACTGGAAGTCATTGCCAATGTGATGATGCGGTATGCAGATGCGAGGGTGAATTGTGTACATGCAGCGGCTTGGGATGTGAAAGGTGTGAGAATGCTGAGAGTTGCGAACGAATATGTCAGGGAAAAGATTGTTTTTCGACTTATTGTAAGAATAGTGATGAGCCGATCTGTCCAGACGATGCATGTGCTGAACAAATATTGAATTGCGCTTATGAATATAGGGATAGTTTTAGTGCTGCGATTGATGAACTTAAAACGTGTGTAGATGACTGTGCCGGGGAGATGCAGTGCCAGGCAGGATGTGAAATTCAAACTGGTAAGAAGTTTATGGAGGACGAAGAGGCATGTTGGAGATATGGATATACAGAAAAGTGTAAATCGATTGAAGATGAAGGAGAAAAAGCGCAGTGTGAGGCGAGTGAGTTTAGCAAATTACAATCTTGTGCATTAAACTGCATTAAAAGAGATGATTATTCGTATGATGATGTCTGTATCATCAAATGTCTTGGCTCAAGCTGTCCAGGTGAAGCGTCAAAAGAAATGAATGCACCTGACGGAACAGAAGATGAAAACAAAGTATCGTGTCAACCTGATACTACCTTGCAATGCGGAGAAGTGCCTCAGGTATGTGCCTGCGGTGAAGTCTGTTCTATGGGGGAATGTAAGAGCGGATGTGGCAGCAAGGAAGTGCTCTGCAAAGATGGCGCAAATTATACGTGCGCAGATCCATTGACGAATGTCAATTATTGTGGTGCCAATTCAGATTGTACTCAATTTACCAAGTGTAACGCTGGGGAGACATGCTTTAATGGCGAATGCAAGACGCAGGCTTGTCCCAACCAGGGGGAAACGCTTTGCTCGGTGAAAAATGAGATAGGCGAAGAAGTCAATAAATGCATCAATATTATGGGGTTTGATGAAAAGCAGTGCGGCGCATGCAACTATGTGTGTTCCGAACACAACCTGAGTCACGCGACTTCTGACACTTGTTCGGCAGGGCATTGCGTTTATGTATGTAATTCTGGTTATACAAATTGCGGTGATGAATATACGCCGAATTGTATTTTAGAAGCGAATTTCAAAACCGATGCGAATAACTGCGGAAAATGTGGAGAAGTTTGCAAAGGCAATGAGTACTGCCATGAGGGCAAATGCGTGACATCAAAGTGTGCCGCGAGCAATCAGTGTCTGGATGCGGCATCGGGGGAATGCGTCAACAGGCCGGCGCAGTGCGGGACGCAGTGCATCGACTGCAATACGGCAAATCATGCGGCTGCCGGCGAATGCAATGACGGTGTCTGCAATATCACCAAATGCGCGGCAGGCTACCACCTCAAAGGCGATATATGTGAGCAGGATACAAATGTGGCTTGCGGTGTAAATGTGCTCAATTGCAATACCACTGGCAATGCGACGGCAGGTGTCTGCACGGATGGCGTTTGTTCTGCAACTGCGTGCAAGCCGGCGTTTCACCTCGATAATGGCAAATGCGTTGCGGATTCGGAGACGGCATGCGGCAGTACGGCAAACAACTGTACATCTCTGTTTGGCTGGAAATCTGGCAAATGTACGAATGCATCATGTGTGGCGACAGCGTGCAAGGATAATTATTGCCTGAGCGGTACGACATGCATGGATGGCTCGTCAAACTCAAAGGCCTGCGGCACGAATGGCGGCGCATGCCAAGCCTGCGGGGCAAAAGAAGCCTGTGTAGCAGGAAGCTGCGTGACATCCTCATGCAATGCCAATGTATGCTTTTATCAGGGCAAGACATGCCTAAATTCAGACGCGCATTGCGGCACGGACTGCATCAACTGCAATATGGCAAACCATGCGGCTTCGGGCACTTGCAATGCCAGCGGCGCATGCGTGGTCAAAACATGTGCGGCCGGCTATCATCTCTATAACAATTCCTGTGAGGCCGATACCACAACGGTATGTGGAACAGATAGGCACAACTGTAATAATCATAATCATGCGACATCGGGCGTTTGTTCTGGGGGCACTTGTGTGGCCAAGGCTTGTACAACGGGGTATCACCTCAGCGGCGGCGCTTGCGTGGCTGATTCAACGACGGCATGCGGCAGCGGCATCGTGAACTGCACGAAACTGTCTGGCTGGAAAGCCGGCACCTGTACAGGTGGCGTCTGCAAGGCGACATCTTGCGATGCCGGGTATTGCGTGAGCAGCGGCACTTGCGTGGATGGCTCGGCGAATGCGAAATCATGCGGCACTGGCGGCGGAAACTGCAGCACTTGTTTATCCGGGCAGTTATGCATCTCTGGCGCTTGCAAGACACATCCATGTCCAGCCAATACTTGTTATTGGCAGGGCGCGACATGCGCCAATGCAAATGATCACTGCGGCACGAACTGCACGAACTGCAATACGGCGAATCATGCATCTTCGGGCACTTGCACAAGTGGTTCATGCAAGATCACGGCATGCGCGGCAGGCTATCATCTCCATAACAATGAGTGTGAGGCTGATTCCAATACTGTATGCGGTTCTGGACGTGTCAATTGCAATAGTGCCGGCAATGCGACCGCAGGGGTGTGCAGTCATGGCACATGTGTGGCGACGGCGTGCAAGGCTGGCTATCACCTCAATGCTGGGAAATGTGATGCGGATACGACGAGCGCTTGTTCCGGCATGAATTGTACGAAACTGCCCGGGTGGAAAGAGGGCACATGCACAGGCGGTTCATGCAAGGCGACAAAGTGTAAAACAGATTATTGTGTGAGTGACAATGCCTGTGTGGCTGGCCGCACGAATACGACGGCATGCGGCAAATCTGGCGGCGCATGTGTGAATTGCTCGACGAGTATCGCGCATACGAGTTCGACGCATTGCGTGGATGGCGCATGCAAAGTTCTGGCATGCAAATCAGGGTACTGTATTTCGGATAATCAATGTGTGAACGGGGCTTCAAATAACAATGCCTGCGGCACAAATGGCGGTGCCTGCAAGAAATGTCCGAGCGGTCAGACATGCCAGTCGGGCACTTGCAAATCGTCGTAGCGCGTCAGGGCTGACTCACGCTTCGCTGTGTTTGATTGTGAAAGGGAGGCGTGGGATAAAAAAAGCGCCGCGTATCGCTCTGGCGATAGCGGCGCGATGTGGCGCGTATGCCCGAAAGGGCATAGCGGCACGAAAAAATCAATTCTTCTCAGAAAAATCGTATCTGTCCTTGAGTTCCAGATAATTGAGATAGCGCGAATATTCCTCGTTGCTGACGATTGAATAGACATTCTCTTTGGACAGCGTGATGAGGTTTTTGTCGACAAGCTTTTGGAGGCAGCACTGGAGCTCGACGTCATCGATGCCCAGAAGCTGCGCGAGTTCGGCTGGAATGACGGTCTTGTTGGCCGTATCGCTGTTTTCGATCTCGTTGCGGAGCTGCATCATGACGCGGCCGAGGGTGCTTTTGAGCTGGAAAGTGGCGATCTTGAAATGCGCTTCATTCAGGCGGCCCGCCATTTTCTTGAGCATGCGGATGCAGAGCTCGCCATTGTAGCGGAGCATGGTCTCGAACTGTTGCGGTTCGATTCCGAGAAGTTTTGCGTTGTCGAGAACGGTCGCAGTTGTCGGCTGCGTTTCACCGGTGACGAGCGCGAGCTCTCCGCAGAATTCGCCGGGGCCGAGAATTTCGATAAGGATCTCTTCTGAACACACGCGCTTGGTGAGCTGAATATGGCCTTCGCTGATCACCCAGATCTTGCTTCCGGGATCGCCTTCATAGAAAAGGACTGATCCGGGTTCGAAATTCGTCGTATGTTTTTCCAAAGCCTGTTCTCTATCCATAAATCTAACCTTTACCCAGAAAGTGAAGTCCTAAAAAAGACCTTCTATCATTGTAACACGGATAGGGCAGTCTGTTCAACAAGTGATTGCGTCATGAATCGTGGGGATGTCAGGGACGGACCGGGCGGATTTCGGTCGTTTCGGCGGAAACAGTGATTGCGGGGATGCGCATCTGCAGCCGTTGGCTGTCGCGGATCACGGTAATCTGCTTGTCGCTTGCGTCGCTCCAGTCAGTCGCGTCCGCGGGGACAATCCAGTCGCCGGGCTTGAGCCCTGCGCGTTCTGCCGGGCTGTTTCGAAGGATTTTCTTGACGTAGAGGATTGCTTTGGCGGCATCCAGCCCGTATTCCATGCCGATTGACGGCTGCGGCTTGAGCTGCTTCTGGACCGTCAGGCCGTTGACCGCGAGTATCTCTTCGAGCGGAAGTTCTGCTGTGGTGCGGACATACCGCTTAAAAAAAGAGTTGAAATCGAACGCGCTGTACTGTGCCAGAAGCGCTTGAAGCGTTGTATTCGACTGATGCTCGTTCCAGTTCGGTGAAAGGCTCAGAAATCGCCAGAAGCCGGGCATGCTCAGGCCGGACTGATACCGCTGCCATTGCTGCTCGATAGCGAGGCTCAGGAAAAAACCGTGATGATACGGGTCATAGACGCCGGGCTTTTGTTTGCTCAGGCTAAGTGACATCCAGAGATAGAGATCATCACGGCTGGCCAGGCCCAGAGAGAGTAGGGCTGTCAGGGCGATATATTGCGTCATGCCCTCGCGGAACCACGCGGTCTGCGCGAAGCTCTTATTTTCAAACCGCAGGTTTTCGCCATTGTATAAGTGGAACAGCTCGTGCGCCATAAGGATTCTGCGCGCGCGTTTGTCGCGCGCCGCCTTGCGCCCCATCTCGAGCACGATGCCGCCCTGCCGCGCAAAACCATGGGTGTAGTGCGCATCGAAGGGGATATCGAACAGGAAGATCGCGATGCGCGTGGGCGTCTTGGTGCGCATCAAATCGCTATAGAACCCGAGGATCTGCGAGAGTTCGCGCTCGATATCGGCGATGTCCGTTTGGTAGAGCGGATCAAACGCGAGCTGCCAGGTCAGGTCTTCGGATGAGGCCGCGAGCAGCTTGGGCACTTGGAACGCCCAGAAACTGCGCGTCAGCTCATAGTGGCTCTGGGCTTCAAAATCTTGAGTGTTGGCTGGCCCGTTTGGGGTGAGCACGGGGGCAAGCGTCGTGACGATCTGACCGCCGTCGGTCACGCGCACATCCGTGAGGCTTGCGTGTGTCGAGGTCTCGTTGGCGCCGCGCTCGATGAACAGCGATTCGCCTGGAAACACAAGCATCTTCCCATTCCGGCTCGGCGAAAGCTCGGATGGCAGCCAGAACCTGTCTGGCGGAAGTTCGGACATGATCAGCTCGTATTCAAAGTCGCATCTGGCCGCTGTGACGCGAGAGATGCATCCAGCGCGGTCGAGCTTGGCGACCATTGGAACATTTTGATCTGTGCGGATCTGAACAATCTGCAGCGTTTCGCCAAAGCGCTGGCCGAATGCAGGCAGACAGACGGTCTCCTCGCGCGCGATATGGCTCAGCTGCGCGCGCACCCTCAGCGCTCCGCGCGCCGCATCTACCGTGATTTCATAGCGGTCCGGCAGTGCGGCATCTTCCGGTAGGGGCTCCGTGCGATATATCTCCTGCGCGCTCGCAAGCACCGGCAAAAAAAGGCTGATGATGCCCAGCATGGCTGTCCGAATTCGCATAAAATCATCCTTGATCTGATGCGGTCACAAAATACCATCCGTACTCTAAACGATAAGGGCGCAGTGGGCAAATTTGGATGTTCTCTGGGGTTTCGGCTATCGCGCATTGGGCGCGATACGCCTCGCTTTAAATCAATATGCCGTCCAGATGGTCAATCTCGTGCTGGATGATCTGTGCGGTCCATCCGGAGAAGCGCTTGACATGGCTGACCATCTGGCGATCCTGCCAGCGCACCTTGATGTACTGGTAACGCTTGGTCTTGCGCTGTCCCGTCAGGCTCAGGCAGCCTTCTTCGGTTTCATAGCTGCCCGATTTTTGCGTGATGACCGGGTTGAACATCTCCATATAGGAGCCCTCGTTGTCGAAGGCGATGATCGCTTTGGGCTCACCAATCATATTGGCAGCCATGCCGACGCAACCGTCGGCATGCGCGCGCAAGGTGTCCAGAAGATCGTCCGCGATGGCGATGTCAGCCGCAGTAGCTGGCTGTGCTTTGAGCTGAAGTATCGCCGTGTCTTTGTTGATCTCTCGTATCATGGCGTATTTCCGGGCAAATATTGATGGGAATATCGCTCTGGCCTGAACAAATGCGTTGTGCGGCCAGAGCGTTTGGGGATGAGATGAAGATCATTCCTCTTCTTCTTAGAGATATCTTTGATATCAAAAAACTGGTGTGATTTCGCTTTAGAACGGTAGCTCCAGATTGCAAGATTCGTCTGCAGGCCGGTTGCCACCGTTGTTTTTGTTAGATTTTTTCGAGGACTTCTGCTGTTCTTTCGAGGACTTCTGCTGTTTTTTCGAGGACTTCTGCTGGCAGATACCTAAACGAGTGCAGGAATAACCGTCGCTACAGTCTGAATCGGTGGCGCACATGGCACATTTGCCGGCAAAGCATTTCTTGTAGTCCGGGCAATCGATATCGGTCGTGCAGGTTAAAAAAAACGTCGATTTGCAGACCTGCTGAATACATGCTTGGCCAACTTTGCAGTCGCTGTGGGTATGGCACGCAGCATCGATCTTTTCGCTATCATTCTTAACGTCGCGTTGTTCAGTCGTGAGGGCTTCTTGGTCGGGCGCATTGGAGAGATCTGTCTGTGTGACATTATTTACGGAAGCCTCTGGGGACTTTTGGCAGCCACTCGTCGCACATGCAAAAAACGCACAGGCGAGTGCAATCAGACAATATTTGCGAGAGCAAGGATTCATGGCATGACCTTTTTAGATGGGCTGGCGCTGGCAATTTGAACAAACATCATTGCAATTCGCCAGAATGAGATGAACGCAATCCACTATATCAAAAGTGGCGCAAAAATAAAGGCGTGCGGACCGCACGCCTTTTGCGCGCGCCGTATGCCGTCAGGCATAGGCGCGCGTTTCGCGCGGCGTATCGGTCGTAGGCCGATAGCCGCGTCCTATATCAGAGACGTTCCGTGGAACGTCTCTGCGCGCCGTATGCCGTAGGCATAGCCGCGTCCCACATAATCATTCGGGCTTCATCGTCGGGAACAGGATGACGTCGCGGATCGATTCGGATTGGGTCAGGAGCATCACGAGACGGTCGATGCCGATGCCTTCGCCGGCGCAGGGGGGCATGCCGTATTCGAGCGCGCGCACATAGTCGTCGTCCATCGGGTGGGCTTCGTCGTCGCCTTCGAGTTTTTTCTCGATCTGGTCGAGGAAACGCTGGCGCTGATCGAGGGCGTCGTTGAGCTCATTGAACGCGTTGCCGAGCTCGAAGCCGCTCACGAAGATCTCGAAGCGGTCCACATAGTTCGGATCCTGCTCGTTGCGGCGCGAGAGCGGGGAGACGCTGGCCGGATATTCATAGACGAATGTCGGCTGGATGAGCGTTTCCTCGACTTTCTGGTCAAAGATTTCCATGATGAGGTGGCCGTCCGATTTGTGCTTGATGTCGTCATCGCGCATGGGTTCGGGCAGATGGCGCACGGTTTCTTCGAGGAACGCGCGATCGGCGAGTTTGTCCTCGCTGACGTTAAGGGCTGCTGCCACGCCTTCGCGGACTCGCAGGCGGCGCCATTCGCCGTCAAAATTGATCGTCGCGCCGTTGTACTCGATCTGGCGCGTGCCGCACACTTCGTCGCAGAGGAACTGAACGAGCTGCTCGGTGAACGCCATCAGCACGCGGTAGGTGCCGTAAGCCATATAGAACTCGATTGTCGTGAACTCGGGGTTGTGCTTGCGATCGAGGCCTTCGTTGCGGAAACAGCGGTTCATCTCGAAGACGCGCTCGAAGCCGCCCACGACAAGGCGTTTGAGGAACAGCTCGGGGGCGATGCGCATATACATGTCGTGATCGAGCGCGTTGTGGTGCGTCTTGAACGGACGCGCGGTCGCGCCGCCGGCCTGGATCTGCAGCATCGGGGTCTCGACTTCCATGAAGCGGTTGCGCACCATGAACTCGCGGATCTTCTGCGTGATCAGAGAGCGCTTGTAGAACGTCTCGCGCACGTCGTCATTGACGATGAGGTCGAGATAGCGCTGGCGATAGCGCGCCTCGGTGTCCGTCAGGCCGTGGAACTTCTCGGGAAGCGGGCGGAGGCTCTTGGTCAGAAGGCGGACCATCGACACGCGGATCGCGAGGTCGCCCTTTTCAGTGATGAACAGCGGGCCTTCGGCTGCCACGAAGTCGCCCATGTCGAATTTCTTATAGGCCGCATACGCTTCGTCGCCGATGATGTTGCGGTTCACGAAAAGCTGGATCTGGCCGCTCTGGTCCTTGATATGCGCGAACGAGCATTTGCCCATCACGCGCATGCTCATGATACGTCCGGCGACTTTGCACTGAACATTCAGCGCCTCGAGCTCCTCGCGCGATTTGCTCGCATAGTTCGCGCGGAGGTCTGCCGCATGATCTTCCGGCATGAAGCCGTCGTTCGTATAGCCGAGCTTGCCTTCGGCATTGAGCGCCTTGATCTTGTCAAGACGGCCCTTCATGATCTGGTTGTAAGTCTCGGCGACATACTGGTCGTTCGAGGGGGGGAGCATATTCTTGATTTCTTCTGCCATGATGTGCCTGTACTATATTAATGATAGAAAGCCGCCCGTGGGAGCGGCCTGGATGAAATGATTTGCCGCAATGCGGCTGTCTCAGTCTTTCTTATCCGTCAGCGTCGGATCGCCTGCGCCGTTCGAGAACAGCAGATAGCTCGTGATAAAGTCGTCGAGGTCGCCGTCGAGCACGGCTGCCGTGTTCGAGGTCTCGCAGTTCGTGCGGTGGTCTTTCACAAGCTGATACGGATGCAGCACATAGCTGCGGATCTGGCTCCCGAAGTTGATCGCGCTCTTGTTCGAGTTGATCTCGTCGAGCTTCGCCTCCTGTTCGCGCAGCTGCTTGTCATAGAGGCGCGCGCGCAGGATCTTCATCGCCATGTCGCGGTTCGAGTGCTGCGAGCGCTCGTTCTGGCAGGTCACGACGATGCCGGTGGGGAAGTGCGTGATGCGGATGGCCGACGAAGTCTTGTTGACGTGCTGTCCGCCCGCGCCGCTCGAACGGTACGTATCGATGCGGATATCTTTCTCATTGATCTCGATGTGGATCGAATCATCGATTTCCGGATACACGAAAACGCTCGCGAAAGACGTGTGCCTGCGCGCGTTGGCGTCAAATGGCGAGATGCGCACGAGCCTGTGCACGCCGCTCTCGGCCTTGAGCAGACCGAACGCATATTCGCCGCTCACTTCGAACGTCGCGCTCTTGAGCCCCGCTTCGTCCCCAGGCTGCTCGTCGACGATTTCTACGCCGAACCCCTTGCGCTCACAGTAGCGCAGCATCATCCTGTAGAGCATACTCGCCCAGTCCATCGCCTCGGTGCCGCCCGCGCCCGGGTTGATCGACACGATCGCGTTGCCCTTGTCGTTCGGGCCGCTCAGCATTCGACGCATCTCAAGTTTGCGGATGCCCTTCTCGGCATCGTCCAGCTCGGGAATCGCCTCTTCCGCAAGCGACGCGTCGCCTTCCTCTTTGGCAAGACCGATCAGCGTGTCCGCATCATCCAGACGGCGAAGCTCCGCCGCCATCGTGTCCACGATTGTCTGATAATTCCCTTTCTCCTTCATCAGGTTCTGGGCGCGCTCCGTATCGTCCCAAAATCCGGGCTCCTGCGACTCCGCATCCAGACGCTCGACTTCTTCTTTGGCGTGATCTACGTCAAAGATACCTCCTGAGCTCTTCATAACGAGCTCTCAGATCATTCAGTCTTCCAACGATTTCCGCAATTTCCATGACTTTCTCCTTATCTAAAGGCCTCAAAAAAAGGCGGCGTTATTTAACAGATATACGCCGATAAGGGTATGACTTTTTTAGGCGCGTCTATGCCTGTCGGCATACGGCGACGCCCGAGACGTGTCACGACACGTCTCTACTGGTGGCGTGCCTATGCGCCGTTGGCGCATACGGCTCGCGATATCACGCGGCTATGCTGCGCATACGCCGCGCAAGAGACGTGTCACGACACGTCTCTATTTGTATGTTTACCCAATGGCTCACATTTAATAAAAAATGTTCATGTAAAATTATATGTACATTTTCCTTGACCCAGATGTAAAGGCGAGTGATAGAGAGGGTGCGCGCCATGAAGAAAGAAGGGGGATGAAGTGAGACAAAGAAGGTGAACAAACATGGAGGTAAGCGATGGAAAGCATGACAGAAGTTTTTGTCAATCCATTTACGGATTTCGGCTTCAAGCGCATATTTGGCCAGGATGACACGAAGGGGTTGCTGATCAGCTTTTTGAATGCATTGTTCGAAGGCGAATGCGTGATCTGTGATCTGGAATACCGTGACAAAGAACAGATTGCGCAGACCCAGCATGAGCGTTGCGTGATTTACGATATCTACTGCACCCTGCAGGATGGCAGACAGTTGATCGTCGAGATGCAGAATAAAAAGCAGGTGAATTTCGATGACCGAGCGTTATACTATGCATCTCGGTCGATCGATGCTCAGGGGCAGAAGGGCGATCGATGGCGGTTTGGGTTCTATCCGGTCATTGGCGTGTACTTTATGAACTTTTGCGAGGAGGGGCTCGGATATGCCTATCGAGCCGACTTTGGGGTCACTAACCTCAAATCTTTTTTTTCGCATGAAGAGCTGGAGCATCGACCGGTTCAGTCACAGATCATTCCCTTTGCGAATAAGCTTCGCATGGTCTTTTTGCAGCTTCCGATGTTCGATAAGACCGAAGAGGAATGTCAGACCAGCATTGAAAAGTGGGTATATCTTATGAAAAATATGAACAAGCTCGACCATCTTCCATGGACTGATGAAGACCCAGTCTATGCCGAATTGGCAAAGGTGAGCAATGTGGCTGCGCTCTCTCCCGAAGACCGCATCATCTATGAGGAAAACCTGCGCATCTATCGAGACAATCTCGCGACCAATCAGGCCGCTTTCGAGGCCGGCGTCAAGGAAGGTCACGAGGCCGGCGTCAAGGAAGGCATGAAACGCATGGTCACGAATATGTCTCAGAAGGGATTTACGGATGAGGCTATTGCCGATGCGACTGGGCTCAGTATTGATGAAGTGAGGGAATTAAATGAGTAATCAGATGTATGTCAGAAATGGGACTGATGAAGATCCGGTCTATGCCGAATTGGCAAAGGTGAGTAATGTGGCTGCGCTCTCTCCCGAAGACCGCATCATCTATGAGGAAAACCTGCGCATCTATCGAGACAATCTCGCGACCAATCAGGCCGCTTTCGAGGCCGGCGTCAAGGAAGGTCACGA
>JAFUEE010000189.1 GCA_017464085.1 Pseudomonadota bacterium
GACCGCGCGGAGGCGGGCGCAACCCCGGGTAATCGGTGCCACGGCGCTCGAAAGCGCGGAAGACCGCGCGGAGGCGGGCGCAACCCCGGGTAATCGGTGCCACGGCGCTCGAAAGCGCGGAAGACCGCGCGGAGGCGGGCGCAACCCCGGGTAATCGGTGCCACGCCAAATACTTTGCATACGCCCTGGGGCCTCCGCGATGCCCTCGATGCTGCGCGGCGTATGCCGTCAGGCATAGACGCGCACACACGCGCGGCGTATGCGCAGCATAGACGCGCACACCAAAAAAGACCTTTGGGCATTTATGCAAAATAGGGCTATACAGTCATCATGGATGCGACTGCATCTGCCACGCTTTTTCAGTGAGCCTGTCAGCCAAATATGACCTCAGAACAGCCCTTTTCAAAACGATATACAATTCTGAACCGCATCGGACAAGGCGGCATGGGAGAAGTCTCAAGCGCCACCGATCATGTCCTGGACCGCGAAGTCGCGATCAAGCTCATCCATCCGCAGATGAGCGCCAATCCGAACATGCGGCGAAGCTTCGCACGGGAAGCCAGGGCATTCGCGCTCCTTCACCATCCGCACATCGTCGAAATCTACGACTACGGCATGACTGAATCCGCGCAGATCTACATCGCCATGGAATTTATCCACGGCTGCACGCTTCACAGCCTTGCGGAAGAGACGCTGCCGCTTCCCGTCATCATCGAGATCATGAAACAGCTCCTGTCAGCGCTTGCGCATGCGCATGCCAAAGGCCTGAGCCACCTCGACCTCAAAGCGGAAAATGTCCTCGTCACTGTCGAGCAGGACAAAATCTGGACAAAACTCGTCGATTTCGGAATCGCCGCGCTGCCCGCAAACTTCGACGACAGGGATCTTCAGGCACAGGTCCCGACGTTCGGCACGCCGGCATATATGGCCCCCGAACAGATCATCAACAACCACAATCTCATCGGCCCATCCGCAGATATCTATGCCGCCGGCATACTGCTCTATGAACTGCTTTCCGGCACGCTTCCGTTCAACAGCGAACCGCCCACGGAAACACTGAAGGAACAAATCAGCGCGCCGATTCCGGAAATCATCTGGCAGTACAGGCCGGAAACGCTCCCCGACGAGATCAGGCAGCAATTTTCAGACATCATACAGACCGCGCTCGCGAAAAGACCGTGGGAACGCTTTCTCTCCGCCGATGAATTCTTACAGGCGCTTCAGGCGATCCCCTGCCAACAGGACGCCGCACTGACCGAATCACTCCTCGGCCGCATTCATCTGGCGGCTCCCGTGCAGCCCGAACCGACAGCTTCGCCCACGCCGACCCAGAAAGCCATCGGCGCAAAGATACACGAAGTCGAGGCTGCCGATGAATCCGGCCTGTTCTGGCCTTCGGCGCCGCTTTCCGGCATCATAGGCGCCATCGATTACAGCGATCACGGCGATATCAGCGAATCGCTCGAAGCAATCAGCGTATCCATGCTCCCCGATCAAGCCCAGGAAATGCCAGACTACGAACGGCTTGACGAATATGCCCGCCTGCTCTCGGCCGCTCAGGACACCCCCAAAATCGGCCTGACCATCCAATGCCTCACTGGCTCGTTCGGCATCGGAAAAACTCGCCTCTGCAAGCTGTTCTGCCAGCAATATCTCACCGAACATTTCTTTACAATCCTCACGCCGGCTCTGCTCTATCACCCGATTTCTCAAAAAAAATATACCCCCGACGAGATTGCAGGAAACGTCTGTCTCTCCATCCTCAGGCAGCTTATCACCTGCCTCTCTGAAAATGATATTCAGACAGAGGATCCCACTGCCGAAGAAATACTCCTTCAGATACTCGAACAGGCGTCAGATTCCCCAAATTATATGCCGCCGCCCTGGAACGAGATCATCGACACGATCATCCGGCTGCTTCATGCCGTCCCATCCCCCACCGCGCTCATCATCGACGACATCCAGAGATGCAGCATCCCGGTCTATCATCTCCTCAACCGCATCGAGGATACGCTCCGCACCGCCCCCCTTTACATCCTGCTCACATACGACGACAAAGAGCTGTCCATTTCCCCAAAAACAGCCGGAATCGCCAAGCTCCCGTGCTTCAGCAGGATCTTTGAGCACACCATCACTCTGGGCGCCATGAGCGATCATCAGATGGAAGCCATGCTCAGCGCTTGCTGGCAGATCGAGCCTGCCCTCTCCGAAAGGATCATACACAGATCTTTCGGCAATCCCTACTACGCCACGGCGCTCATACAGCATCTCGGCCAGACGGCGCGCCTCGTCAAGCTCGATGATGACCATTTCGGCCTCGAAAAAAATGACACCCAATCCCTCGGTGTCCCCTATATCGTCTCGCAATTCCTGCACAAAAGGCTCGACGAAATCCTGCGCTCCATGGGAACAGTCGCAGACCTCTACCGGGAAATACTCATCCGGCTCGCGGCATTCGGGCATCACATGTACATGCAGGAGGTCGAAGCCTTCTGGAAATTTGACGAAGATCAGGCGCTCGCAATTCGCTGGAAAGACGCCGTGGACGCCTGGTGCGCGTCAGGCATGCTCATCTGCACAAAGAGCCCGGACGGCGTTCCTGGCAACGATTCGCTTGAATTCTCAACCCCCTGGCATGCAGACATCATTCAGGCTGTCCTGCCCAAAACACGCCTGAGGAATCTCAAATCCCAAGTCGCGCTCGCGCTCATCGACTGCTATACCACGCCCAACCACGAGCAATACTATCGCATCGCCCTGTTCTGGCGCGGCGCGCGCGATGCCGTCTCCTATATCCAGTGCTGCCAGCAAAGCGCTGATCAGGCCTTCGAAAAAGGCGACCTCGCGTTCGCGCTCGACAGATACGACGAGCTCATCGAAGTGTTCGACGAACTCGTCTCAATGAATTCTCCCTCTCCCAGCATCATTCAGGCCATCGAATGGCCGCAATGCATCATCTCTGCGGCTGAAGTCACGCTCAAGCTCAATAAATTCAAGGAATTTGACGCACATACCGAACGCCTCAAGGCCTGGATCGATAAATTTAACGAATCCATCTATCTCCCCTATTTCCAGCTCCTCAATGCAAAGAAAAATCTTCGCAACGAGAACTTCACTCGCGCCATCGAGCTTGCAGAACGCTCGAAGGAAAGCTTTGAAATCTGCAAAGATACACGCCATGTCGATCAGTCCCTGATTGTCCTGGCTGATGCACACAGGCGCATGGGCGACATCACTTCCGCAGTCAATGCGCTCAATGCCGCCCTCCAGCATCTCCAGAATCTTGAAAATTCCGATGAGCTCGCTTCAGTCCGATGCAGGCTCGCGGAACTCGAACTCTTTTCTGGAAATCTCACAAGCGCGAGAGAACTCGCGCAAGACGCCTGCCAGCATTTCAAAGATGCCGGGCTCTCGCTTGAATACGCATATTCAGACCTCACGCGGCAGATCATATCGTTTCTCAACACACCAGATGTCGAGAATGTTGCCCCGCTCAAGACCTGCCTCGATCGCCTCACAGCAATCGGCGACCTCCAAGCTGTCTCTCTGGCGCAGACCTTCCTGTTGATCGCCTACGCCCTGACAGACGACTGGAAGAGCGTCGAAAAGCTCTGCAACGCGCTGCATGCAGATTCCAAGACGCTCCCGCCCCCCATCATCACCGGCACAACCACCCTGATGCAGGCCATGCTCGCAATGATCCGCGATGACCAGTTCTCCGCCGTCAATGATCTGACCATGGCGCTCGCGTGTTACGGCCCCCAAAATCGCCGAGCCCGCGCCTGGTGCCACACGCTCGCTGGCATCCGCGACATGTTCGCCAAAGACCTCGCGCATGGCACTCAGGCGTTTGCACGCGCACGCAACGATTTCATGGCACTCGAAGACATGTTTGGAATCACAAGCGTGGGCATTGCTCAGAGCGCGCTCGAAGCGTTCTGCGGTGACCCCAAAACCGCATACAGCTCGCATCTGCAAGTCCTCGAAACCATACAGCAGCGCGATCTCCCGCTACAACAGGCGCTACTCGACCGACTCTCAGATTTTCTGGCCGCCACACTCAGCGATCCAGAAAACTATCCCTCGCGCAATTCCGCCAAATCTCTCGCTCTGCCAAGATTTTTTACGCACACCGCCCGGATGATGCTCCAGAAATACCTGCACCAATCCCCAAAGCAGCCCGAATCACAATCTGCTGCCCCAGCAATCCCTGAGGCAGAATTTGACGCGCCCCCTTATGATTCTTCCGAACTTGATATATAATGCTACATGAGTTTATGCTCTGTCGAACAGACGCGGTCTTTCTTTAGCCCTCAGGATGATCCAGCAGGACATCAAGCAGAAATATCCGCAATCGTTTGACGCCATGTTTTCTCTCTTCACAGGAGGCTGACGATGTCCAATTCAAACTCCATCCCCAAAAGCTTTAATCTTCGCGCCTTCTTTGGCGAGTATTTCGACATGATTAAAAGAACAGGGAGCGACCGCGCATACGAGCTCATCGAGCTCGTCGAGGAACGCAGAAGCATGCAGCGCTGCGATCTCTGCGGCATGCCAATGAAAGAACCTGCAAACTCCCCCAAACCATTCGTCGGCGCATACCTCTGTGATACGTGCAGACGCCAGCTCCAGCAGAGATGATCATGGCTCTTACGACAGAAGAACGCCTCCAAGCGAGACAATTCAATATGAGAGCGCGTCAGATATTCTGGCGCGGAATTCTCCCCGACACGCATCCGCTCTATAATCTCGATGAAGACGCCATCGTCGACTGGGTGCTCGAATTCCAGAAGAGCTATCATCTCCTTCAGGATGGAAAATTCGGCCCCTCCTCGCTCATCACATTCATGGCTAACCAGCGAGGCGGCATCGGGAATTTCATCATCGATGGCAAAGAAATCGCCGATCCTGGCGCACGTGTCGCGCGCATGTTCACTGCCGCGCCTGACGCCCCAAAAGTCTCCCCAGATCTCACCTGCCTCCTCTCCATCCCGGAAATCGACTACATCAGCCGCGATCGCTTCAACGGCAGAGCCAAAATCCGCGCGCATTTCAGCATCGACAGCTCGATCGGACCGGATGGCGAAAGCCTGATCATTCAATGGGCTGATCCCATACGCGAAGTCCCGTTCACGCCGACTTTCGAGACCGTCGATTACCCGCGAAAACGCCAATGTGTCGGCATTGAGATCGAAAATGTCCTGCTCCTCTATCAGCTCGATTCCGACGAACGACGCTGGCTCAGAAGACGCCCCGTCATTCGCGCGAGCATAGGCAACAGGCTCATCAACCAACCCATGATCTACGATCACCAGATCAAAGCGCTCAAACGAATTCTGCGCGTCCTCGAACAATATGCAGGCATTCCCGCTGCATTTCCGGTCGCTGACAACATCTACAGGACCGATCTCCTCGAAGCGGACGAACTCATGAATTTCAAAGGATGCCTCGCGAAATTCAATTATTTTCTCATGAACAACGAGCCTGGCGCTGGTCTCGTGCCCCATCTCGAAACGCTCTTTGGCGGCCTGAACGCCGCCGAGCAGACTGCCGCAGACGCAAATCCTGACGCGCCTGCCGCTCAAACTACGCCGCACATCGCGCCGCTTCCCAAAGAACGTCCCAAATCAATCGATCTCTCACGATTTGAAGATCAAAAAGCGGAACTTGCCAAGACAAAGACTCCGACAAGCGCTTTCGTACCTACCTCCGAAGATACCCCCAAGTTCAGCCTCGCAAACGCCATCGCCTCTGCTTACGCTTCCGGCAAAGCTGGACGTGCCGGCAGAATCATGGAAAAATGCACCAAATTTGAAGATTCATGACACACCGAAAAAAGGTGCCTCTCATCTTTCTTTTTCGGGGAGGGGGAAGCCTCCCCCTGCGCGGCTATTTGCAAGCAAATACGCCGCGACCCCCTCTTGGCGCACCAAAAGCGTGCGCCATTTATCTATGACACATATCCTCCAAATTCTCAGCGCGACAGATCCCGCGCGCCCCAAATGGAGACAAATATGAGCGCCAGATGCACAATCTGTCCGAGAAACTGCCTGATCGAGCCTGGAAAATTCGGCGCATGCGGCGTCCGCACTTGTCTGAATGATTCCGTCACGCATGCAGATTACGGCCTGCTATCTGCCATTCATATCGATCCCATCGAAAAGAAACCGCTCAATCACTACTTGCCTGGCGCAAGCGCGCTCTCGCTGGGCTCGTTCGGATGCAACCTGATGTGCAGAGGCTGCCAGAACTATGAAATATCACGCGCATCATGCCAATGCGGCGGCTTCAAACTCTCCCCAGAAAAAATCATACATACAGCAAAGACACATCAATGCCCGATCATCGCATATACTTATAACGAACCCATCATCTGGGCAGAATTTGTATGTGAGACTGCACACGAAGCAAAACTTGCTGGCCTCAAAAACATCATGGTCACTGCCGGATATGCGACGCTCGACACTGCCAAATGGTTGTTCTCTGACATCGATGGCGCAAATGTAGATCTCAAAGGATTTTCAGAAGATTTCTATAAATCCTGGGCAAACGGAAAACTTCAGCCAGTCCTCGAAATACTTGAATATCTGCACAGCATCCCCGATTTCTGGCTAGAAATTACAACGCTGCTCATTCCTGGCATCAACGATGATACACAGATGCTCAAACAGGAATTTGAATGGCTTGCCGCTCACTTGGGCACAGAAATACCCGTGCATCTCAGCGCATTTCATCCCGATTACAAAGCCCTCGATATTCCATGCACGCCTGTGCAAACGATTCAAAAAGCCCGGCAGCTCGCGCAAGATATCGGACTTAAATTTATATATCCGGGAAATGTCCGCCTCTCTGCAGACACATGCTGTCCCAATTGCGCAAACACGCTCATCCGCAGGCAAGGATTTCATATTGAAATCACAGGCATGAATCATCAGCGATGCGCATCATGCGGTCAAATCATTCCCGGCGTCTTTGCATAAGGCTCTGCTCGACATAGAAATTTCCACAATAACCGAACAGAGCCATATACTTTTTTATTTCTCAAGCTTTTTAAAAGCCACCGACAGCATCAATTTGATTCTGTTCACCTGATTGACCTCGCTCGCTCCGGGATCGTAATCGATCGGGGCAATATTGGCTTCCGGATACAGTTCACGAAGTTTCTTGATCATCCCTTTGCCCGTCACATGGTTGGGCAGGCACGCAAATGGCTGCAGACATAATATATTAGATACCCCAGAATGAAGCAGTTCAATCATCTCTGCCGTTAAGAACCACCCTTCACCATTATTATTTCCGATTTGAAGAATGGGCTGCGCAAACTGCATCAGCTCGCGAATCGTCCTCGGCGTATCAAAACGAGAACTTTCCCTAAGCGCATCAAAGGCCGGCTTCTGGAAATATTCTATATATTTTACAGCGAGTGATGAAAATATATGACCTTTCAAAGACCGCCCGAGCTTCTCATACAAAAATCCGGAATCCGAGAGCGCATACAGGAAAAATCCTGTCAAATTCGGCAATACAGCTTCCGCCCCTTCCGCTTCAAGCAGTTCCACGAGATGATTATTGCCGTCCGGATGAAACTTCACAAGTATCTCCCCGACGACGCCCACGCGCGGCTTGACAATATTTTTGAGCGGCAACGCTTCAAAGGCATGCACGATATCCCGACAGGTCTTGCGATAGAGTTGAAAATCCGCTTCCTCAAGATTGCGATCACATACCGCATTCCAGTGCTCATATAGCGCCATCGCGCTGCCCGGCTCGACTTCATACGGACGCGTGCGATACAAGCAAGTCATCAAAAGATCACCATATATAAACGCCTGCACCGCGCGCACCAAAAGATGATGTCCAATCTGGAGCCCAGGATGCTTTTCAAATCCCTGTGCCGATATCGGAACGACTGGCACATAGCCAAATCCTGCATCGCGAAGCGCCTTGCGGATAAACGCCACATAGTTTGTCGCACGGCAACCACCGCCCGTCTGCGTGATAAACGCGGCCGTCTTATGGGGGTCATAACGCCCTGATTTCAACGCATAAACAATCTGGCCAGTCGTCAGGATTGTCGGAAAACATGCGTCATTATTGACATATTTAAGCCCTTCATCGATTACCTTCTGACCGCCATCTGGCACAACAACAAGCTGATAGCCGTCACATTTAAATGCTTTTTCCAACAGCCTGAAATGTATCGGGCTCATCTGAGGCGCAAGAATAGTATAATAACGCTTCATGCGCTGCGTAAACGTGACAGGCTTTGGTGACGGCTCAAACTTGCGACAAACCAAGCCCTTGCGACTGCGCTCCTCAAGCGCCGCAACGAGCGAGCGGATGCGAATACGTGCCGCACCGATATTGCTCCCCTCATCGATTTTCAAAGCCGTATATATCTTCGAACCTGACTGAAGAATCTCCATCACCTGATCCGTCGTCACGGCATCCAGGCCACACCCAAAACTATTCAGCTGAATGAGTTCCAAATCCTCACGTGTCGTCACAAATCTCGCAGCACAATACAGGCGCGAATGATATGCCCATTGATCGATCACACGAAGACGATCGCCAGTATTTCCGAGCGGCGCAACAGAATCTTCGGTCAACACCGCTATCCCCAGTCCCGCAATCATTTCGGGAATGCCGTGATTGATTTCTCGATCGAGATGATAGGGCCTTCCGGCAAGCACAACACCGCGAATGTTATGCTCTGAAATATACGAAAGCGCTTCCGCTCCGGCCCGCAATATATCGGCTTTAAAGCGGTCGCGCTCTGCAAATGCTGCCTCCGCTGCCTGACGAACCTCAAACGGCTTCAAATCTGGATATATCTCTACAAATTCTTCATATAATCGCGCCCATAATCCCTTTCGGTCATTAAAACTGAAAAATGGATTCATATATCGAATCCCTGAATTCTTTAATGCCTCAGTATTATGTTTGATCACTTCAGGATAAGAGGTCACAATCGGGCAATTATAATGATTCTGCGCAGTCTGAACCTCACGCTGCTCATAAGATATACATGGGTAAAAAATGATATCTGGATGTTTTCCAATCAGCCAAGAAATATGACCATGAACAATCTTTGCGGGATAGCACGCCGACTCCGACGGAATATCCTCTATGCCCATCTCATAAATCTTTTTAGAGGACTGCGGCGATAACAGAACTCTAAATCCCAATTGTGTAAAAAATGTATGCCAAAATGGATAATTCTCATAGATATTCAGCACTCTCGGAATACCTATCGTGCCGCGATATGCCTTCTCTTCAGAAAGCGGCTCATAATCAAACACGCGCTTATATTTATAATCAAATAAATTCGGCACATCTGTCTTCACTGCACGGCCAAGCGGACGCTCACAGCGATTGCCGGTCAAAAATTTAGTCCCATCATGAAATGTATTTACCGTCAAGAGACAGTTGTTCTGACAGCCGCCACAACGGCGCATCTGAATCGTATATGAAAATTCTTCAAGCGCCTTGCCAAAACGAATGCTGCTCTGCCGCCTGTCCGCTGGACAACGTGTCCGCGCAATCAGCGCGCATCCATAAGCCCCCATCAGCCCCGCAATATCAGGACGGACAGCACGAACACCAGAAATGCATTCAAATGCCCGCAATACCGCGTCATTCAAAAATGTACCGCCCTGCACGATGATCTTTTTGCCAATCGCACGCGCATCTCTCAGCTTGATCACTTTATAGAGCGCATTCTTGATCACAGAATAGCTCAGACCCGCTGAGATATCACCGACTGATGCCCCCTCTTTCTGCGCCTGCTTCACCCTCGAATTCATAAAAACAGTGCAACGCGTCCCGAGATCAATCGGGGAACGTGCAAACAACGCTTCACGCGCAAAACTCGCGGGCGTGTGCCCAAGACTGCGCGCAAATGTCTCAATAAATGAACCGCATCCTGAGGAACACGCTTCATTCAGCATGATGCTCTCGATCACACCCTCGCGAAGCATCATGCACTTCATATCCTGCCCGCCTATATCGAGAATAAATTCCACACCGGGCAAAAATGATTCTGCCGCACGATAATGCGCGATGGTCTCTATCTCCCCCTCATCCACACAAAGCGCTTTTTGAATCAGCCCCTCCCCGTAGCCAGTCACGCACGCATTCGCAATGCTGACATCCTCAGGCAGCACACGGCCGAGCGCCTTCAAAATCTCGACTGTCTTTTCCAGCGGACGCCCCTCGTTGCCACCATAAAAATCAAACAATATCTCCCCGCTTTCCGCAATCAAGACGACCTTTGTCGTCGTCGAGCCTGCATCTATCCCCAAAAATGCTCGCCCGCGATAAGATTCCAGCGGCAACCGGGCTGCATGCATCTCATGGCGCGCGCAAAACTTCTCATACGCTGCCTCGTCCTCAAACAATGGCTTCAGGCGCTGCACTTCACCTGCTGACACCTCTTCAAAATGCTTCAAGCGCTCCATCAGAGCCGCCCAATCCACAGGCTTGCCCTGATCAGACAAAAGCGCCGCACCCATCGCCACAAACAAGTTCGCGTTCTCCGGAACCAGCACATCTTCTGGGGCAAGCTTCAACGTCTTCACAAATCGATCGCGAAGTGACGGCAAAAAATGAAGCGGTCCGCCCAAAAAAGCCACTTTGCCGCGAATCGGATGACCACATGCCAAAACACTCACAGTCTGGTTCACAACTGCCTGAAATATACTCGCGGCAATATCCTCGTGACGCGCCCCCTCATTAATCAACGGCTGAATATCTGTTTTCGCAAACACGCCGCACCGCGCAGCAATCGGATAAATCATCTTGTATCCACGGGCAAGTTCGTTCAATCCCGACGGATCCGTGTCCAAAAGCACAGACATCTGGTCTATAAATGCCCCCGTGCCACCCGCACATGTACCGTTCATGCGCTGATCAAGCGTTTTACCAAAAAAGGTAATCTTGGCATCCTCTCCGCCAAGCTCGATTGCAACATCTGTCTCAGGCAACAGCTGCGCCACTGCATGACTCGCTGCAATCACTTCCTGACAAAAATCAAGCCCCAGGCGCTCTGCCGCACCAATGCCCGCACTCCCTGTCACACGGATCGTCATACTTGGCTTCGACAGTTGCTCCGCAATCTCATTCAAAATCTGAGATACCGCCAGCCGAATATCTGAAAAATGGCGACGATACGTCGAATAGACCATCCTCTGCTCACCATCCAGAACGACTGCCTTCACTGTTGTTGAACCAATATCAAAACCGCAACGAAACTCACCTGACATCCGAACACCCTTTAAACACAGATTACATGTGGTTACTTAAACCACACCTCCATCTTAACGCGATGCCAAGGTTTTCTATTCAGATAAATTTTATTTCACGATTTTATCATTTGTATCAATTTAATCAAGCGCGCTATTTCATACGCGCGCCGACTCGCCTATTGGCACTGCCAATACGGCTCGCACATTTATCAAATACAAACACTTATACGTTTGTCCGTCCCATCACATCCTTCCCTTTCAGCTCATCACCTAGACGAGACAAATGCTGACTTACAAATATTCTTATGCCATATCAGATGAATTCTTCAAACCTAATAGCCACATTTGAAGCCTCCCTCGTGCAATACAACTTATTCGAGCTTTACACAGCCCAATATCCATCCAGCAAATTCACCACACTATTTATTTGCCTTTACATAAATTGCATCACAATCCCCCACGACATCAATTTGTTTCATTACCCAAAATGAATTCTCACATGTATATCCCATAATTTCATCTTCAAGCACAGCATCTTTAAAACAATAAGTCTTATTCCCGCTGCATGTCTGGCAGACAGGTCCATCCGCGACCGAATGCTCGCACTTCACAGGCGGCCCCCAGACACCATCCATACACACCTGAATCTTATTAAAATCTCTCTTCGCATCAAGATTCTCTTCGCTGCACTCCATACACACATTTTTCTCTAATTTCCTGTCATACCGGCACAGGCCATCATTCTCGCAAACTTGCGGATAGAGCTTACCTGACTTGCAAACGCCAAGCGTATGCTCATCCATGCACCGGTCAATCCCCACATTCGCTATGCCGTTTGGCGTGTCAAAACCATATTCGCACTCATTGCAATATTTATTTTCATAACACCCTAAGTTAGAATCACATTCTTTTGTGACTGTCCATTTGCCTTCCTGACACACAGACTCTTTGTCATCCGCACACTTAGTAGAACCTTCTACGCATACAACGCACCTACCATCCACACATGATGGCTTATCCGCCCCACACAGCTCTACCGCCTCCCACTGCCCGCCCACACATCCGAACACACGATCATCCAGACACCTGCGTGCACCGTCTTCACATACGCGCTCTATACGCTTGACCACACATTCCGGTTTATTATGCGCATCCGAAATACAGACAATGCCTTCAGGACATATCTCCGCTTCACACAGACAATAGCCATCTATATTGAGTTTTCCACCAGAATATAGGCAGATGTCTTCGAATGTAATAATCTCACTTTTTTCCTGACAATCGCTTTGTTGCGCTGGCTCGCAATTGCACACTTCTTTCTCTTGCCCGATATGCGACACATCCGAAGCTATCTCGTCATTGCAGCCGCAAACTAATATTAAACCACACACACTCCAAATATATCTTTTCATACCCTTACCTCCAAGCATCCCAGATATAGACCTTGCGCTCCAAACATCATCCTATCTCACTAAAATTCCAGATGCAGCGCTGCAGATGATGAACCCACATGAAATGATAATGCCTGCGAAGCTTTGTGATGCGTATATTTATAGCCCGCAACTGCCGTCATAATTGCACCGGACACGAGCATGCCAAGCCCGGCCCCAAACAATCCCCAACCTGCCATATAGGATGGAGAAACCTTCATGCTTTTCGATTGCCCGCCCTTATCGACATAATTGACATTATCTACATTCATGCCAATGCCTGCGCCTACTCCGGCAACCACAAGTCCTGCCATGCCAATGCCTGCCCCTGTCCACATCAGTTTCCACTCCGACGCCTTCGCAAGCTCTGTCATATCTTGCCCCGAACGAAAATTCGCCTTCTCAAGCTTCAGTTTCGCAAGCTCACGCGTCTGCTCAAGCATACTGCTCTGAGAACATTCCGGATGCTCAAGCTCGTAACGCGCATACCAGATCCTACGCGATATCCCTGGATCCACCGCAATCTCCGATATATAATCACTCGCTTTCTGAAAATATACCAATGCCTGCTCTCGCTCCCCCTTTCCCAACAATGCCATACCTGTATAATAATTCAGTATCGGGGAACGGCGACATATCGGATATAAGCCTTTCGCCTGTTCAATCGCCTGGCTGTAATTGTGCGCCTCAACCATCTGAATCATCAGATTCATACGAGACTGCCAGTCCTTATTGCTCAGCAAATCCGTGCAATCCTCCCCATACACATAGCCACACATTAAAAATCCAGTCAGAAACACTACTCCGCAAAAAATAAACTTCATTCCGCTCATCTTTGCTTCCCTTCACGCAATCTGTTCGCAGCATCTTTCTTGCTTTGCCAAAATAGGCAAATGATTTACTGAAGACTTTGTATCCCAAATCCACCAAAAATCCAAATGTAAAAAATTAGTTCACACACGTTTGGTAATAATTTTTGTTTTTCTCTGCACCATATCACGCTTACATATCTTACACATCTCCAAATTACCGCATCCGCTTAAATATATATCACCCGCAACCACACCTCATCTTTCATAAACTTCGACACTCCCCATCTCAAAGCCCCCTCTTCTCCTCACAACATCAAACAATCGCACAACCTCCCCCCCCACGCTTCAAACCATCAAACAATCGCACAACCTCAAACAAATCAACCATCCCACACTTCAAACTCTCAAACAAAGCACAACCTCAAACAAATCAACCATCCCACACTTCAAACTCTCAAACAAAGCACAACTTTCCCACACACCTTCACATTGCCTTTCTTTAGGAAGGGGGTGTGGGGGAAACCC
>JAFUEE010000190.1 GCA_017464085.1 Pseudomonadota bacterium
ACCTTCCGTCCAGCCGGAATCATGACCTTCCGTCCAGCCGGAATCATGACCTTCCGTCCAGCCGGAATCATAAGCTTCTTTCTTCATATCAATAATTGCCTGACACATGTCTATTTTCTCCTCCTTAAAAGTTATGTTCAAATCCGCGTGAGTACATGCCTGAATTGCCAACGCAGCATCATAAGACATCGCTTTAAATCTCGGATTCTTTAATACAAAATCCTCCAACCTTTCTTTATCCTTCGCATACCTGATACAACCAAAGACTTCGTGCAGCTCAGTGCCGAGCTTTCCCAAGCCTTTCTCATCCATACTAGCAGGAACCACAAGATTGATAAAGTGATTCGGCACAAATTGCTTCAGCCGCTCATCTGGAAAATCGATCATCTCATGAAGCGTCCTCGGCCCATCCCAAACTTCAGTCCCCACATACAAGACAAGCGTAATGACAAGCTCCAAGCGGTCATCCTTGGCAAAGCGCGACAGAAATTCCCCAGGGCTCTTCAGATCTTTTGCCACCAAATGCATCTGTGCCTTCTGGCGCATCCTCGCAAGCATTGCCAAACCATCATAAATCATGTTTCTCAACGGCATGGCATAATGGACTGCCGTCTGATTCTCGATTCCCAGCAAGACATACGTCGTGCCTCCAAGCCGATATGCCTTGAACACATCCCGCTGTCTGATTAGCTTTACCTGATTGCTTCCCTCTCCTATTGTCATATTAAACAGCCGATCAGCTGCCTCCAGCTTATCCGCCTCAATGACCTGCTCCCCATCATACACCCAGGCATTGAAGAGATCCGCAAAGATATCCGGCCTGCCCATGAAACTGTTCAATACGCTGTCCTTGTCAATCTTGTGTCTCATGTATCCTCCAGTCGCGTTCAAGTGCACCATTCACACTCCCCCTAATGATGCCAATCAGTTCCGATTTGTGACACGCTGGATGTCGATTTTTTTGCGCCCTCTGTTTGCCGGTTCTCCTTCTCATAATCTTGAAGCCCCAGTACATCGACAAGCGCATGGATAAAGAACAATTCCCTGAATTTTACGTCAATTCGTAAGACGAACCGCCATCTGTGTGATATAATGTTCAAAGCGGTGTCCGGCGTATTGAAAATAGCCGGGCACAGAAGGGCGTATCGAGCGGCAGAGGCGCATCGCGTCTCTGCCAAGCGAGATAGCCCGAAAAAGCGGCGCAGTGCCGAAGGCTCAAGCCGCGTCACAAAAAAAAGAACAACAAATCCCACGATACACACAAGGAACCCCGATATGTTCACGCCGTCCCCAAAACACCTCGCCATATTGTGCCTATTGTGCGCCGCCGGCTGCAATAGCCAGCGAGAAGCGCCGAAAACCGAACAGTCACCTGCACAGGCACCGCAAGCAGCGGCGCAGCCCGACGCAGACGGTACAGCACCTAAAAGCGATGCGCCTGCCGCTGCAGAATGCAAGACCGGCTCGCGCTCGGACGACAACTGCATGTGCGGAAAAGCCACCGTCAAGCTCGCGGATGTCGCGGATTGGGCGTGCGGCAACGGTTTCTGGCGATGTATGAATTCAAAGGGCTGCAAAAATGACGGCACCCCATATCCGCTCGGCGCTGACATGACTGAACATGGCATACAATGCGGCTCACGAGGCGATATCCCAAGCCTGGAAAGATTCGCTTGCGATATGGACAAAAGCGCCTGGATCTGCATCAAGAAAGACTGCGACTGCCACGGGGTGGAAATCCAAAAGGGAGAGATGTGCCTGTCTAGCACCTGCCAAGGCCTGACACTTGAAAACAGCGACGGCCTGGAGTGTTCCGAAAACGGCTGGAAAGTGCTCAAAGCAGGCGCTCATACGATCGGCGGCAAGGTTTATACACTGCCAGAAGGAATCGGCATAGGCAAAGGGATTTTTACATGTTCGGGGCACGAAACAAATCATCCGGATCACCCCGTCGAATATGAAATGCTCTGGGCAAATGTCTCGCAGTATGCATGCCGCGAAATAGGCGCGTCATGGAACCTAGGAAAACATTGGATATGCGAAGCAGACACATGTGAATGCGGCAACGATCAATGCAAAAAAGGCGAACAATGCGACAATGGCAAATGTGTAGACCTGGTGCGCCCCTGCGAGACCGGCAACTGCCCATGCGGCAACGGCACTTGCATGAAAGGCGCGACATGTATCGACGGACACTGTATCTGCGGTACGCCCGACGGAGATATGGTCCGGGAATCCAGCGATCCGGATGAATTCCCCATCAATATAAATGATAAATATTGGGTCAGCGATGAAGGAAACATCGGGCGATATTCAAATCTCTATGTCAGCAACCGATATGGAGAGTTTACGTGCGATGAATACTTTGCCGAAGGAACATGCTACAGCTATACGTATTTTCCTAGATGTGAAAATGAAAAGGGCTGCCGAACAACAGACGGACGGCATTTCGATCACGGCTCAAGCCTCATCCATAGACAATCTTATCACATCGATGCCGGGTTTGACACCGTGCGCGTCACCACAGAGGATGGCACATGCGTCCTTCCGAGACACGACGACCTCAAGCGCAAACGCGACGCCGGCGATAATCCCAAAGAATATATTTGTGATGAAGAGATATGCATGTGCGGCCAGGAAAAATGTTTTATGGGCCAGATATGCCGTCTCGGAAACTGCGAAGATGATATCTGCCATATTC
The DNA here is from genome assembly GCA_017464085.1 of Pseudomonadota bacterium. Classification (GTDB taxonomy): domain Bacteria; phylum Myxococcota_A; class Bradymonadia; order UBA4248; family UBA4248; genus UBA4248. The sequence goes on from JAFUEE010000190.1 coordinate 2,702, forward strand.
CGGATGATCATAAATCCAAAGTATTTATAAAAGATGATCCGGATTGCTATGAAGACGATGATGATGAAATAGAAGACGACACGCGCGAACCAAAGTGCGAAGGCAAATGGATACTCGGCTATGATTCCATGAAATGCATAGGCGGGACGCGCTATTGCCGAGGTCTTGAGGATACAACTTCGAAACCCGCACCGAAAGCCCCTGAAGGATATCAGTGCCTAGATACAGATCAGAATCACAAAAATGCGCACAAATCCTGGACATGCAGCGCAGCAGAAGTCTGCCAGTGCGGGGGCAAACCTTGTCCAAAGGGAGGGATTTGCATCGATGAAAAATGTATTGTGAAACATGACGACCAACCGAGTATAGATGAGAATAGTCAGTTAGAAAATAGCACTATTGAAGATAACAAAGATACCAAGTTCCAAAATAATAAAGAGGAAGATAACAAAGACATCAAGGCTGAAGATAATAAACAAGAAGATAACAAAGACATCAAGGCTGAAGATAACAAACAAGAAGATAACAAAGACATCAAGGCTGAAGATAATAAACAAGAAGATAACACTGTCGGTACGCCTGCCATTAATGAGCCTTCTGTGAGATGTTATGATGCCTCGCCCGGTAAAGATTATGTCTGCAAACTCGTGATGAAAAGCACTGGCAGTTCCCCCCAATGGATATGTAATTTGCCTGAAGGCTGTCCCTGTAATGGCAAAACCTGTCCACAGAATGCCAAGTGCGATAAAGAAGGCATCAAATGTGGTGAATATCTGCTGCATGATAGCGACCCACATCAATATGCCTGCACAAACAAAGGTGGCGAATTTTATGCGCAATGGATATGGGAATGTGTCGATCCCGCTGGATGCACATGCGGCAATCATCTTTGCAGGAATTTTGAAATCTGCGAAAATAATACGTGCACATGCAATGGCACAATCATTCCCGGCCCCAATTATGTCTGTGAATACAACATACAGTATCATCCGGCATGGATTTGCAAAGACCCAAATTCCTGCGAATGTCCCGGAGAATACAACAAATCTTCAGACAGTCCATGCTATCCAGAAATGCCTGCAAATACCGTCGTGCGCAATGACGCCTATTACTGCGGTGATACTCCGATGCCAAAGGAGTATAGAGAATATCTATGCAATGAAGAACATCAGATGATATGCAACGAATCTTCGTGTATATGTTCAGATGGCAAAACAAATTCAATCTGTCCGCAATATGCAATGTGTTATAAGGGAAAATGCCTGCACCCGGGCACAAAAAAACCGATGTCCCCCGATAGAGATGGCTATTATACAGAGGGACTGATGCGCATGTGCATGAAAGAAAAATGTATATGTAATGGCGCTGAGACGCCATGCGAAAGCGGTGAATACTGCATGCTTGGAAAATGCGCTTCCCCAGTTGTCGTATATCAGAATGACCAGTACTTTGTGGGTGAATACACGTCATCCGATGAATGCCCAAGCCACGACGAACTTCCAGAATCGGAATATCCCGAATGGAAAGATGATTATCTTTCCTATTATTTTCATATTCAGGAAAGCAGCCGCCCTGTCTGTTCAAGCTGGGATTTTAACTATAGTGAAACGCTTATATGCGGCCTGCCCTCCGGCTGTGCATGCGGCGATGTGCTATGTCCTTACGGCTCAGGCTGCGCATTTGGGAAGTGCATCTATGATGAAAATGCCCGCGACGGCCAACCCATCGACAAAGACAACAACATTTCCTGCAAGATGACAACAATCAAAGCCCCGCGCCATGATTTCAAATGCGACGCTCTCGGATGGACATGCCAGGGCACAGACTGCCCATGTGGCGACAAAGATTGCAAAACCGGAGAAATATGCATCGCCTCCGGAACTTGCGCATCAGTTATAAAATAGTAAATCTATCTATATTTGTACGCCTCGCTATTGCCTTACGGCAATACACGAGGCGCGCTCGCTTATGTGCTCGCTGCCTGTTGGCCGCTTGCGCGCATACAGCTCGCGTCCTCTTCTTCCCCCCACGATATCACTCTTTAATGATATAAGTTCTCACCAAGGTAAATATATGGCAAAAAAAACAACACAGCGATCACTATTTGACCTCACACATACCACAACAGAAAATCCCAAAGTGCCCGTTCTCTCCCCGGAAGAGCGACTGACGCGCGACCTGCCCACGCTTTCGCCAGAAGCGCTTGAAGCCGAAATCACCAGACATAATGCGCTTTATAACGCAGGCACACCCGAAATTTCCGACGGACTCTATGACAAGCTGACCCAAAGGCTCCGCGAGCTACGCCCCACAAGTTCCAAACTCGATGAACTCACAAGCCCCGATGTTGCCGACGTTTCATCGGGCAAAATCATACACGACAGACCAATGCTTTCACTCGAAAAAGCCGAAAAAGGCAAAGAGTTTGATCAAATCAAAGCCTGGTTAGGGCGATTTGAAAGCGACTTTCTGGGCACCCCAAAAATCGACGGCCTCGCATGTAGCATCCGCTATGATGCAAAAGGCGACCTGATGATTGCCTCCACGCGCGGCGACGGTCATATCGGGGAGAATATTACCGCCAATGTCCGCTTTATCAACGCAATCCCCAAACACATAGACATCCCAGGGCTCGAAGTGCGCGGCGAAGTTTATATGCCACTTTCTGCATTCCGAGCTTTCGATGGAGAAAAGAAGAGTGCGAGAAACCTTGCTGTTGGCGGTCTCAAACAAAAAGATGCGCGCGAAACGGCGCGCTATGGCTTGAGTTTTTTCGCCTATGAGGCGCTCGGCATGTCGTTCGACACTGATCTCCAAAAATTCGAGACTTTGCGCAAACTCGGCTTTCAGACAGTCAAGACAAAGCAGTTCATGCGTCAAGGAAACGAGGTTTCCAACGCGCTCATGAACGATATCCACAAATGGTGTGACGAGATGGCACAAGAACGCCCGACCTGGGATTTCGACGCGGACGGCCTCGTGTTCAAGGTCGATGACTGCCGCACGCAACAGTCGATGGGCTTTACCGATCATCACCCCAAGTGTGCAATCGCCTATAAATTTGCATGCGATCAGGCAGAGACAATCTTGCGCGCTGTAGAATGGCAAGTCGCCAAGGGCGCGAGACTCACGCCTGTCGCTGTGTTTGACGGTATCAGCCTCGCAGGCGCACTCGTCCAACGCGCCACACTTTCCAATGCCGAACAAGTCCGGGCTTTTCCCCTCAATGACAAAGACAGCGATGAAACCGCCCCGCTTCACATCGGAGACACCATCCTCGTATCTCGCCGGGGCGATGTCATCCCACATGTCGAGTGCTGCATCTCCACGCCCGAAGGCGCGCTGCCTGTCCCCATGCCTGACAAATGCCCTTCCTGTGGCTCCCCAATCATCGAGGACGGAAAATTTTTACGCTGCTCAGATCCCGAAAATTGCCCATCGACCGGGCAGGCGCTCATTGAGAATTACACGAAAGTCGTCAACTGCATGGGCTTTGGGGAGAAGATCATTGCAAGTCTTTATGATGCCGGGCTCGCGAAAACGCCAGCTGACCTCTATCGCCTGACCCCGTCTGATATCGCCAGCGCGATCTCGCAATCGGATGATCCGGATGCCATTTTGCCCGGAAAGCTTTGCGATGCCATCCAGAGCACGCGCACGATGAATCTGGCAACTTTTCTCGAAGCGCTCTCCATTCCCTCCCTCGGGCATGTCACCAGCCGTGATCTCGCGGAACGCTTCAGCTCGCTTAATGAAATCCGCAATGCGAGCATAGCTCAGCTCTTGGAACGATTCGAAAGCAAAAACACGATTACGGACAAAAGCGCCCAATCCTATTTTAAAAAGCTGCACTCGAAAATACCCGAAATCGGCGAAACCACAGATGCTTATGTCAGCAAGTGTTTTCCCTCCAATTGGTCAATCATCAAAGAGACAATTGTCAAGATATACCCTGACGTTTCAAGCCTTTTGAGCGCAAGTCCGACCGAACTTCGGGATTCAATGAATGAACTTAAAAAAAAGACCGCTACAGCCATTCATCGAGGCCTGACACAACGCAAAGCGCTCATCGAAGACCTGCTTCAGTTCGTCACCATCGAACAGGCATCAGCAGAACAAAAGCCCGCAGGCGGCCCATTTGCCGGCATGACATTCCTGTTCACGGGATCGCTCGAATCCATGAAGCGCGAAGAAGCACAGGCGCGCGTCGAAGCGCTGGGCGGAAAAGCCGCATCAGGCGTATCCAAGACGCTCTCCGTCCTCGTTGCCACTTCGAGCACGAGCAGCAAATGGCGCAAAGCGCAGGAACTCAACGAAAAAGGTGCAGAGATCAAGCTGTGGACAGAGGCCGATTTTCTGAAGGCGCTCGAAAACGTCTAAGATATCAGCCAGTTTTCTGGGGGAACTCACCATCTTGTGGCATAAATGAAGAGGGTTCCCCGCAAACCCCGGAACACTATCTCCATATTACGGAAACTGCCAGGCAAGGCATGCCGGCACGCGCCGGGGATGCTTCGAGCGTGCGCATGCCGCCGAGCACCCAGAGCGGTGTATTTCCTGCGCATAAGACGGGCCAGTTCTGCCGCCAGGCATCGGGAACGCCCTGACTGCGCAAAGCTTCCCTCGTCTTACAGAGATTGCCTGTCGCGGTGCGAAGCTGCGGAAACTCACAGGCCGGACGAATCATCAGCTCGCCGCAAAGCGTCTCCGCATCGATATAAATAGACGAAGTCGTGTTTTTAAGCGGCGTTTCAGGGACCATCTTAAAGCATGTGAGCTTGCAGAGGTTCCACACATTGACCTCTGTCGCGGGCAAATCGAGTTTGAGTGCGAACCTATTTTCAAAGTTCATATTATTCCTCCAGACTGAGATCCCATCGCGCGACCACCCGATTGCAATGCATCCGTCTGCTGCGATGCGCCAGCTCTGTTTGCGTGCAGAAATCATTTCGAGCGCGCGAGCGATGAAGGCGGCATCGGGGCAATGCCCGGCAAACACGCTTCGCGCCGCATGCCGAAGCACCTGGGATTGCGCAGCCTCCCCAAGCGATACCCAACAAGCCCTTGGGCAGAACCAAGCGCCATCATAGATCATGCACTCGTGCGCGATGCATTCCGAGAGCGCGGAAACCGCAACCGCATCACGGCCAATATTGATCAGCGAACGGTACAGGCATTCTGGCGAAGATGCGCACTGTTCCAGGGAGGGAAGGACTTTGTGCCGGATAAAATTGCGCCGGTATTTGAGAGACTGATTGGAGGGATCTTCCACCCAAGCGATGCCGAGTGCAGTGAGCGTCTGGCAGATGTCGCGTTTTCCGACCGCGAGCATTGGCCTTATAAGCGTGATGCCGTTCTGAACGCGCTTTGAGGAAAGCGTCAGTCCGTCGATGCCACATCCGCGCCCCAAGCGCCAGAGCGCAGTTTCGAGATTCTCATCGCCGTGATGCGCGAGCGCAAGCGCCGCACTGTCCACCTCAGCCAACGCTTTCATAAAGCACTCGTAACGCGCCTCGCGCGCCTGCGCTTCCACATCCGAGTCGGGCAGACGCTCCCAGCTGAGATCAGTCTGAATAAACGGAATGCCGAGCAGCTGTGCCAGATCGCGCGAAACACGTGCATCCGCGTCATCGCCTTCGCGGAGGTGGTGACGGATATGGTGCGCGCGAAGCGTGATTTCAGGCGCATTCTGTTTGACAAATGCCCAAAGCAGCACCGTCATGCAGACACTGTCCGCGCCGCCAGAAAGCGCCAGATCGATATGACGGATGCCGCGCAAGAGACCGGCATCGCGTATGAATTGAGCCACACGAGCGTACAACGGGCATTGAATGACTTGAGAATACAGAGTCTGCATCGAGAAAACCGCACATACACAGACGTTCGTCAGAACATCTCCGGCGCGTATCGCAGATAGCGCCGGCAAACGAGCCGTATGCGCAACGCGCATAGGGGAGTAAACGCGGCGTATCGGCCAAAGGCCGATAGCCGAGTACATCAATGCGCATCTACAGCAACAGCGCGCGGATCGCATCCGCCAGAACTGGCGCGATGGAGAGCACCGTCAGCTTGTCCATGCGCTTTTCAGGCGGAAGCGGCAGGGAATCCGTGACAATCAGCCGCTCGATCGGGGCATTTTCAAGGCGCGATACCGCATTGCCCGAGAACACCGGGTGAGTGCAAAGCGCCCAGACGCGCCTGGCACCGCTTGCGATCAGATATTCGGCGGAGGAACAGATCGTGCCGCCAGACGCGATTTCGTCATCGATCAGAATCGCCGTTTTGTTGCGCACATCGCCGACAATATTGTGCATGTGCGGCGTTTCGGTATCGTCATAGCGTCGTTTGTCAATGATTGCCATTGGCAGTCTGAGCATGTCAGTATAAGGGGCGAGGTCTTTGACTTCGCCGGCATCGGGGCTGACCAAGACTGCATCGCTGAGATCGAGCGTCTTGAGGTAATCGACGAGAACATTCCGCGCCGTCAGAACATGCGCGGGAACGCGGAAAAAGCCCTGAGCCTGCGGCGAATGCAGATCCATGAGAAGCGCGGAAGTCGCGCCTGATGTCTCGACGAGGTTTGCGGCCAGCCGCGCAATAATCGCCACGCCCTGCTTATCCTGCTTGTCCGAACGGATGTAGGGAAAATATGGCATGACCGCGCAAATCGAGCGCGCACCATAGGCGCGGAGCGTGTCGCAGAGGATGAACAGCTCCATCATGTTCGTATGGAGCGGCGTCGATGCCGTCTGGATGACGCATGTATCGCAGCCGCGCACATCCTCTTCGATGCGGACAAGGAGATTTTCATTCGAGAACATCTTGGAGGAGGAAACAGAAAGCGGCCGCCCGAGCGCATGACACACTGACTGAGCCAGCTCGGGATGCGAGCTCCCGGAAAAGATTTTTAACGGCCTCATAACAAGTCACCTCTTGCAACGCTCAGATGATGCGCTTGTAATTGTTCATGTCGATGATGATGACGCCGTTATTCTTTGCAGGCGGCGTCCTGCGGTCACCTTTGTTCGGGGAGCGCTGCGGGTACTCCAGATCCTCCCCAGGCACATCATAGCGCGGAAGCGGAAGCTGAAGCGTCTCTGGCTGCCAGGAATTTTCTTCGCGCCTGCGGATTTCATCGATGATGAGATAGTCTGGTATGATCATGACACATGCCCCGAAAGGATGTGGCCAGAACATCTGGCCTGTTCGATGTCGTATTAGTTACCTGCGCATGCAACTTCAAGCATCATTTTTGAAATGCATAAAAAATTTGCATTAAAGGGCATATCCCCTCTAAAATGTGTGACTGTGTGCGCATGGTAAGCGCATGTGATTGTCAACGCCTGATTTGTAATGATTCAACTTTTACTGTGTATTTTTCTTCTGCTGATGAACGGATTTTTCGTGGCAGCAGAATTCGCCCTTGTGCGCGTCCGAGTCTCCCAGCTTGAAGTCCTGAAAGAACAGGGGAACAAGGCCGCAATTCGCGTCCTGAAGATCGTCCACCAGATCGACTCATACCTATCCGCCGTGCAGCTCGGCGTGACGATTGCCAGTCTGGGCATCGGCGCGCTTGCGGAACCCGCCATCAACCGTTGGTTCATGGCATTGCTCGACTGGCTCAACCTCCCGATCGATCACGACGTCTCGCATACCATCAGCTATATCTTCGCATTTTCATTGGCCTCGTTCGCACATATCGTCTGCGGAGAGCTTGCGCCCAAAAGCATCGCAATCGCCAAACCGCTCGAAGTCAGCATGTTCGTTTCCATGCCGATGCGGATATTCCACGCGGTCTTCAGCCCGGTGATGTACCTGCTCGTCGCGACGAGCAACCTATTGCTCAAGCTCGTCCACATCGAGCCTGTCCAGGGCGACCATTCCTCCGGCGTGTCTGCCGAAGAACTGCGCACCATCGCGCACCACTCGCAGGATGACGGCACCATCACGAAAGAACAGGGCTCGCTGATCGAGAACGTCTTTCAGTTCTCCTCGCTCAGCGCGCGAGAGATCATGATCCCACGCGGGAAAATCGATGCCATCGCCATCGATACGCCGATTGATGAATTCCTCAAGACCGCGCTTTCCCTCGGGCATTCGCGATACCCGCTCTATCGCGAGGACATCGACGATATCGCCGGCATCATACACATCAAGGATGTCTTTGCCGCAGCTCAGTCTCATTCAAAAGATACGCTCGAATCCCTGATGCGCGAGGTCGTCTATATCCCCGAAACGGCCACGATCGGACATGTGCTCGAAAAGCTCCAGCAAAAGCGCTCGCATCTCGCGGTCGTCGTCGACGAATATGGCGGAACCTCAGGCATACTGACGCTCGAAGACGCGCTCGAACGGCTCGTCGGCGATATCGAGGATGAATTCGACCCCGAACAGCAGAACGATATCGAACCCCTGGACGGCGGATGGACCGTCCGCGGCGAAACCCTCCTCAGCGAACTCACAGAAACGCTCGACACCAAGGAGATTGACGCCGAAAGCGATACCGTCAGCGGGTTTATCATGGAACGCCTCGGCAGGGTTGCAAAGCCGCATGATACCGTCGAGTTCCAGGACCTCAAGTACGAGGTCACTTCCATGGAGCGCCTGCGCATATCACGCGTCTTCATCCAAAAAGTTGATACCGAAAACGCCTCAAACGGCCACACAGACAAAGAGTAAGAATGACGACAGAACCCTTTATCCGGGTAATTTCTATCGGAGGCACGGGCATGTTCGGCATGAACTGCCTGCTCCTCGAAAGCCCCACAACACGCCTGCTCATCGACAGCGGCGTCATGTTTCCAGCAGATGACGACCTCGGCATAGACCTCATCACGCCAGACTTCACGATCGTCGAGAACGATCCGCCCACTGCCCTGCTCGTCACGCACGCACACGAAGACCACATCGGCGCTATCCCCTATCTCCTCTATGCCCTGATCAAGCACGGCTTCAAGGGCAAGCTGCCCATCTATGCGTCCGATTTCACTGTGGCCATGATCAAGCGCCGCCTCGAAGAACACGACCTGACGAAACATGTCGAGTTCAATATCGCGCGTCCGCGCCAGACCCAGACTTTTGGCGATATCACCGTCGAGTTCATCGACGTGTGCCACTCGATCCCCGGCAGCCTCGCGTTTGCATTCGACACGCCTGTCGGCAAGATTGTCCACTCCGGCGACTGGCGCATCGACAACACGCCGATGGCCGGCGCAAAGACGAACCTCGGGCGCTTTGAGGCCCTCGGCGATGCCGGCGTACGACTCTTCCTGAGCGATTCGACGAATGTCGAAGTCGATAACCAGTCCATCACGAGCGAACTTGATGTCTATAACGACCTTCAGACCTGCATCAAGCAGGCAGACGGCCGCGTCTTCGTCACGCTCTTCGCATCGAACATCGGACGCCTCCAGTCCGTCCTCTATGCGGCAGCAAATGCCGGACGCAAAATCGCCATCTGCGGGCGCTCCATGGTCTCGAACATGGCGCTCGCGCGCGAGCTCGGATACCTTAAAATCCCCTCTAACCTCGAAATCATCCCCGAAGAGGAAATCGCCGCGACAGACGACAACCTCGTCATCGTCGTCTCTGGCTCGCAGGGCGAAAAAACTGCGTCGCTCTTCAAAATCTCGCAAGGGGAACATCCCAAAATCAAACTTCGCCCGACAGACACGCTCATTTATTCCGCCCGACAGATTCCCGGCAACGAGCGCCGTGTCACCGCAATCATCAACGGCTTTTACCGCCAGGGCGCAAGCCTCGTCGACCGCCCAGAACTCACGTTCCACAGCTCCGGGCATGGAAACCAGCGCGAACTCGAGCTGCTCATCGACCTCATCGCGCCGCAGATCTTCGTACCCATCCACGGCGACCACAGGCGGCTCGCGCTCCACGAGCAGCTCGCGAAGCGCGTCGGCAACCGCATGATCACCGAAATCGTCGACGAAGGCCAGTGCATCGTCCTCTATCCCGACCGACACGAACTACAAGACGGCTACACAACCGCACGCAGATACGTTGTCGGCAAGTGCATCGACGGCATCTCCCCTGCCATCATGAAAGAAAAGAAAAATCTCGCGCATCAGGGGCTTCTGACCGTCTCCGGCGTGCTCAACGCGAATGACGACCTCATCGGAAACCTGCGCATACACGCGCTCGGCATCTGCATCAACGACGGCTGGCTGGACGAACTCGAACCCGAACTGCTACGCACACTCACCAGCTCCGCGCACCACGGCGATATGGAGGAAATCATCCGCCACAAGGCCGCCAAATATATCAAGCAGGCAATCGGCAAAACCCCGACAGTCCTCGTCGATTTCCACAGAATCTGACGTTTTTTCGCAGCGGCGGCCTTCTCGCTGGCCGCTCGTACGTCCGCCCGGCGCGGCTATGCCACTTGCGTGACATACGCCGCGCCTTCTTTTTCTGCGCCCCAGAGGATGAACATACGACTCAAAGTCACCTTATTTCAGTGCTGGAATCGACCATCTGCGACCTGCAGTCACCTTATTTCAGTGCTGGAATCGACCATCCACGACCCGCAGTCACCTTATTTCAGGGCTGGAATCGACCATCCACGACCTGCAGTCGCCTTATTTCAGGGCTGGAATCGACCATCCACGACCTGCAGTCACCTTATTTCAGGGCTGGAATCGACCATCCACGACCTGCAGTCACCTTATTTCAGGGCTGGAATCGACCATCCACGACCTGAAGTTGCATGCCTACAGCAGCGCACAGCCGGCACTGAGATGCGGCGCCCGGCGTATGCGCGCCATGCGCGGATAGACGGGCGCAAAGAGGCGTATCGCCGCAGGCGATAGCCGTCCCTGCCGGGCGTATCGCAGATAGCCCGGCCCAGACGCAGGCGCAGGCAGACCGAACTATTTCCTGGACTTCTTGCTCTTTTTCTTGACCGGCTTCTCGATGTGGTTGCCCTTTTCGTCGCGATCGCTCAGGTCGATCTTGAATTTTTTGGCGTTCCGCTTGAAATACCGCGTGTAGTACCAGATCGCGTCCTGAACAGCCCAGTCCAGCGAATTCTGTTCGAGCTTGCCTTTCGAAAGTTTTTTGAGCGCGAGCTGCGCATTGACGCTGACAGGACGTGGCCCGCTGACAGCATCGAGAAGCGCCGGTATGTCGGCATTGTCTATATTTTTCACGTCAAAACCGGCATTTTTGAACCCCGCGAGCAACCAGGCCTGACGCGTCTGCGCCTTGTGGCTCTCGTGCCAGAGATATATTTTTTCGGCACATGCGCCGCGTTCAAGCTCGCGACAGATATGGCGGTTATAGATGACCTCGAGCGCCGCGACCATCTGTGCAAAGAGTTCGTCACGCCCGTTCTGAGGCAAACGGGAAACAAGCGTCTGAGCGTGATCTGCATGGGGATGCTGCGAGATATACTTCAAAATCATGGGGAGTTCGGCAGTCTGAGCCTCTGAAAGGATGGAATCCTCTGAAATTTTTTCGAGTTCGGCATTGAACGCCTGGCGCACAAATGCATCTTCATAGTGCGTCAATGCGGCGATCAGCGCGGCTCGAACGTCGGCCTCGGCTTCCAGCGCAAGGCGCTGCGCCAATATTTCAGAGACGTTTCCGTCAAGCGCTTCAGATGCCATGGCAGCCGCGAGACGCACCCGCGCATCGTCATCGCCGAGCATCGCAAGCACTTTCTTTTCGTGCCCGCGCGCCGCATCCATCAAGGCCAACCGTTGCAGAGCAGCCGCCTTGTGTATGCCATCCGCCTTTGAAGACGAGAGCGTCGAAAGGTGGCGCTCCACGCACTTGTCGCGTTTCGGCAGCGGATCCTCGTGCCATTCATGTATCAGCGACTTGTCCACGCAACCGGCGCAGATATCGGCATCCGAGCAATAGATGCGGATGTGAAAGTGGTCATTGTGCGCGGCCTGGATCTGCACGACCGCATCAAACCGCGCCAGAAGCTCCTCGCTCGCGCCGCGAGTGACAAACTCCTTTCGAATCGCCGAACGCAGATGCTTCGCGAGAAAAATGAACTGGATGTCGATTTTGGGATGTGTCAGGAGCAGCTCGACGAGCGTCGTGTTTTTTTCGATGTCGAACGTATAGACAGCCCCGGCCTCGCGCGAGCGCATCATGCGGTTGATCTTGTGCAGATGCTGAGGGTGCGCGAATTTCCCCCGGTCATCCAGAAGATAATAGGCGATGTCGGCATCGCGTCCTGAATTGTGACTCACCGAATAGGAGATATCGCCGCCCTCTCGCGCGCCCATGTTGCCCATATACATGATCGTGCCGGGGTATTTTTTCTCCATGGCCCTCCCCGTATCGACGAGGAAGCGGATCAGATCCTGCGTGCCATAGGTGAGTCCGCGCTCGTAGGGCACGGGCAGCTGGCGGATCAGCAGGCTCGGCTGTGGCAGGCTCCTTCCGTTCACCATATACCCGTCGCGCGTCGTCCCGATCGAGAACGCCATATTTTCCTCCCCTGGAAGCGTGAAAAACGCGCGCGTATTCCTTGGCGCCGGCTGACGCACATGTTTAAAGGCGGCTGCACGCATCTGGAGAGCGAGCAAGTCCGGAGAAATGTAACTCGGTCGCCGCTTTAATTGAAAAGTTTCATCCGTAGTGCTAGAAATATGATTTTCAGTTACGGGCGTATTGCCTGGCTGTGCGGAAGAGCATGCGGGAAACAAGCTCATCACAATGCCCAAAACAGCGGCTATGAAAGAATTTCGCATCAGAAATATGCCTGTGATAGTGACCCTGAGATACAGTTGCACGCACGTGCAGCCACAAAATACGCGCCCCGATGCTTTTCGGGCAAATTTTCAATTTATCAAGACGCATGATCCTGCATGCCCCAGAGGAGATTTAACGTGAAAAAGACGATATGGATGCTGTTGGCTTTTGTGATGACCCTGTCCGGCGCGGCCTTTCTTGCCCCCCAGGCAGCTCAGGCCGAAGAGGTGCAGTTCGAACTTCTCGGCAAGCTCGGCGGCACCGGCGATATCCTGAGCAATGACTCACTCGGCAAACCGATTTTCAATGTGTCCGGCGGCCTCCAGTTCACCGCGCTCTTCCGATTTGACATGGGTGTCGGTATCGGCCTCGACTTCAACTGGACGATGATCCAGCACAGGCTCGGCCAGACCCAAATGACCACGCCGCTCGAAGCGCGCGAACGTGAAATGGTCGTCCAGCACCCGTCCATCGGTCTCGCGCTCCGCTACGAATACAACAACCTCCTCGATCTCGGCCTCTGGATGAACTATGGCTTCGGAAGCGTCACGAATACATATAACAAAGGCTTCAACACCACCGCCGCAGAGGCGTTCGGCATCTCGGACAACGAGCTCAATTGGGATATGCAGACCTTCGAGCTCGGCATCCAGGCCGCTTTCATGTACAAAATCACAAAAATCAACCTCGATGTCATCATCGGCCTCCAGGGCTTCGTCGATTTCAGCCGCATGCTCTCTGAAGACGAAGAAATGACGACAATCCGCGACATGGACAACGAACACCTCGACGAAAACGCGCTCTATTCGCTCGGCTTCCACATCGTCTTCGGCGCCCGTTATGACCTGATCTTTGGCGATAAGAAGAAAAAAGCCGCCACCACCGCCTTTGCCGAATAATTTTTTTGCGGCTATCGCTTTCGGCGATACGCCGCATTTGTATTGGGCGCGCCTATGCCTGACGGCATACGGCGCGCCACGTTCTCACGAACGTCACCCTTGATCACCCCGGGCGCGCTAGTCGATGCAGGAGCCGTTCACGCACGTGCAGCGGCGCTTGTACACCCACTTGTGATCGATAGAACACCGCAGTTCCGTATTCTCAACGCAATGCAGGCTGTCCTGGAGCGCGCATTCGATATCCAGACATGCGTATGCATCCTCGCAATAGCCCGACGAACATTTGTTGCGGACCCACTGGTTATTTTTGCAGACCATTCCTGTCGCCGTGGCGATATCACATTTCCAGTCGCCTTCGCTGCAGATGCGGCAGACGCCATTGACGCACAGCCCCGCACCACATGTCTTGACCTCGTGCCACTCATTATTGCGGCACTCAACCACACGGTCATCCCAACATTTTTTTTCTCCTGACGGGCATTCCGCGCAAACCTTATCATCATAGCACCCCAAACCGCAGACGACGCCCGTCGTCCACGTGGCCACATCATTCTCCAGAACGCATGCGGATTGCTTCGAATTTTCGCATTTCTGATCTAAATAATGACATGAATCTTCGGGGCATTTCGTCGAATCGAGGCATGAACCGGACACGCAGTCCTTTTTCTTTTCCCAGACATCCGAAGCGTTGCACCAGTAGAGCGCACCATCTTTGCACATGCTCGTGCGGAATATGCATTCCGCGCAGTACGGATGCGGTTCAGATGCAGAGCTGGTGCATTTGATATCGCATGTCTCCTTGCGCACGTACGCATAGCCATCGCATTCCAGAAGCTCGTTCCCGTCGCATTTTGCATCCCCGATTTCGCACGTAGCCTCCGAACACTGCCGCTTATTGTTCGCGCATGTTCCAAAGCGGCAGTTTTTCTGCTTCACCCACAGCCCCTCAGGACATGTATAAAAATAGGCTTTATCCCCATCCTTTTCGCACTTCATGGACCCCGTCTCACAGCTCATGTCACGGCAGTCCAGATGTCCAGCGTCACACTGAAGCGACTTTTCAGCGCAATTCTCGACCTCCTCCCACTTGCCGCTCTTACAGACCTGAAGAACATTGCCATCGCACTGCTTTTCTCCGTCGTTACAAAGCCTGCATGCCCCCAGTTCCTGATCGCAGATGCCCTCCTCGCAGGTCTGCAGGACCTGCCACTCCCCGTGCTCGCACTTTCTGAGGTCCTTTGACGCGCACGCGACCTTGCCCTCCTCGCATGCCTGACATGAAGCGGTCTCGCTGTTGCAATAGGGCGTTTCACCGCTGCAAGTCTCCACGACGTCCCAGACGCCATTCACGCAACGCTTGACCTTGCGCGCAAAACACCCCGTCTCATTCCCCGAACAGGCAATACATGATACGCTTTCGGGATTGCATGAAGCGCCGCTCTCCTCACAGTCCTCAGATGTCACCCATTTGCCCTGCTTGCACGTCTGCAACTTGTCGCCGCTGCATTTCAGCAGACCGCCTACGCAGGTCTTGGCCTCCAGGTCACATTTCTGCTTCGTCTCGCTCCAGCTGCCGCCGGCACACCGAAACACCACGCCGTCCACGCATTTTTTTGCATTCTGATTGCAAATCTTCCCCATTTCTTCGCTCTCAGAACACCCCGTGCCTAACAAGCTCACACACGCCACCCCTATAAACACAATCCTCTTCATATCACTCATCCCGAACATTCAGAACGTTCTTTGGCAGATGCCCTCTCACACTGGCACACATCTCCGCAAGCTGTGAGCATGTCTGAAAACACTCGCACATCGTATCATTCCACCAAAGGAAATACAATAACCGCACAAGCTTTCGGGTTATCCGCATGCATGCGCAAAACATGCGCCACATCTGATTCCCCGGCAATAATAAATAGCGAAAAGATTGAATTATCCTCTCCAGACTGCTAACAGAACAGATGGATTTAAGTTCCAAAAACTCGGGACTTCAATGAGGTAAACATGAATAAGAAAACACTCTACATTGCGTCAGTTTTTTGTCTTTTGGCGTTTTCAGGCTGTACAGACAGCGCCCCCATCAACACAGAACAGGATCCAAATCTTCCCGTAGTCGATCTCGATCCCGAATGCGAGACCGCAGACGACTGTGACTCTGGGAAATGTCTCGACTCGGGCAAATGCGCGCTTCTCGTCGGTCTCGGGGAGAGCTGCGAAGAAGACGTCTGTGAATCCCCTTATGTCTGCAAAGACGGCATCTGCGCTGAAGATAAAGATGTCGAAAAGCCTGAATGTACCAGCGACGGCGATTGCGCACCCAATAAATGCCTGCCATCGGGCAAATGCCAAAAAATATCAGAAGAAGGCGGCCTCTGCGACGAAGAGAACGTCTGCCCGCCAGAACTCACCTGCCTCGAAAGCACATGCCAGAAGCGCCCGGAAGGCGCCGCATGCAGTGACTCCGAACCCTGCGGCCCAGCGCTCGAATGCAAGGATAACAAATGCCAGACAATTCCATGCGACGAATCCGAAGACATCTGTTCCCCGCTCAATGCCGTCTGCGAAAACAATGTCTGCGCCCCGCTCGTCATCCTTCCCGAAAACAGCCCCTGCGATCCCGAAAGCAAATCCAAATCCTGCGACACTGGCCTGGAGTGCATCGAAAATATATGTCAGACGCCCGATGTCGAAACACTCGAAAGCGATGCCTGCACCACAGACAGCGACTGCGCCAAGTTCGACCTCTATAAGACCTGCCTTCCCACCGGCAGATGCGGCACAGTCGTGGGACTCGGCGATTTCTGCGACAACAAAATGGTCTGCGCCGACGGTCAGGAATGCAACATCTTCTGCGCCTATATTCGTGGTGAAGGCGAAAAATGCGATGCCGAAGCCTATGAATTCTGTAACGAGTACGAAGGCCTTTCCTGCTATAATGGCGAATGCCATACCCCACAATACGACCTCCCGATCGGCAGCACATGCAATGACACCTATCTGAGCTGCGCGGAAGACCTTGAATGCCTCAATAACAAATGCGTCACGCGCGTCGATGAAGATGCGCACTGCAGCGATGCCGAATACCTCATCTGCAAAGCAGGCATGGAATGCATCAATGCCAAGTGCATCCCCGTAGGCGGCGCTTGTATCACCACCGCAGACTGTCAGGAAAAAGACTCCTTCTGCTGTCTTTCGGACGAATGCGGCGCCAAGAACAAATGCCGCACCTATGATGAAACAACGACTTATGATGAGGCATGCCGCTTCACGACAAAACCGGGCATCTTCGAGGCACAGATTCAATGCCGATGGCAGCCGCCAAAAGACCAGCTGCCGACATCCACAAAAGTCGAAATGCCGCCGCTCGTCGGCCACTTCGGAAACAAGGCCGGACTCGATCCCATCGTCGCATTCTGGTCTTATGCCGCCGAAAGCTCAAACAACAGCACTGGCAAGACCGCCATCCGTTTCATCAACCCGGAAACATGCGAAACCCTTGAAACAGTCGATGTGCCGCTCCGCTGGCGCTGGTACAACTATCCTGCCGCTGCCGACCTCGACGGCGACGGACTGCTCGAATTCGTCACCATTCACAATGACGGAAAACCCATCGCCTACAAATGGGATGACGCGCAGAAAAAACACGTCCAGTACTGGAAAGCCGATGCCGTCGCAACTACCGACATCTCCATCCACGACCTCGATGGCAACGGCACCCCCGAAGTCATCATCGGCACACATGTCTTCAATGGCCAGACCGGCAAGCGCATCGTCGCTGGCGGCTCATGGACTTATGCCACAGAATCTATCGGCAACTTTGACAACAATGCGCAGGGCATTGCCTCCATACTCGCGAACGGCCATATCTACAAGTGGAACCCGGAAACGAACAAATGGATCGACCTCATCAATCTGGCTGAAGGCATCAAGCATACCGCCTATGCCGACTTCGGAACGCCTGGCGCAACGCCTGAAGACTTTGACTTCACCAAACTCGACGGCAAACCCGAATTCGCGCTCGCGGGCGGCAGCAAGCTCCAGCTCTATGCTGTCACCGTCGATGCCGAAGGCAAATATCACAAACAACAGATCATGAACGTCGCTCAGTTCTCCACTGGCGGACCGATCACCATCGGCGACTTCAACAACGACGGCCTGCCCGAAATCGGACTCGCTTCCAGCGGCAAATTCGGCGTCTATGACCCCAAATGCAAAGGATATGAAGAAGGCCGCTGTGCCGACAAATTCGTCATGTGGGAACGCTGGTCGCAGGATGCCTCCTCAGGCTCCACCGGCTCCTCGCTCTTCGACTTCGACGGCGACGGTCAGACCGAAGCCGTCTATGCCGACGAATGCTTCACGCGCGTCTATGACGGCAAGACCGGCCGCGTGCTCTTCAGCGCAAAGCGATCCTCATGGACTTCCATCGAAGCCCCGGTCGTCGCCGACATCGACGGCGACGGCAGCTCAGAAATCATGATGGGCTCCGACTACGCCATGACCTGCAAACATGACACCGGCTCCTCACAGACCGGCATGGACCCCATCCACGAAGGCATCCGATGCACCGATGACGAAGACTGCCCGCTCGCAAAAGGATGCAACAAAGAAGTCGGCCTCTGCACCTGCACGTCTGACAATGACTGCAATACCCAGCATGTCTACGGAAAAGATACCATCCTGCAGCAGTATGTATGCACTGCCCCCATCGATCCCAATGTCGGCTTCTACGTCAACAAGACCAATGCAAACAGCCGCACCATGGTCGCCAATATTGGCGCACGCCCCGCTGGCTGGAACGCAAACTCGGGCTACAAAGTCTGCCGCGCTTCAAGAGCCACGACCGACATCGGACAGGGCGACCTCATGATCTTCAAAGACCGCCTCGACAGATGGGTCTCCTCGCGTCCGCTCTGGAATCAGCACGGCTATAACATCATCAATATCGAAGACAATGGCAAAGTCCCCACGCCGATTCAGTGGCTCATGAACTGGCTCCAGAAAGATTCCAAAAAGACAATTACCGGAACCACCTATCCCCGCCCGACAAACAACAGCTTCCGTCTCAACCGACAGGGAGAATATGGCGCCGGCGTCGTCCCAGATATCACAGGGCGCTTCATCGCCGGGTCCATCTGTGGCGAAACCGAAGACGGACGGCATGTCATCAGCGGAAACCTCTGCAACCGAGGCACAAAACCTGTCTCCACAAAACTTCCGGCAACCTTCTTCTACTTTGATGAAAATGCCCCCGATCATCGCGGCGAAAAAATCTGCACCTCGTACACCAAGTCCATTGTCGGCGTCGGGGAATGCGCACAGGTCGGCTGCGATGTCGAGGACATCAAGGCACTCGAAGGCAAAAAGGTCATCATGGTCACAAACCTCGATGAATACGGACAGCCGAGCACCGTCGAATGCAGAAGCGACAACAACACCGACACCATCCAGATCGACAAGTGCAAAACAGAAAATGACGCGCCAATCATCATCGTCAACTGATCACGCGCATGCCGCATAAAAAAGCCGCCATCTGGCGGCTTTTTTTTGTCTCTGTTCCCAAGCGTGAATTTGGCTCCCAAATGCCATGTCTTATCGCCAAGCGAGCATCGACAGGCTCTCCGGATAAAAGCTATTGCCTTGATCCACTTACTGCCTGCCTTCTATTGCCTGCTGCCTTGTATTTCATATCCGCAGACGTTGAACACAGCCTTTTTTACTGCCACCATCGCGGACATGCAATGCGGGAGCAAATCCGAGCAGATTGTATATCAATCGCCCTGAATGAGAAAAACACAGGATGCTCCCGAAAAAAAGCAGTCCTACAAGTCTTTAGGCAGGCATTCCACCCCCCATGACTAAATCGAAGCTGGCGGAAGCGTGACATCCCTGCGCATCACCTGACTGCAGAAAAATGCCTCTCGCTTCACCTCCGGCCAGGCTTTCTGGCGCATCTTTTTGCGCGAAAGGCCGCAAAATGCCCCCTGAGTCTGCGCATCAGGCGCCACATGCCATGTCGAAAGAGACTGATCAAATGATGCCGCGCCCTTAAAGATCCCCGCCAGACTGCGCACGCCAGCGACATCCCATTTGCCGAGCGGCTTGTTGAACTTCACTGCATTGCTGAACATCTCGCTCATATCTGTCACCTGGCTCACGTTCCACGCATTCAGGCTCTGGTTGAACGCAGTCGCCCCCGCGAACATGCGCGCCATCGTCGTCACATTCATCACATTCCATTTTTCAATCGGCTGATTAAAACTCACCGCACTGCTGAACATCTCGCTCATATCCGTCACATGCGTCACATTCCAGGCACCGATCGGCTGATTGAACACATCCGCTTCCGCGAACATCCTGTGCATGTTCGTCACGCGCCCCACATTCCAGCTCTTGAGCGACTGATTGAACGCAGAAGACTCCGCAAACATCCCGCTCATATCCGTCACGTTCGACACGTTCCACTTGTCAAGCGGACGATTGAACACCAGCGAGCCGCGAAACATATCGGCCATGTTCGTCACGTTCGACACATTCCACTTGTCAAGCGCCTGATCAAACTTGCCGGTATCCCTGAACATCCCGCTCATATCCGTCACGCTCGACACGTTCCACTTCTCAAGCGGACGATTGAACATGCGCGCGGCGCTAAACATCGAGCTCATATCCGTCACGTTCGACACGTCCCATTTGCCTACAGGCTGATCAAATGCCTCAGAACGCTCAAACATATGCGCCATGCTGCGCACATTCGACACATTCCACTTTTCGATCGGCTGATTGAACGCCCTCGTCCCCATGAACATTTCCCGCATGTCCTCAACATTCGACACATCCCAGATCTCAAGCGGATGATTGAACGCATAACATGTGCTGAACATCCCGCGCATCGTGCGGACATTCGACACATTCCAGCTGCCGACAGTCTGATCAAAATCGTACGCGCCGGCAAACATCTGCGACATATCCTGGACACTCGACACATCCCAGGTATCCAGCGGCTGATTGAACTTCATCGCCCAACTGAACATCTCGGCCATATTGATGACATTCCGAACATTCCAATGGATCAGCGGCTGGTTGAACTTATAGGCATTCTTGAACATGCCGGACATATCTTCCACATGCTCGACATTCCAGTGGCTCAGCGGCTGATTGAACGACTCCGCTCCCGAAAACATCTCTTTCATGCTGCGGACGCTCTGAACGTTCCATCGATCGAGCGGCTGATCGAATTTGGCAGCATTCCAGAACATCCCGGACATATCCTCCACATGCGACACATCCCACTGCTCGATATTTGCATTGAACGCGAGTGCAAGCGCAAACATCCGCTTCATGCTGCGCGTCTCAGTCAGCACCGGCACATCCGCCGCCGCGCACACCATCTCCGTGCATCCTGCAAACATCTCCTCCATCGTCTGCCACGCATTCGTCCCCCACTGATCGAGCGACAGCACGCGCCAGGCCTCCCCGCTTCCCTCCCCATGGCACAGAGTGATCCCGGGCATCTGGCCGCGCAGGCGGATCTGCTTAACGCCCCCCTCCTTATAGTCGCACGCACCTTCGGACACATCGGCCTGTTCAAAAATGCCGTCGCCGTTGCAGTCGATATCAAACCGCCCGCCCTCCGCCACCTTCAGCGGATAACGCCCCTCATGAAGCATGCGTATCCGGAACACAAAATCCGCATCCGATGCCGCAGGGACGCTCGCACGCCCGTTCACAGACATGCCCACAGGCTGCGCGGAAACTGGCGCTGCCGCTTCCTGTGTGGCACAAGACGAAAGCAAGACAAAACATGTCAGCATCGAACAAACAGAAGTCACCGTCCTCATCATTCGACCTCATCAAGGCTATCTTCTATTGTTACGCGGGGCAGAGCCCAGCGGCGCTATTTCTGCGAAATACGCGCCTGCAACATTTTGAAGGGGGCCAAGCCCCCTGCGGCGCTATTTCTGCGAAATACGCGCCTACCCCCGTTGCGGGGCTTTGCCCCGCCCCGCCCCCAGCACTCCAATATCGGGCGAAATCATCCATGCATTATCGGCACAAAATAAAGCGGCCGCTGTATTCGCGAAAGCGAAAAAGCGGCTGTGGGGCAGCGCATTGCAGCGCAAAAGCTGCCCCTCCCCCAAACTTCAGTCAGAGGCTCAGTTTCCTGCGCCACATCTCGGCGGTCTGAAGCTCTTCCGGCGTGTTCACACCCATCACTTCGCCTGGATCCTCAGCCAATACGGGCTTCACGGGTATATTCTCGCGATTCGCGATCTCGATGATGTCCGTAAAATAATACTCTCCCGCCGCATTGTCGTTGTTGATCTGCGGAAGCGCCGCCTCAAGAAATGCAAACGGCACGCTGTAAACGCCGACATTCACTTCCTTGATCGCGATCTCTTCCGGCGTGCATTCCTTGAACTCCACGATGCGCGCGACCGTCCCGTCGCTGTTGCGGACGATTCGCCCGTACGCTGCCGGCTCATCCAGGCGGACGGTCAGCAGGACGATGTCTTTCTGAGCGCGTTTGAGCATCATCTTTTTGAGCGTCGCTGCCTGAAGGTTCGGAAGATCGCCGAGCAAGATTACCGCATATCGCGCTTTCAGCTCGCGAATCGTATTCATCGCCGCATTCACAGCATCCGCAGTCCCAAGAGGCTCTTCCTGAACTGCAATCCGGATATTCAGCGCATGGCCGTCGCGCGAAAGATGCTGACGAATCTCGTCCGAATGCGCGCCGACGACGACAACGATATTCTCGATACCCGCAAGCTGGCAGGCATCGAGCTGCCAGTCGAGAATCGCACGGTCGGAAACCTTGTGAAGCGTTTTAGACTGCATGGAGAGCATGCGCTTGCCTTTGCCCCCCGCCAATATCACTGCAACGACATCTTTCATTGAAACACCTACTCTTCGTAACGCGCACTCGATGTGCACGTCTCATGGACATATATCGCACTCAGACATGGAAGGTTCGGCTTGATCCGACGATAAATCCATTCCGCAAGTATCTCGGATGTCGGATTTTCGAGACCTTCAATCTCATTCAAATAATAATGGTCAAGCACATCGTGAAGCGGCTGCCAGGCACGCGCTATCTCCGCAAAATCTATGACCATACCCGTATCCGGGTCCACATCCCCGGACACAATCACATCGATCTGATAGCTGTGACCATGGAGACGGCCACATTTATGCCCGGCCGGCACGCGCGGGAGCCTATGGGCTGCTTCAAATCTGAATGTTTTGGACAACGTTATCGGCATTTCCTATACCCTGAATCAAATTACTCACACACCACGCGCTTCCGGATCCCAGATCACCTTGTGAATCTGAAGGCTCAGCCTCACCGGCGCGTGACTCGCACAGATCCAGCTCACCAGATCTGATGCTTCCACCGCCCCCCAGACGGGGGAAAAATGTATTATAACACGACCGAGCGCATTATAGTGCCTAAGTTTTTCCATGCACCAGTCAAAATCTGCACGATCCGACACGACACACTTGATCTCGTCCGTTTCGCGCCATTCCGAGGCATATCCATCCCAGATATCCTCGCGATGACGCGTGCCGCTGCCAGGCGCTTTCAGGTCGATAATCCGATGAACGCCGGCTGGCACGCCTGACAGCGGGCAGGCGCCGTTCGTCTCCAGAAGCACCGTATATCCGTCTTCGAGAAGCGCCGACATCAGCGCGCATGCCCCCTCAGGCTGTATCATCGGCTCCCCGCCGGTAATCTCCACCAGCCCGCAACCATACGACTGCACGCGGTCGCAGACCTCCTGCACTGTCATCGACACGCCGCCGGAAAATGCATACGACGTATCACACCACGCACAGCGAAGATTGCACCCGGAAAGACGCACGAACACGCACGGCTGCCCTGAAAAACTCGCCTCCCCCTGAATCGAATAAAATATCTCGCTGACCTGAAGCCTCATCCCGCTCAAATCTTCTCCAGCTCGCGTGCAATCGCCTGAACGCGCTCAAGTTCCACTGGCTGGCGCCAGTTCCCGTCGATCTTGATCGATGTGCCCACA
Organism: Pseudomonadota bacterium; assembly: GCA_017464085.1. Lineage (GTDB taxonomy): Bacteria > Myxococcota_A > Bradymonadia > UBA4248 > UBA4248 > UBA4248. The sequence goes on from JAFUEE010000190.1 coordinate 26,364, forward strand.
ATCAGGCCGTCCGCTGCCGCGCCGAATTTCGAAGCATTCGCCGACGTGATCCCCGATCCGATCACCACTGGAAGGCCCGCTGGGCGCACCTTGGCCACATCCTCGATATGCGCCTCGCAACCCGTCGAGACACCGGTCACGATCAGCGCATCCGCGCCACAGAACTCAAACCCGTGCGCGAGATCCTCCAAGCGAGCGTCGGACGTGATCGCATGACAGGCATGCTTCTTCTGCACATCCGCCCACACGCGGACCGACGATCCGAGATGCTTGCGCAGGCGAAGCACTTCTGCCGCAGACGCGTTCATCAGACCCTCATCCGCCACGTGTGCATACGCGAACGCTTCCGCACGGATAAAGCTCGCACCAGCGCACGTCGCAAGCGCCATCGCTTCGCAGTTCGCACCCGCGAGCACCTGCACGCCGACTGGAAGGTCAAAACGAGACACAATCCGGTCGACAGCAATCGCCATCGCCGACACGATCTCGGGACCCACATGGCCGTTCAGATACGGAAGATCCGCCATATTCTCCACAAGAAGCGCATCGCAGCCGCCAGACACGAGCGTTTCCGCATCCTTCAATGCCGCATCCAGGATTTCCGGCATCGTCAGCGTATTCGCAGGCGTCCCGGGCAGCGCCCGAAGATGGACCATGCCGATAAAGGCACATTTATGCTTCTGATTCTCAAAAATTTTCATCGCTTTCCTCTGTTCAATTGGCCAGCTCTTTCGATGGCATCGCCTCAGGCAAAAATGTTTCAAATATGGACTCCGCTGCCTCTGCATCCGCGTCTTCCCCGCGATAGCCGCAGTTCGGCGCGCGAAGCGGCAGCAGCGGCTCCCCATCCGATGTATAAAGCTCCGGATTGTAACCGTACGCCGTTGGATCGTTCGGATCGGGCACATAGAACGCCAGCGAGTCGCTGTCGAGCATCAGCTGGAGACTGTCCCGGGGCGGACAGCACGGCTCGAACATCACCGGCTGCCCCTGTTTGGCTGCGCGCGCGCGCATCCGCGCAATCACGTCCGGATCGCATTTGCGGCGGTACATCTCGCGGATATAAAAACTCATCGTCTTCTGAATCCCATTGTCCAGCTTCGGGCTCATGCGGTAATGCGCCCCGCGACGGGGATTCGGGATGATCGCCATCAAAAATGCGCTTTCCTTGAGCGAAAGCGCCTGGCTGCGCTTGCCGAAATAATATTTCGATGCCTCCTCGATGCCGTAAATCTCCGGACCAAACTCTATGATGTTGAAGTAAAGCTCCATGATGCGCTTCTTCGGAATGCGCATCACGGACTCCATCAGCCACGTGTAGATCACTTCCTGGAACTTCCGCGCGATCGTCTTCGTGCGGTCAAAGAACAAATTCTTCACGAGCTGCATGCTGATCGTCGATGCACCACGGCTGAACGCCTGACGGCTGACGTTCTTCTCAAGCGCCGCCTTGACCTGGAGCGGACTGAACCCCTGATGCGTAAAGAATGAGCCGTCCTCTGTCGTCGTGATCAGCTGAACCAGCCAGGGATTGATATCGTCAAACAGCACCCAGTCCGGATAAGACAGGCGCACTTCTTCTGCTGTCATCCGGGGCATATAAGTCGTGACGCCCTGTACCGTCACCGGATAAATCGACGGCGGTATCGTGATCGTATGCGGCTGCAGTGCATTGGGATCCTGCACCTCGTAATGCATGCCGTGATTGAGCGCGTTCAGGTCGCGACCTGCAGGCCACCTCAGAACCTGAAAATCCTGGGACGGAACAAGCGAAAACTTATGCTGGACATCAGAGAGCGAATCCAGCCTGCCATGAGCCTCGAAGTGAAGCCCAAGCGTTCCGCGCCATGTCAGGCCATCCAATTCCGTTCTAAGCGCATGCGGTATCGCATCAAATAATACCTGCATGTCCTGATTCGGAAGATCCGTCGTGATATCAAACTGCCAGGTTTTCCCTGCGGAGACGTCCTTAAGGCCGTGTTTAGACCTTGAGACATCTCTGGCTTTTTGAGGCACATTCGCGAGCTTCGCCCCAAAGCGAAGCGATGCCCCGGATGTCTCTACAGACACATTCTCCACGCTGAATGTCTGCGCATTCAAATCGGCATTCAATACGGCGGATACAGAACCGCTCAATACTGCGGGCTCACGGCTCAGCGCATCTATCTGCCACGAAAACTGATCGACCTTGAGCTGCGTATCCAGGCGCGCAAGCGAACGCTTCAAGTCTGCGTCAAAACCTATCCTGACACTGGCGACCGTATCCTTCAGATCCATCTTCGGGAGCCAGCGATACAGCGCGCCGTCCGCATCCGGATAACCTGCGCGATACTGCTCAAGGCCCTTCTGCCCTTTGCCTAGCTTTTCCCCCGCTTTCATCGAACGGACGGCAAAAATACCGCTCACGCGATCATCTGACGCATGATATGCGCCGCTCAGCGTCATATCAGAGCGAATCGGCTCTCGCAATTCCATCGAAAGATCGACATCCAAAAGCTTGCGGATATTCCTGTAACCGATCTCAAGATCGATCTGATCCACCTCCGCATTCAGAAAAGATGTGTTCCGGAGATCTTCAAGCACATATCTGCCGCCCGTCACAAATAACCGCTGCGTGAAAAAATAATCCTTCAGATTTATCTTCTTCGCATCCGCTTTCTTGACGGCATCCGCAACTACGGCGCGCGCGATCGCTTCCCCGGGATTCGGATTCTTCTCAATCGCGGCTTTCACGCCAGCCTCAAGCGCTGCCGCCGTCGCATCCTGCGCCATCTTCGCGGCTTTGGCCTTCAGGTTTTCTGGAAAATTTACAAATTCCGACAAAAGTCCCCAAAGAACCGATCCATTGTCCAGAAAATAATCATGCACTTCCGGTGATACGAGCTCGACTTCTTTGAAATAAACACCCCCAACTTTCTTCGGAGGCATCTCCATCAGCCATGCACGGGCTTTTTCTGCAGAAAATACCTTCCGCTCCCCTGACTGCACCTCAAGGCCGACAACTTCAACAGTCGAGGGAAAGACAAAATTCACATGGTCAAAAACAAATGAAGCGCCATGCTGCTTGAAAACAGACGGAACACTGCCGTCCGCACCACGCGGCTGGCTCAGTGAAATCGTCCCCTTGGACTTGCCTGAAATGCTGCCGCTCAAGCGCGATTCATACGTCTGATGCTCCCCTGCCGACACGATCAGCGCAGACACATTCCCAGACAGATCATAAAGCCCGCGCTCGCGCTCTGCTTCCTGCACGCGCACATTCGACGCAGAGACCGCTCCGACCTCGACAGATCCCGCCACATCAAACGACGGCATCGACACCGATATCTCATTCACCTCGATCACCGGAAACGGCGAAAAATACTTTTTCCACGCGCTTGGCGCTGCAGATCCCCCCGAAGCACCAGATTTCGACTTGAGCTTTTGAATGATATCGTCAAAATTCGTCGCATGGTCATCCACTCGCAGCTGAATGCCCAGCTCCCCGACCGATATTCTGGAGATGGAAAACTCCCCGACCGGAATGCCGCTCAGAGAGACCTTTAATTCTTCAAGCGTCAGGCCTGACCGCTCCGGAGCGTTGACATCTGAAACCGATATGCGGGATATCCTTGCGCTCGAAAGGCCAGTCAATCGAACATCTGAAAGCTCAAAATGCCGGCCAGTCTTCTCCTCAGCCTTGGCCAAAGCCTCAGAGACCTTTTGATCAATCACCATCGGTATCACGAAAAACCACGCAATCCCTATCCCGACAATGATCACACAGAGCGACACGATAATGCCGATCCGCAAGCCTCTTGAATTAAACGCCATCCATCTACTCCATTTACCCCCCAATGCACAGCGCATACGCAAAGAAAACGGCAAGTGGATCTCCTCTTGCACAACCGCAAAGCCTCTTTCGAACCTTTGCGATATCCATCCAACGGACAGACCTTTGCGCCCCGCGCCACAACGCACCGGCAGCAGGTCCATTGAGCATTACGCTACATCAGACGAACCTGCACAATCCCCGGCCACCCGTTCAGAATTATTCCACATCAGCGGGCTTGTCTTCGGCTGCTTCAGCTTTGGCTGCTTCAAGCTCTGCCTTCTCACTCTCAAGTTTCTCTACCGTCTCACGAAGCTCATCGACTTCCTTCTGCGTCGCAAGACCAAGTTTTGATGCGATGCCGGCCTTGATCGCGTCGGATGCTTCCTGGGCCTTTCCAAGCGCGTTCATGCCAATCTCGAGTGCCTTCTGCGCCTGCGGAGAGGCTAACACCTGCTGCGCACGTTCTGACTCCATGATTGCCATTCCCTTTGTCAGAACCTTATCCAGAATCGCAGAAATCTCCTTCTTCATATCATCCTCCTTCATATTAATTTGCAAACAGCAGCTCAAAAAACTGCCACTTCCCTCTTTTTACCACGCCTATGGAACATAAAACATCAAAAATTTGACTTTACTCCCTACACCCACCATCCGCTGCCCCCCCCCCCAAAAAAAAAGACACCTCAATGCTACGGCAAAAAAAAAGACGCGAAACATCGCGTCTTTTTTTCAAGCCTACAATCCACAATCAGTCAGCAATGTACTGCGCAAGCACACAAGTCACATTATCTTTACCGCCGTTATCGCACGCGCGCTGAATGAGCGCAGACACCGCCGCTTGAAGGTCATCACTGTGAGCACGAAGCAGTTCCTGCATCTGCTCATCGGGAACTTCACCAGAAAGGCCGTCCGAACACAACAGATAGATATCCTTGTCCTGAGGCACCTCAAAGCTCACATCCACCTGAACGTTGTCTTTCATGCCCAATGCACGGACAATGACGTTTTTATGCGGGAAGTTCTTGATCTCCTCTTCGGTCAATACCTTCATCTTGATGTAGTCATTGAGCAGCGAATGGTCTTCTGTCATCTGCTTGAGCTCACCATTGCGGAAACGATAGATACGCGAGTCACCCACATGCGCCAGGTAAACGCCGTCTTTCGTGAAGTTCACAGCCACGATCGTCGTACCCATGCCTTTCTTCTTCACGTTGGCAAGCGCCTCCTCGTAAATACGAAGATTCGCATACTTAATCGCTGTCACAAGGCGATTCTCTTCATACTTCTTCTGACGGTCCATCTTGAACGGCCAAGTGATCTCATCATCTTCTGCCGTGTCCTTGAAAAACTGAGACACTGTCTCGACTGCCATCTTGCTCGCAACTTCACCTGCTGCGTGACCGCCCATACCGTCGGCAACGATATATAAAAGTTGATCATGCACAATAAGATAACTGTCTTCATTGTGATTACGTTTTCTGCCGACGTTGGTCTCGCCTGCCTTACGAATGCTCATCTTTACTTATCCCTGTCACGATATGTCAAAAAAACCAGATACCCTTTGTCTGGCATGTTAGATTTTTCTTTTACGCCGTTTTACTAGTTCTTGTCAATATCTCCACCTATATTTTCCACTTCCTCGCCCAACGCACACGCTCCCCACGCCTATTGCCACGCCTTCTGCGCACTGCCCACATGACGCACGCAAAGTCAATCAAGTACAGCAAAGTCAATCAAGTACACCAGTGTTAAGCGAGAGACCTCGTCAGCCACATGCACCACTGAGACCGGGGTTTTAGAAAGCGAGCCCCCGAATCGCTCTTTGCGTACACCGTGACTGCCCCCACTGACTTCCCCAGGCCGCATCTCCCAACCATCCACATCACACGCCACACTAAATTCGCGACTACGGTGTTGTCAGCAACGCCCTATATTGATAAAAGACCGCCGCTTTCTACACTCGATGAAAGCTTTGATACACAGGCTGACACATGAACGATATCCAAAATATTCACCCCGGAAAACTCAAACGAAAATCCAAAAGATCCACCTCCGCAAGCGTCGTTGATCTACCCGCAGTCAAATCCGATCCCGCACCTCAGGGCAACCTGCTCGGCGATGTCATCCTTGAGCCCGCCGGCCTCAAGCTGCATCCGGATACCATCGACATCGGGGGCTCCAGCGAAACCGCCGAAATCGCACTCGAGCCCAAAATCTCTCTCAAAACCCCAGAACCCGAAAAACGCGATGAATCACCGCTCTCCCGACTCTCTGAAACCGTCAAATCACCCTCCACGGAATCAAGAGCGCTCTCACTCGCGACCGATCTCCCTGCTGAAACAGACTTCCCACCAGCGCGCTCAAAACGAAAATCACCCAAAAATAAACCCGCTGAGCCCGAACCTACCACGCCCGATACAAAAAAACTTCAGGAAATCCTCGCCGAAGTCCAAGAGACGAACAAACAGTGCCTCGATACGCTCTCAAGACTCCAGAACATCAATATACAAAACGAAAAACGGTACGCGCTCAACCTGATCGTCGGCTTCATCATCGTCGCAATTATCGCAGCCATCGGCATCTTCGCAGGTCTCAATCTCAAACAAAGCGCCAAAAACAGCGAGTTCAAGTTCAAACAGGAATCCTACAACAGCGCCATCGAAGCCAGGAATTTCCTCGAAGCCGAACTCGAAAAAGACCGAAAAAGCTCCACTGCCGCCTTCGAAGTCTATCAGAAAATCGACAAAGGCCTCTTCGCAGAAGCCGTCGAAACTTTCACTGAAGTCCGCGAACAGCTCACCACTCACCCAGCCGAAATCGCCCTCCTCGAAGCCAAAATCGACGAAATACAGCGAAAACTCGCGCAAAATGCCTTCGACTCCGGCATACTCCTCTACAATGCCTCAAATTACGAACAGGCCCGCGACGCCTTCTTCAAAAGCCTTGCGCACAACGAAAATGCCCCCTACACGCCAAGGCTGAACTATCACCTCGCAATGTCGCTCTACCAGCTCGGCGACTTTGAGGGCGCAAGACGATATTTCGCGCTCATCAGCCCCTCAGAGCTCAGCGCCGACATGGATGCACAGGCGCGCTTCTATCGCGCCATGGCCGCAGAAAAACTCGGCGACGATGCTGAGGCTTTCGAACAGTTTGACCTCTTCCTCAAAAAATACAGGTACCACAAGCTCTCTGACGAAGCCGCAAAACACCGCTCAAAACTCGAATCCGCCAAGCGCTGACTCGAACCTCTCGCAATCGCACACACCGCCGACTGCTAACATTTCTTTTGCCCTATACACGCATTTGCTCTATGCTCCGCGTCCCTTGTGTTCAACCAATGAACACAGGGCGCCGCTTTGCGGCGTATATGCCCGCTTCATCCCTCTGTGTCTTAAACTGACACAAACAATCATCCGGGCTCGGCATCCTCATAAGGTCCATGACCACTGCTATTATAATGATATGGGCTCCAACTTTCTGAAATTTCGCCCTGACAACTTCACCGATTACGTTCGCACCCCTTGGGCTGGCACGCGAATCGCCCGCGTGCTCAAATCCAAACTGGGAATCGCTCTGCCCCCTTTCATCGGAGAATCCTGGGAATTCTCGACCTCCGCTGAACTCCCCAGCAAGTGCTTGGACATATATGAAGGCACTTTTACGAGTTTCCTGCAAACCCATGGTGGCGATTGGCTCAGCGACGCACACAGACAGGCATGGGGCAATCAGACCCCCTTGCTCGTCAAATATATCGATGCCGCGCACGATCTCTCCGTGCAGCTGCATCCCCCCATCGAAACCCCAGATATGCCCGACAACCTCAGCGGAAAATGGGAATCATGGCTAGTGCTCGCGAGCGATCCGAATGCAGGCATCTACCTGGGCATCCGCCCGGATGTCACGCCTGATGAATTCATCGACGCTGTGCATTCCAAGCGCTCTCTCAAGCCGCTCCTTCATTTCGTTCCAGTGCATCCCGGTGATCTCTATATCATCCCCCCATGCACCATTCATGCGCTCGGGGCCGGCATCTGCGCGCTCGAACCACAGCTCATGCAGCCTGGAAAAATCGCCGTCTCCTACCGGCTCTACGACTGGAACAGGCGATACGACAGCAAGGGAAACCTCTGCGACTCAGGCAAACCGCGCGCGCTTCACATCGATGAATCGCTCCGCTTCATCGACTTCGACGCTCCCAGAGGTGAAGCACTCGAAAAACGATGCCGCATCCTTCCCAAAGTCCTGACTGACGATGGCTCGCTGCGCGTCGCTGAATTTTCTCTGCGCCCTTGCCTCATCGCGAGAATACTCTCTGGCTCCGGTATCTGGCAGGACACACTCCCGCACGAACTCATGTTCCTCTCTGTCATGCAAGGACAGGCAGAGATCGACATCGACGGCACTGTGCAATCCATAAAAGCCGGCGAAAGCGGCGCAATCGCAGCCTCCGCACACAACCTCAAAATTTCGGCCGACAACGCGCGCATCTATATGGCTCACTGCCTGCCGCATCACTACAGCGAATGCGCGGCCGGACACCTATGATATGAAAACACTCCGCCTCTGCTTCCTCATATCTGCCCTGCTGCTGACCGGATGCATGCTGCTCACCCCCGAAGACCCGCCGCAAGAGCCCACTGAACTCAAGCCAGACGACTTCGCCTGGGACGAAATCGATATCGCTCAGGACTACGAATACATCGACGTCACGCGCATCGACTGCGGCACATTGCGCTCAAAACTCACTGGCTCCGGCAAATGCCTGCCCGTAAAGCTCCCATTCGCCACATCCGCCATCCGTTGCCCGCTCTCTTTCCCGGCAGAATCACTCACATTCGCATGCATCGACCAGGATCAGGTTCCCGCGCTCTACGTCTCATTCGCTTTTTCAAAGAACGCGCACAACATCGATCTCTCCGAACTCATGCCCTGCGCCCCAGCCTCTGACGGTCCAGCCGCGCAAAAGCCGCCGCGCTTCCCCACCGATCCAGGCTATCATGTCTGTCTCCTGCAAAACGCCACGCCAGGCGAACTCGTCCAGGCGCCTGACGCTCTGCGCCCAGCCGGCACATACATCGACCTCTCGAACACTGCCTGCACAGACGCCGACATACAGCACCTCCTGAACAACCATATCCTCAGCGGGCCATTCGACATCGTCATGGACACGCGCTTCCTCGACGAACAGGCGCGCACAAAGGCTTTCAAAGACCTCCCTGCGCTCTTCCGCTTCTATCGAAAACTCCCCGTACACCCAAACCTCAATACAGCGCCAAATACGGACAGCATACGGTGAACACTTTCAAAACGACCATCGCCGCAATCTCTTCCGGACAGATGCCCGCAGCCATCGGCGTCATACGCATCAGCGGCCCGGATTCACTCGCGGTCCTCTCAAAACTCACGCGCACAGACGCGCTCTCCCCGCGAACCATGCACATGCGCACGCTCTCCGACAGCCTGGCGCAAAAACTCGACGACGCGCTCGTCTGCTATTTCAAAGCGCCGCACAGCTTCACCGGCGAAGACTCTGTCGAAATCTACGCCCACGGCGGACTCGTCAACCTCTCGCGCATACTCTCCGCACTCTGCGAAGCCGGCGCCATCCCCGCAGAACCAGGCGAATTCTCCCGCAGAGCATTCCTCAATGGCAAACTCGACCTCTCGCAGGCCGAAGCGATCATGGATGTCATACATGCCCAAAACGCGCGACAGCTCGCGGAAGCCCAACGGCAGCTCTCCGGCTCCGTCTCCGGCGCTGTCCAGAAAATGCGCGACACACTCATGAAGCTCCTCTGCGCCATCGAAGCCACCATCGACTTCTCCGCCGAAGAAGAACTCGCGCCGCTACCCACGCAGCAGATCCGCGACACCGCCAACGTGCTCCTCGATCAGTTCAAGCGCATGAAACGCGCCCACGAGCAATACCGCGCAGGCGGCATGCGCACCGTATTCATCGGCCGCCCAAACGCCGGAAAATCAAGCCTATTCAACAAACTCCTCGGTCACGACCGCGCCATCGTCACAGACATCGCCGGCACCACGACCGACACCATCGAAGCCAGCGTCACACTCCAGAACGAGTCTTTCTGCCTCATCGATACCGCCGGCATCACCCAGTCCGACAACCCCATCGAAGTCATCGGCGTCCAGCGCGCGCAGCAGCAAATCCGCACCGCTGACATCATCGTCCTGCTCATCGACGGCACCGAGCCAGACACGTCCCTCCTTCCAGAACTCCGCAACTTACTCGGCGACAGCCTTGCAACCCTCGCCAGCACCGGCCGACTGCTCGTCCTGCGCACAAAATCTGACCTGCCGCCAGCACCGATCCCCGCCCCGCTCAAAGACTTCCTCGCCTCGCTGCGCCTCGAGATGCGCGACATCTCCACCGTCGCCGCCCCCAGCACCGGCCTCGACGACTTCGAAAATGACCTCGTCCAAGCCGCGAAACGCATGGCCGCACAAGTCGAAAACGTCACGCTCATCACCTCGCAGCGCCACATCTCGCACATCGACCTGGCCGATGCCGCCATCCGACGCGCACTCGACGCGCTCGACAGCGGACTCCCCGCCGAATGTATCGCAGCAGACCTCCACGAGGCCGCGCAAAACCTCGCGCTCATCACCGGAGAACTCGCTTCCGAAGATATCCTCAACGAAATCTTCTCACACTTCTGCATCGGCAAGTAAACTCGCCTATTTGTGCCGCTTCGCGGCACTGCATACGGCTCGCAGGCGGCTCGCTATGGCTCTTCGCCATACGCGGCCGCCATTATTTTTGGCGCGCTCGCGCGCCGCGCTTCCATCACACAAAACCATGCCACATCTCCCAATCCTAGAAAAACCTGAAGACAAACCATCCACAAACATCCCCAAAGCGCTCGCTTTCATGATCTCCGCAGGCATCGTCATCGGACTCAGTTCCGTCATGATCCGCGCCTTCGGCCAAGGCCTGCCCGAACTCGAGACGGCCTTTTTCAGAGGCGTTGTCGGCCTGGTCATCCTGCTCACGCTCATGGCCACCAAAATCAAGCCCATCCCCCTCGGGAACAATAAAAAATTCCTCTTCTTCCGAGGCTTTTTCGGCTCGCTCGCATCTATTTTATATGTCTGGGCCATCTACCACATGGAGCTCGGGCTCGCGAACGGTCTCAACCAGACCTCCCCAATATTCGTCTGCCTCTGCGCCGCCCTGTTCCTGCGCGAACGCTTCGGCTGGTGGATCTATGCGACGATACTCGTCGCCTTCTTCGGCATGACGCTCATCGTCTCCCCAGACTTTTCATCCATCAACAGCACCGCGCTCGTCGCCGTCCTCTCCGCAGTCCTCTCTGCCGTGGCATACACGTTCATCAAAAAGCTGCAAGCCACAGAAACCTCCGACACGATCGTGCTCTGGTTCATGGGCATGAGCGCGCTGCTCCCGCTCTTCTCAATACCGTTCATCCCCTGGCAGATGCCGACATTGCCCAACTTTTTCGGCCTGCTCGGCGCAGGCGCGACATGCCTCATCGGACAGCAGCTCATGACTCGCGCCTATAGATACGGCCCAGCCACCATCGTCGCGCCGTTCATCTATACCTCGACGCTATTCAGTCTCCTGCTCAGCTTCATCATCTGGGGCGAACTGCCCAGCGCACAAAGTCTCATCGGGTGCGCCGTCATCATCGCAGCCGCCATCGCCATCGGCCTGCTTCCCAAAAAGCAGGCGGCGCGTATGCCGCAGGCATAGCGACGCCCAAATGCCGGCGTATGGCAACGCCATAGCCGGCCCACAATCACTCCACCGTCCCCATGATGTAGCGGTGCGTCCAGTCGACAATCAGCGCCGTCCCGTTCTGGATAAAGCGGTCCGCGCCCAGATTTTTCGCGATCGTCCGGATCACGCCGCCATGCGCGAAAATCAGGTAACGCCCCGGCGCGAGCTTGTTCAGAAACGATGTCACGCGCGCATTGACCATCGCGATATTCTCCCCATTCGGCGTCTCGAAATCCGTCGTGAACGTGTAGAGCGCATCGACCCAGTCCTTGGGCAGCTCGCGGATCGGGCGGCCGTCATAATCGCCGAAGCAGAACTCGCGAAGCGCGTCCACAGGCTCCGGATCCTGGCCGGCATAATGCGCCGTGTCCAGCGCGCGCTTGAGGCTCGACGCGTAAACATGGTCGAAATAAATGTTGCTGAGCTTGGGCTTGAGCGCACGAGCCTGCTCGATGCCGCGCGGCGAAAGCTCCGCCTCGATGTGCCCCGAAAGGATGCCGCTCGCGTTCTCGTTTGTCTCGCCATGCCGCACGAGCCAGAGCTCCACAAGATGATCCACGTCGCGGAGCGGGTTCTGCGCGCCGATGCGCGCCTCGAAACACCGGCAGCACGTCGGCTGGTAAAGCTCCTCCGCCCCGAGCTCGATCTCTTCGCCGGTCGCGCACCCGCTGCCGCTGCGAAGCTTGATGTTATACACCGCCTTGCGGTTGCAGAACGCGCATGTCGTCTTCACTTCCTCGATCGAATCCGCAAGCTCCATCAGGCGCTTCGAGCCCTCAAAGAGCCGCGTCTTGAAGTTCGTCCGCAGCCCGTAACAGATCACAGGAATGTCGAGATCCACCGTGATGTTCCGCAACTGATGCACCAGATACTCGCTCAAGAACTGACATTCATCGACGATCACACAGTCCGCGCCGCGAAAATCCTCATAGTTCAGCGATGTGTCCGCGTTCACGCAGATGTCCGCGCGACGCACAAGCCCCGCACGCGAGCGAATCAGGTCCGCCCCAAAACGGTCATCCAGCGCCGGCTTGATCAGCACCACGCGCTTGCCCTGCTGCTCATAATTGTGCGCGACCGCCAACAGGTTCATCGTCTTCGCACTGCCCATCGCGCCATATCTGAAATAGAGTTTTGCCATACCTTACGCGCTCCCGCCCGTTTCCGGGCTCAAAAATAGCGGCGCGGTTTTATCAGAAATGCCATAAAATGAAAAGCGCAGCCAATACGTCCACTGGCTTGCGACGCTCGCAAGGCATATATAGAGGAGGCAAACTTCAATTCTGGCGTTCCAGATGAAGCCTATGCAAACACGCCTCCGGCGCTTCGGCCTATGCGCCAACGGCGCATACGGCCTCTTGGCCGCCCGCTATCTGCTTCGCAAATACGCGGGCGGCACCTTTTAAGCCGCCAAACATCGCAAACCCGCATGAATCCTAGGTTTTCGCGTAGCGATTTTTTTTGTAAAGAAAGGTTGATTTTTTTTTTTATGATGCGATAGGTTTATGGCAAATAAGCTGTAAATCATGGCATTTTACTTATCCAACGGACAGAGAATTCATAGGAGAGAATGTATGTCACGATGCCAAAGAAAGACCTACTCCGATCATACATGTGATCATATAATCCATCGTTGCCGCGTCTGTGGCGCGACCGGATGCGACAATGAGGAATGCCCCTCAACAATTTACGCCACAAGCAACCAACAGGAGTACGGATTCAAGAATATATGGACTGGAAGCAAGGACATTGATAAATACGTCTGTATAGGCAAATGCAAGAGGTGTGGCTCATACAACAGCTTCGAGTGGGACTAGTCTGCGAAATCGCACGCAACATATCACAGATAGTGGGTGTAGTAGCGGCGTATTAGCGAGCAGTCGCCTCATTTGGCCTCTGTCCTCTCCATTAGAGATGGCAAACGGTAGGCAATGATTACCGATAGCCGCCGCAGCGAGCTGTAGGGGCGTGTCATGACACGCCCCAAAGCGAGCACGCAGGCCGTATGCCGCAGGCATAGACCGCGCCATAATCGCTCGCTCAATTGCCCCAAGATATGATATGCTCTGGAAAGTGGCCATCTGTGGCCGCCGGTATGCACTGGAGGTTTACCATGGGGCTTTATGTCAACCCAGATGAAGAATTGTTGAAAATGTCGGTCAATTCGAGGATTTACGTCGACAAGTCGATGATTCTCCACGAGCTGAACCAGCTGCTGAACACCGAGGATCGTTTTGTTTGCGTCGCGCGTCCCCGCCGCTTCGGCAAGTCGATGGCCGGCAACATGATTGCGGCCTATTACAGCAAGAGCGCCAACTCGCGTCCACTCTTCGAAAACCTCAAAATCGCTCAATCACCCGATTTCGAGACATATCTAAACGCTTTCAACGTCATCAAGTTTGACGTGAATGGTTTTTTTTCGAACTCCAATGGTAAAAAGAACATCGTGCCGATATTTACGGCCAAGATCCGTGAAGAACTCATCGAAGAATTTCCGGAATGTGGTTTAAAAAAGTCGTGGTCACTCGCAGACTGTATCGCGCAAATATACAAAAAAACGAAAAAGAAGTTCGTCGTCATTATAGACGAATACGATGTGCTCGTGCGCGAAAAGGTCAATGCCTCAATATTTGACCCATACCTGACTTTTTTGAACGGCATGTTTAAGAACGCAGACCTTGCCCCCGCTTTTGCCCTGATCTATCTGACAGGTGTCCTCCCTGTCGTGCGCGACAAGATTCAGTCGAAGCTCAATCTGTTCAGGGAATATACCATGACAGAAGCAAAGCAGCTGGCGGAATATTTCGGCTTTACGGAAGAAGAAACCCGAACGCTTTGCGAACAGAATGATATGGATTTTGAGGAATGCAGGCGATGGTATGACGGCTATAAACTCGATTTTAGAAAAAATACATTCGAAATATATAATCCGAACTCCGTCGTACAGGCAATGTCTGCCGGAAAATTTGGGAACTACTGGACGAAGACAGGCTCTTATGATTCTATAAAGACATATATATCAATGAATTTTGATGGAATCAAAGATGATGTCAAAGCCATGATTGCGGGTGGTCATATTGATGTGAAAGTGGATAAATTCCTGAACACGATGACAGACTTTCACTCCAAAGATGCTGTTTTTGCTTATTTGATTCACCTTGGTTATCTGGCTTATGATTGCAATACAAAG
>JAFUEE010000191.1 GCA_017464085.1 Pseudomonadota bacterium
ATGCGTGAAATTCTGAATTGGATACGTATTAATTTGTTCTCAAACGAAATTCTCGACGATTACCTCATACCTAAGATGACTGAACCTATTGTGAATCCTCAGCTTGCGCTGTTCTGAAAAGTTGTGGGACAGCAGTGGGAATACCGGGAACGTGACAAACATGATTTACATGTTCAAGGGCGCAAAAACCTTCAATCAGCCATTGAATGACTGGGATACGCAAAACGTGAGATGCATGATCGGCATGTTTGAAGGCGCGACTTCATTTGACCAGCCGCTGGATCAATGGGACATGCGAAGCATTGAAGTGCTTGAGGATGTCGAAAACATGTTCAGGGATGCGACATCTTATCGCCAACCGGCAAACAAACGCCCTGATTTGAGCGGAAAGCCCAAAGAGAGAAAAAGCCGATATAATTTATGGTGAAAAGCGCGAGCCGTATGCGCGCAGGGCGAGAGCCCGAGCACATAGGGGAGCGCGGAGGCCGTATCGAGCGACTAGCGAGATAGGCCGAAAATATAAAAAAGACATTAAAAGCAGCGCTTGAACATTATAAATATACTTTTTTGAGGGGGAAGACTCCCCCTTCGCGGCTATGTGCTCGCCTGCGGCTGCGCGCATACGCCGCTACCCCCACGACGATTGAATATAAAAACAAAAAAAGCCGCCCCAAAAAGGGGCGGCCATAAAAGCATTAGAACCCTGAATTATTCAGCGGTCGAGGCCTGGAAAGCCGGAACGACTTCAGCGGGAACAGCTTTTTCAACGAGCTCGATCATAACCATCGGGGCGTTGTCGCCGTGGCGATTGCCAAGCTTGACGATGCGGGTGTAACCGCCGGGGCGATTAGCATTGCGTTTTGCGATATCATCGAAAAGCTTGTTGAGGACGGAGTTATGATTTTTGGAATCGGCAGCATCTGTGCGATCGACGACGCGCTGATTGAGGCGAGCAGCGACGATACGGCGAGCGTGGATATCCTTGCTATCGGCACGTTTGGCGATGGTAATAAGTTTGTCAACGACGGAGCGAAGTTCTTTAGCTTTGGGCTCGGTGGTCACGATGGATTCATGATCGAGGAGCTGAGTAGCGAGGTTCTCGAACATGGCATTGCGATGTGCGGCCGGGCGGCTAAAGTGACGACCAGATTTACGATGTCTCATAATGATTTCCTAACCTATATGTCTGAGCGCGGGGCACAGACAATCATCTTAACTCAAACGGGAGGTTCCCAGTTGTCAATAGACATTCCCAACGTGAGGCCCATGCGCTGCAAGATATCTTTGATCTCGCGGAGGCTCTTTCGTCCGAAATTCTTAGTTTTGAGCATGTCAGCTTCAGTTTTCTGAACGAGCTCACCGATAAAGCGAATGTTAGCATTCTGGAGGCAGTTAGCAGAGCGAACGGAGAGTTCGAGCTCATTGACGGAGCGATCGAGGTATTCATTAGAATTGACCTCAACAGTTTCGACGGCTGTCTCGACAGGGACGATATCTTCATCGAAGTTGATGAAGATGGAGACCTGTTCTTTCAGAATCTTAGCAGCGAAGGCGACGGCATCTTCAGGAGCGACAGAGCCATCAGTCCAGACTTCGAGCGTAAGCTTGTCGTAGTCGGTGTGCTGCCCGACGCGGGCATTCGTCACAGTATAATTGACGCGCTGAACCGGGGAGAACAGAGCATCGATCACGATAGCCTCGATGGGGAGATCGGGATCGCGGCTTTCGTCGCAACGGCGATATCCTTTGCCAGTATCAACGCAGAGATCGGCAACGAAGTGAGCATCTTCGCCGAGTGTGCAGATGATATGATCGGGGTTAAGGATTTCGACATTGTTAGTGAGTTCGATATCACGAGCATAGACGTAACCGGGACCATGTTTGTCGACATGGAGCCAGACGGGTTCAGTGACATCAGACTTGATAAGGATCTCTTTGATATTAAGGATGATGACAGTGACATCTTCCTTGACATCAGGGAGGGACATAAATTCATGAAGGGCGCCGTCAATGCGGACTGCAGTAACAGCAGCGCCCTGCAGAGAACTCAATAAGATACGACGCAGAGCATTGCCGAGCGTATGTCCATAACCTCTTTCGAGGGGCTCACATACAAAGCGGCAATAATTTGCAGTCCGTGTTTCATGATCGATCTCAACACCTTTTGGCTTGATGAGATCTGTCCAATTTCGATGCATGCAATCCTCCACATTCGAAAGGTGACATACAATAAAGCGCCGGAAAAGCGTGCTTATCCGGCGTCACAACTCATAAACAGATTAGACGCGGCGACGTTTAGGCGGTCTGCAACCGTTATGAGGAATAGGAGTCACATCTCGAATCATCGTGACCTTGAGGCCGGCAGCCTGGAGGGCACGGAGGGCGGCTTCACGACCGGAGCCAGGACCTTTTGCATAGACGGCGACGGAGCGCATGCCATGATCCATAGCCTTGTGAGCGGCATCATCGGCAGCGACCTGAGCGGCGAACGGCGTGGACTTACGGGAGCCTTTGAAGCCCTTTGTTCCACTTGTGCACCAGGACACAGCTTCGCCGTTATTATCAGTGATCGTAATGATTGTATTATTGAACGTTGAACGGATGTGCGCGACACCGCTCTGAACATTCTTCTTAACGTGTTTCTTAGCAACACGTCGGCTCGATTTTGAATCCTTTGCCACTGTCTTCCCTCTTATTCTATAGCCTGTTCTGGATATTACGACTGATCAGGCAGTATTGATTACTTCTTCTTCTTGACGGCGAGTCTGCTCGGACCTTTGCGGGTGCGGGCATTTGTCTTGGTACGCTGACCACGGACAGGGAGACCGCGGCGATGGCGCAGACCGCGATAGCAGCCGAGATCCATCAAGCGTTTAATGTTCATGCGGACGAGGCGACGGAGGTCACCTTCGACCTGATAATGAGCATCGATCACGTCACGGATCGCGCGAATCTCAGCTTCGGTGAGATCATCGCTGTTACGATCATAGGGAATCTTTGCTTCGTCCAAAATATCTTTCGCGCGCGAGCGGCCAATGCCATAAATGCTCGTCAGAGCAATATCCATGTGTTTGCGTCGCGGCAAATCAATACCAGCAATACGTGCCATGCGGCTTCTCCTCCTAAATTAGCCCTGACGTTGTTTGTGACGCGGATTTTCACAAATCACGCGAACCACGCCGTGACGGCGAATCAATTTGCATTTATCACAGATTTTCTTTACTGACGGTCGAACCTTCATGTTCGCTCTCCTTAATATTAACAGTGTACAGCCATTTTTTGCTGCAACCAAAACCGCGCCCTTTTAACAGAGACGCGGAAATGATTCAACAAAAAAAGCTAATTTCATGCATGCTTAGAATTCAAGCACCTGGCGGATCTTCTCAAACACCTCATCGACGGACATCTCCCCATCGATGGAATGAAGGATTCCCTGCCTGGAATAATACTCCACAAGAGGCTGTGTCTGGTTGTGATAAGCGACGAGCCTTTCGCGGACGACATCCTCTTTGTCATCCGAACGCTGCACGAGGTCAGCACCACATTTATCGCATTTTCCAGCCGTTTTAGGGGGCATAGTGGTGAGGTGATAGACACTCCCGCAGCTGCCGCAACTCAGTCTGCCAACGATGCGAGAAACGAGCTTCTCATCAGGGACATCGATGAGAATGACGGCATCCACGGCCTGACCGCTTTCGCGGAGCGCCTCAGCCTGGCTGATTGTCCTCGGATAGCCATCAAGCAGGAAGCCGCCTGTCTCTTTAGCGAGACGTTCGGCGACGATGCCATTGACGAGAGCATCGGGGACAAGCTGACCGTTTGCGATATACGCATCAGCCTGTTTGCCGAGTTCCGTGCCTTCTTTTCTGGCAGCACGGAGCATATCGCCTGTAGAAATATGCGGAACGTTCATTGCCTCAGTCAGACGCTTGGCCTGCGTTCCCTTGCCGCCTCCCGGCGGTCCCATAAGGATAACTCGTTTCTTCATAATAACCTCAAATTAAGCCCTGCTGCGGAGACGCGGACGATTCGACGGAGTGTTGAAGCCCTCATAGTGACGGTTGGTCAGATGGTCTTCGATCTGACGGACCGTATCGAGCGCAACGCCCACAACGATGAGAAGCGCCGTGCCGCCAAAATAGAACTGAACCTGGAAACTGGCGACGAGAAGTTCAGGGAGAATACATACGAGAGAGATATAAATCGCCCCGACGACCGTCACCCGGCTCAATGCCCGGTCAATGTATTCCGCCGTAAGCTTGCCAGGACGTATGCCCGGAATACTCGCCTGATTCTTCTTAAGATTATCCGCGACATCAACGGGATTGAAGACAACGGCTGTATAGAAGAAGCAGAAGAAAACGATCAGTCCGACATAAAACAGGATATGACGCCAGTCACCGGGCATCAGAGCCGCGTGCATGGACTGAAGGAAAGGCACATCCGGGAAGATGCCTGCGAGCGTCGCAGGGAACATCAAGATAGAACTGGCAAAAATCGGCGGGATGACGCCCGCAGTATTGAGCTTGAGGGGAAGGTAAGACGCCTGATCCGAAAACGAATCGCGCCCGACCATCCTCTTGGCATGCTGAATCGGAATCCTGCGCTGAGCTTTTTCAAAGAAGCAGATGAAGGCGATCGTTACAAGCACGATGCCCGAAAGAAGGATGACCTGGTACATGGAAAGCCCGATTGTACCGGTCTTATCGCCGATTGCCTGTTCATAGAGCGTGAACAGCGCATTCGGAAGCCTTGCCACAATGCCCGCAAAGATGACAAGGGAGATACCGTTGCCTATCCCGCGGTCATTGATCTGCTCGCCCAGCCACATGATGAAGACGGCACCGGTGGTCAGAGAAAGGATTGTCAACAGCTTAAATCCCAACACGCTCCCCATCGTCACGAGCCCTGCGACCTCCCCGGAGCTATGCATATTCCAGAGATAAGTCGCCATGAAAGAGCCCTGAACGATCGAAATCCCGAGCGTAAGATAGCGAGTCCATTGATTGATTGCGCGCCGCCCTGCTTCGCCTTCCTTCTGCTTGCGCTCAACGGCAGGGACAACCACGCCGAGGAGCTGGAAGATAATCGAAGCACTGATGTAGGGCATGATGCCGAGCGCGAAAATCGACATCTGTTCGAGGGCGCCGCCAGAGAAGAAGTTGAACAGACTCATCATTCCCTGGCCGTCACCGCCGAACATCGAGTTCATCTTGATGCGATCAACGCCCGGCGTCGTGACGAAACAACCAATTCGATAAACCGCAAGAAGCGCAAGCGTAAAAAGAATACGCTTGCGCAACTCAGGGATTTTAAACATGTTTGAAAATCCGCTAGCCACCGCAAACCTCTATGCTGCCGCCTGCCTTTTCGATTTTCTCGCGAGCCGACGCGCTGACAGCATCGACAATAACGTTCACTTTGACGTTAAGATCGCCGCAGCCAAGGATTTTGACGCCGTCGACCTGGCCGCGAACGAGACCAGCGTTGCGGAGCGCAACGATATCAACGGGATTCGATTCGTCAAAACGATTGAGATCTTCGACATTAACAATGGCGATATTTTTCGCGAAAATATTCTTGAAACCGCGTTTCGGCAAACGACGGCTCAAAGGCATCTGACCGCCTTCGAAACCGACGCGAGGCGAACCGCCCGAACGCGACTTCTGACCCTTCTGACCGCGACCGGCAGTCTTGCCCTGGCCGCTGCTTGTGCCGCGACCAAGACGCTTGCGCGAATGCGTGCTGCCAGGTGCCGGCGAAAGATTGCTTAAATCGATCATCATTTTACCTCAATGTCTGTTATACACTAGCCTTCGACCGGTGTAACCTTGACCATGTGTTCGACTCTCTTGACCATGCCACGGACAACAGGCGTATCCTCGAGGACAACGCTCTGGTTGACTTTGCGCAGGCCAAGGTGTTTCAGAGTTTCAATCTGCGCATCAATGCGGCAGATGCTACTGCGCGTACGCGTAATTTTAATCTTGCTCATGATATGCTCCAGACGAAACTTAGGCATCGGTCTTGCCGAGTTTGGCAAGATAGCGCTCACGGCTGGCGAGTTTGTTCAGGCCATCCAGGGTTGCGCGAACGAGGTTGTGCGGATTGGTGGAACCGATCGCTTTTGAAAGGACGTTCTCAACACCGCATGCTTCCAGGACTGCACGGACAGCGCCGCCGGCGATCACGCCAGTGCCCTTGCCAGCAGGACGGAGATAAACTTTAGATGCGCCGTAATGTCCGACCACTTCGTGGGGGAGCGTGCCGTCCACGATGGTGACCTTGCTCATCATGCGCTTGGCGCGTTCCGTACCCTTGCTGATTGCTTCGGGAACTTCATTTGCCTTGCCATGTGCGCAGCCGACATTGCCCTTGCCATCACCGACGACGACAATCGCGCCGAAGCTGAAGCGACGGCCGCCCTTGACGACCTTGGCAACACGATTGATATATACGACCTTTTCGATCAGATCACTCTCAGGTATAACTCGAGCAGTTGTCACTCTCTTTCTCCTTCGTATTTACTGACTTCATGAAGAAGCCAGCTTAATTCTAGAAATTCAAACCACCTTCTCGAGCGCCTGCAGCAACTGCTTCGATGCGGCCATGATAGATAAAGCCATTGCGGTCAAAAGCGACTTTATCGATGGACTTTTCCGCACAGAGCTTGGCTAATTCTTTTCCAAGAATATTGGCTTGCTCAACCGGTTTTTTACCAGCCACTAAACCTTTCACTGCGCTGCTGAGCGTGCTCAGGGCGAGGATCGTCGAACCCGTGTTGTCATCGATCAGCTGGCAATACATATGGTTATTGCTTCTGAAGACGCAGAGACGGGGGCGTTCCGCAGTACCCTTCACTCTCAGACGGACAGATTTCTGGCGACGAAGGCGAAGTTCTTGTTTTTTCTTGCAAATACAGCTCATTTGATTCCTCCCGTCAGACCTTACTTACTAGAAGTCTTGCCAGCCTTGCGCTGAATGACTTCGTCAACATACTTAACACCTTTGCCCTTGTAGGGTTCAGGCTTACGGAAAGAACGGATTTCAGCGGCAGTCTGTCCGATCAGCTCTTTGTCCGCGCTGCGGAGAGTGATCTTGTTGTCCTTGGAGACCTCAGCGGTCACGCCTTCAGGAAGCTCATAGACGATCGGGTGGCTGTAGCCGAGGTTGAAGAGGATTTCACGCGCATTGCGCATATCCGCACGATAACCAGTACCGATAATCTCGAGTTTCTTCTCATAGCCGGTGGAAACGCCAACGACCATATTGTGAAGCAGCGAACGATAGAGACCGCTCTTCGCGCGGCCGTCGGTATCGAGCTGTTTGAGGATGATGCTGGCATGGCCGTTCTCGACCTTGACATCGACACAGTCGCCGAACGTGCGGCTGACGTTGCCTTTGGGCCCCTTGACGCTCACGCATTTGCCGTCAATCTTGACCTCGACACCTGCGGGAAGTGCAACCGGAGCTTTACCAATACGGGATTGTTTGAATTCGGTATCCATATCTTTGCTCCTAGTAGACTGTGCAGATGAGTTCGCCGCCAAGACGTTTTTCACGTGCTTCTTTACCGCTCATCACACCATGGGAGGTGCTGATGATGCAGAGGCCGAGACCGCCGAGGACTTCAGGAATCGCCTGGTGCTTGACATAAACGCGGCGACCGGGTTTCGATTCACGGGTAATATTGCGGATAACGGGGGCGTTGTCGAAGTATTTGAGCGAAATTTCAGCAACCGCGATCGGATCTTTCGTCACGGCATAATCAGCGATGAAGCCTTCATCCTTGAGGATGCGGAGAATCTCGCAGCGGAAACGTGACGTCTTGACAGTAACTTTATCGTGTTTTGCTAATTGGGCATTACGAATTCGCGTCAGCAAATCCGCAATAGGATCAGTCATCATAATGTTATCTCTCCTATAGCTTACCAGCTGGCTTTCGTAACACCGGGAAGCTCACCCTTCAAAGCAAGCATTCGGAAACAAATACGGCAAAGACCAAACTTTCTCAAATATGCATGGGAACGACCGCAGACAGAGCAACGCGTATAATTGCGCACTGAGAATTTCTGCTTGCTCTGCTGTTTTTCAATCATAGCTTTACGAGCCACAGCAACCTCCTTACTTCTTGAACGGCATGCCGAGATACTTGAGCAAAGCACGCGCTTCGTCATCAGTTCTCGCGCTTGTCACGACACAGATGTTCAACCCGTAAACCTTCTCAATCTTGTCGATCTGGATTTCCGGGAAGATGATGTGTTCTTTCACGCCCAGCGTGTAATTGCCCTTGCCGTCGAAGGCTTTGGCGCTCACGCCACGGAAGTCACGAACTCGCGGAAGCGCGATGTTCATCAGACGATCGAGGAACTCAAACATGCGGTCGCGGCGAAGCGTGACCATGACACCAATGGGCATACCCTGGCGAAGTTTGAAGGACGCGATCGATTTCTTCGCTTTCGTCACAACAGGCTTCTGACCTGAAATGGCAGCGATTTCATTACAAACAACTTCAATGAGCTTGGCATTGCTCACAGCATCGCCAAGACCGACATTGAGAACTACTTTTTCCAAACGAGGAATTTCCATGGGATTGGAATATCCGAATTCCTTTTTCAAAGCCGGAACCGCCTCGTTGATATAGCGATCGTATAGCCGAGTCACTGACTCCTCCTGATATCAATACAGACTAGAAAATTTCGCCAGTCTTTACACAGTAACGAACTTTCTTAACGTGCTCAACGGCACCGCCAAAGCTGTTCAACGCATCACGCTTAGAAGTATAGAGCTTGTCATCCTGCCCGACATAGCGCAGACAAACGCGGACACCGCGTTTCAGCTTCTCGCTATAGAGGGCAACATTGCTCACATGCACGCTTGCTTCTTTGCTGATGATACCGGCTTCCTGACCAAGACCATTCGCCTTGCGATGGACCTTGACGATATTGCGACCCTCGACGAAAACGCGATCGCTCTTGGTATCAACGCGCAAAACACTTCCTTGCATGCCCCGCTCTTTACCCGAAAGAATGATGACAACATCACCTTTTTTGATCTTCATATCATACCTCGTATTAAAGAACTTCTGGAGCAAGAGAGATGATTTTCACGTAGCCCTTGGCACGCAGCTCACGGGCAACCGGCCCAAAGATACGGGTTCCGATGGGGTTCTTCTGAGCATCGATCAGAACTGCCGCATTGCCATCGAAGCGAATGTAGCTCCCATCTTTACGCGCAATTTCCTTGGCCGTGCGGACGATAACTGCGTGATGGACATCACCTTTCTTGACCTTCGAGTTGGGGATGGCTTCCTTGACGGAAACGACGATGACATCGCCAATTCCCGCATATTTACGCTTAGAGCCACCAACAACCTTTATACACTGAACTTTTTTGGCTCCCGAGTTATCACCAACTGAGAGCACTGACTGCATCTGAATCACGGCTATTTCCCCTTAATCAGAATACTCTGGATTATAAAACAGGCGCACGGCGGATAATCTCTTTTAAACGCCAGCACTTATTCTTAGAGATCGGTCGCGTTTCTTCGATCATCACATGATCACCGATGCGCGCAGTATTCTCGCTGTCCTGGGCCATGTAACGCGAACGACTTTTTACAAACTTCTTATAAACCGGATGAAGTACGCGGCGTTCCACAACGACAACGATCGTCTTTTCCATTTTGTCGCTGACAACTGTACCCACGCGAGTCTTGCGGTTTCCACACTTTTTGCTTTCCATTTCTTATCCTCTCAACTCACGTTCGCGAATAACGGTATTCAGTCTCGCAATATCCTTGCGGAGTTTTACCATATCGGAAACTTTGTCAAGCTGACCGGTTGCCTGGCGCATCTTCAGCCGGAAGTACTCCTTCCTGCTGCTGTCAAGCATCTCTTTCAGTTCTGCCTGGCTCTTTTCGCTCAATTCAGCTGCTTTCATTAGATTTGCTCCCGACAAACAAACTTTGTCTTCAAAGGCAATTTATTCGACGCAAGACGGAATGCTTCGCGAGCAACCTCTTCTGTCACACCTTCCATCTCGTAAAGAACACGACCGGGCTTAACGATCGCAACCCAATATTCAGGATTGCCCTTACCTTTACCCATACGGGCCTCAGCGGGATGCTGCGTCACAGGATGGTCGGGGAAAATGCGAATCCAAATATTGCCACCACGTTTGGCATAACGCGTCATCGCAACACGAGCCGCCTCGATCTGACGGGCAGTAATCCTTGCGGGCTCAGTCGCCATCAACGCATAATCACCAAAGCTCACATCGGAACCGCGATACGCGACACCGCGCATCGTTCCTTTCTGAACCTTTCTCCATTTAACTTTCTTCGGACTTAACATCGTGAGCTCCTGCGAATGAACATTTCATTCGCTCTTTTCGATTCATGATCAGGCACTGCTCAGGCATGTTTTTATGCCTCAACCGTCGCGCACACATACACCTACTCAGGTGACTTGTCAAAGCATAAATACACTACGCGCGACAAAAGCAGCGCCTGGTTATTAATTATGCATTCACTCTCAGCGGATCGCCAAGGATTTCGCCTTTGAAGATCCAAACCTTGATACCGATGATGCCATAAGCAGTCTTGGCTTCCGCGAATCCGTAGTCAATGTCGGCACGGAGCGTGTGAAGAGGCACGCGGCCTTCACGATACCATTCAGTACGGCTCATTTCTGCACCGCCCAGACGGCCGGCGCAGTTCACGCGGATACCCTTCGCGCCAAGTTTCAGAGCGGTCTGAACGCTCTTCTTCATCGCGCGACGGAAGCTCACGCGGTGCTCGAGGTTGCGGGCAACGCCTTCGGCCACGAGCTGAGCATCCATCTCCGCCTTGCGGAGTTCCTGGATGTTCAAAAAGACTTCGCTGTTGCTCATCTTGCGAAGCTTTTCTTTCAGAACTTCGACTGCCGCGCCTTTCTTCCCAATGATGATGCCGGGCTTCGCCGTATAGACGCTCACCTTCACCTTATTGGCGGCACGTTCAATCTCGATGCGGTTGATACCGGTTTCACGGTATTCATCCTTAATGAACTTCTTAATGCGAAGGTCTTCTTTCAACCATTTCGCATAATTGCCTTCTTCATACCATTTTGACGACCAGGTTCGAATCACACCAATGCGGAGACCTGTCGGATTACTCTTCTGACCCAAGGGAACCTCCTACTACTTTTCAGCAGCGCTCAGTTTGGCGCCACGAACATTATCAAGTTCAATATGGATATGGCAGGTGCGCTTGCGGATGCGCGTCGCACGCCCCTGGGCACGCGGCATATAACGACGGAGCGTCGGCCCCTCGTTCACCCATGCACGCGCAACTTTCAGGCTGTCAATATCGGTATCGGCAGACATATTGTGAAGTGCCGATTCGATCAGTTTTTCAATAATCACAGCACCGCGCTTGTCTGTGAAGCGCAGGATGCTGATCGCGTCGTTCACCCGGCTGCCACGAATCATGTCAACAATGATTCTAGCCTTGCGGGGCGCCAGACGCACGCTCATCGCGCTCACGCGATTCGCGCTGTGATGTTCATTCTTCAATGAAGGCTTGCCCATCTGATTTCTCCATTACGTCCGGCGCAAGAATTACTTCTTAGCGACCTTGCGATCTGCCGCATGTCCGCGGAAAGTACGTGTCATCGAAAATTCGCCGAGTTTGTGTCCAACCATGTTTTCGGTCACGAAAACGGGGATGAAACTCTTACCATTGTGAACCGCAAACGTCATGCCCACCATCTCGGGCAGAATCATGCTGCGGCGTGACCAAGTCTTAATGACTTTCTTGGCTGTCCCTTCATTAGCCTCGACTTTCTTGGCAAGGTGTTCGTCAATGAAAGGACCTTTTTTAATAGATCGTGGCATTGAATAGTCTCCTCAACTATTTGCTGCGTCGTTTGACGATGAATTTGCTACTGACTTTATTATGACGCGTCTTCTTGCCCTTGGTCGGGATACCCCAAGGCGTAACAGGATGGCGACCGCCGCTCGTACGCCCTTCGCCACCGCCGTGCGGATGGTCGACCGGGTTCATAACAACACCACGAACAGAAGGACGAATACCAAGCCAACGGCTGCGGCCAGCTTTCCCGAGGGAAACATTGGCGTGATCGCTCAAGCCAACTCGACCGATCGTAGCGCGGCATTCAACATGAATCTTGCGGAGCTCGCCGGACGGCATACGGATCAGGGCATAGTTGCCTTCACGAGCCATAAGCTGCGCTGCAACACCCGCGCTGCGCACGAGCTGCCCGCCCTTGCCAGGACGCATCTCTACATTGTGAATCTCCGTGCCGAGCGGAATGTATTTCAGCTTCAGGCAGTTGCCGACCTTGATGTCTGCGTGCGCGCTCGAAATCACTTCAAGTCCCACTTCAAGGCCTTCCGGAGCGAGAATATAACGTTTTTCACCGTCAGCATAGCAGATCAGCGCGATGCGGCATGTGCGGTTCGGATCGTACTCGATCGAAACGACACGGCCAGGAATGCCGATCTTGTTGCGACGGAAGTCAATCAGACGATAACGACGTTTGTGACCGCCGCCATGATGACGGCAGGTAATACGTCCGAGATTATTACGTCCACCCTTCTTCGACAGTTTCACCACGAGCTTGCGCTCGGGGGAATCTGCGGTGACATCTTCGCGGCTGAGGACCGTCATAAAGCGACGGCTAGCCGATGTCGGTTTAAAACTCTTAAGCGCCATTTTTCACCTTCCAAATGCTTAATCGTTAGACCTAGGCTTCTGCCGTTTCTGCGGCTTCATCAACCTTGTCAAAGAAATCGATCTTCTGGCCTTCTGCCAGCGTCACGACCGCTTTCTTCCATTTGCCAACATGACCCATGTGACGGCCAAAGCGCTTGTCTTTGCCCGGCATGATCATCGTATTCACCGATTCAACCTTCACGTTGAAAAGCGTGCTCACGGCTTCCGTGATTTCCTGCTTGTTGGCCTTCAGATCGACAACGAAAACATACTGATTGCCAAAACGACGGCAAAGTGTCGACTTTTCATTGATGATCGGACGACGGATAACATCTTCTATGCGCTTCATCCCTTCAACCTCTCTTCAAGTTTTTTCAGGCCATCCTGCGTCACGACAACGCCGCCATAGTGCAGAACGTCATAAACGTTCACGCCTTCGGGACGAAGATACTTGTAGTTCTGGAGATTGCGCACGCTCAGACGAAGATTCTCGTTGTTGAGCGTCGTGTATTCCTGTTCCCCAGCCTTGCAGTCGACAACGAGCGCACGTCCGACATTGAGCGTGTTCAGCGTGTTGACGACAGCCTTTGTTTTGATCTCAGACAGATCGAAATTATCGACGACCTTGATCTTGCCCTCGCAGACGACCATGCTCAGGACGCTGCGCAGCGCCGCGCGGCATTTCTTCTTGTTCAAAGAATAGCTGTAATCGCGGTTGCGTTTCGCAAATGCCCAGCCACCGCCGACCATGTGCGGCGAACGGCTCGTACCCTGACGAGCATTGCCTGTTCCCTTCTGCTTGAACGGCTTTTTGCCACCGCCGCTCACTTCAGATCTCGTTTTGCCCTTATGAGTTCCCCGACGACGATTCGCCAGCTGCATCTTCACCACTTCGTGGAAAAGATGCGGACGAACCTCAGCACCGAAAACCTCATCAGACACTTCCACCTCACCGATCTTTTCGTTGGTCAGGTTGTATAAGTCCAATTTCATCTCGATTCTCCGTTACCTTTCGCAGCTCTACCTAAATTTTCTGCGTTTCCATTACTAGTCGCGAAGGCGAATCTTGATATCCACGCCTGCCGACAAATCCAGTTTCATCAAAGCATCCACAGTCTGCTCGTTCGTCTCAATGTCAATCAGACGCTTGTGCGTACGAATCTCAAACTGCTCACGACTTTTCTTGTTGACGTGCGGGCTCCGCAAAACAGTGAATCTGCTGACCGACGTGGGAAGAGGTATCGGCCCCGCAATCTTCGCACCTGTCCGCTGCGCTGCACTAATGATTTCCTGAACTGAAGCGTCCAACAGTCTGTGGTCGTACGCTTTCAGTTTAATGCGAATTCTGTCGCCCATTTTAGGCTCTCCTATCAATTGTTCCCTGAATTCTTATGAATTCGACTTGGCACCAAACTTTTCCACAAGGCTCTCCGACAATGCCGCCGGAAGCGCCTCGTAGCACTTAAACTGCATCGTATAACTCGCCCGGCCCTGCGTCGCGGAGCGAAGCACCGTCGCATAACCGAACATTTCTGACAAAGGCACCGCAGCGCGTATCGCCTGCACGCCTTTCCTGGGTTCCAGATCCTGGATACGTCCACGGCGACTGTTCAAATCGCCAATGACGTCGCCTGTATACTCCTCTGGCGTGATAACCTCAACATCAAAAACGGGTTCGAGGAGCTGTGCACCACATTTTTTACAACCGTCCTTGAAGGCCATGGAGCCCGCCACCTGGAATGCCATCTCACTTGAGTCGACTTCATGATACGACCCATCGATCAGCTCCACATGAACATCAACTACCGGATAACCGGCAAGCACGCCCGTCTCCGTCGCGCTGCGCACACCCTTTTCAACTGCCGGCCAGTATTCGCGCGGAACAACGCCACCGACAATCTTCGATTCAAACGTAATACCCTTGCCCGGCTCGTTCGGACGAAGCACAAGCTTGACATGACCATACTGGCCACGACCGCCAGACTGACGAACAAACCGACACTCGCACTCGCCCGTGCGCGTGATCGTTTCACGATAAGCGACCTGAGGACGACCAATTTTCGCATTGACACCAAACTCACGCTTCAGACGTGATGCAATGATGTCGAGATGAAGCTCGCCCATGCCGCCGATCACGGTCTGCCCGGTCTCGTTGTCCGTGCTGACCTTGAAAGACGGATCCTCTGCTGCAAGCTTCTGTAGCGCGATCCCGAGACGATTCACATCGTCCTGCGTATCCGGCTCGATAGACATATTGATGACAGGATCCGGGAATGACATCGCCTCAAGGACAACATCAAGGCCCTCATCGCAAAGCGTGTCACCCGTCACCGTATTCTTCAAGCCAAGAACTGCAACAATCTCGCCCGCATAGGCTTCCGTAATATCTTCACGTTTATTGGCATGCATGCGGAGAAGACGTCCGATGCGCTCCCTGCGATGCTTGTTCGTGTTGAAAACACTCGCTCCGGACACAAGCTTGCCCGAATAGATGCGCACGAATGTAAGCTGACCGACATAAGGATCGGACATGAGCTTAAAGGCGAGGCCTGCAAACTGGCCATTATCGGAGACCTTCAGCTCAAACTTCTCGTCTTCGCGCACATCACCTTCGTCGCGCTCCTGACGCGCGAACGCCTCATAAGGCGCAACCATCGGACCGCTGATGTCCACGGGACTCGGAAGGTAGTCCACAACACCGTCGAGCACCCTCTGCACACCCTTGTTCTTGAACGCAGACCCGCAGAAAACCGGCACAAGCCCCATCGACACACAGCCCTTTCTCAGCGCCGCGCGTATCTGGGCAGCTTCCACTTCCTCGCCATTCAGATAGGCTTCCATCAGACTCTCGTCAAAATCGGATGCCTTGACGATCAGCGTCTCGCGATACTCCGCAACCTCGTCCACCATGTCCGCAGGAATCTCACCCTCATCGGTATCCATCGTGTCCTTGTTGAAGAATAATGCCTTGTTCTCCACGAGGTCAATCACGCCCTCAAACCTGTCTTCCGCACCGATCGGCAGCTGAACCGCAACAGGATTCGCATGCAGACGGGTCTCCATCTGCGCAAGCACCTGCTTGAAGTCCGCTCCGACACGGTCCATCTTGTTGACAAAGGCTACACGCGGTACGCAGTATTTATCAGCCTGACGCCATACCGTCTCGCTC
The DNA here is from genome assembly GCA_017464085.1 of Pseudomonadota bacterium. Taxonomy (GTDB): domain Bacteria; phylum Myxococcota_A; class Bradymonadia; order UBA4248; family UBA4248; genus UBA4248. Next base: position 15,888 of record JAFUEE010000191.1, read on the forward strand.
TGAGGCTGGACACCACCCACGGCACAAAACACCGCCACCGCGCCATCAAGAACGCGAAGACAACGCTCCACCTCGATCGTAAAATCGACGTGTCCCGGAGTGTCAATGATATTGATACGGTGATTCACACCGTTACGCTTCCAGTAGCAGACTGTCGCCGCACTCGTAATCGTAATGCCGCGCTCCTGCTCCTCAGCCATCCAGTCCATCGTCGCCGCGCCGTCATGCACCTCACCAATGCGGTGTGTCCGCCCCGTGAAGAACAATATTCTCTCTGACGTCGTCGTCTTGCCTGCATCGATATGCGCCATAATACCTATATTGCGCACATGACCTAAATCTACATCTCGTCCCACGTTAATGCTCTCACATACCAAAGCACGCACTCAGCCAATTCTCAGAAGCGTGCATTACATCAATAAAAGAACTACGGAAACCGGCTGAGTACTACCAGCGATAGTGCGCAAACGCCTTGTTGGCCTCTGCCATGCGGTGCGTGTCTTCCTTCTTCTTAATCGTCGTACCCTTGTTGTTGTACGCATCAAGAAGCTCTGCCGCAAAACGCTCCACCATCGATTTCTCAGGGCGTTTACGGGCATTGCCGATCAGCCAGCGGAACGCAAGCGCCGTGCGACGGTCCGCACGAATCTCGACAGGAACCTGATACGTCGAACCACCCACGCGGCGGCTCTTCACTTCGACGGTCGGACGCGCATTGTCAACTGCCTTCTTGAACACATCAAGACTGCTGTCCTCGCCGCCCTTCGTCCTCGCGCCAAGAAGCTCAAGCGTGCCGTACATAATGGCTTCCGCCGTGCTCTTCTTGCCGTCATACATAAGACTGTTGATACATTTCGCGACCAGCCGGTCATGATACTGGGGATCGGGCAGGATGTCGCGTTTCTCGACTTCACGTCGTCTTGGCATTGTTTATCTCCTCTATTATTTAGGACGCTTCGCGCCGTATTTCGAACGTCCGGCACGGCGGGCATTCACACCCATCGAATCAAGCGTACCACGGATGATGTGATAACGAACACCGGGAAGGTCCTTCACACGACCGCCACGGATCAGCACAACGCTATGCTCCTGGAGGTTGTGGCCTTCGCCAGGAATATAGCTCGAAACTTCCATTCCGCTCGTCAGACGAACACGGGCAACCTTACGAAGTGCCGAGTTCGGCTTCTTCGGCGTCGTCGTGCTCACACGCACGCAGACACCACGGCGCTGCGGGCAGCTCTTTAATGCCGGCGAGTTCGTCTTGCACGTCTTACGCTCCCGGCCTTTCCTTACCAGCTGATTGATTGTCGGCATTTTATCTCCTCTTTTAATTTAATGCCTGCAGACCCGAAAACAATTTCCAGGCCTAGATTAAAACCATAGTAGTATATTGATGAAATTCTGTTTGTCAAGCATTTCCACTTGACAAAACATACTTGTCACCTTTTGTGCGCCATTGACGCCTTTATGCGCTTTTGATGCTCACTTCCCGTGTTGCTCTCTTCGTGCACCGTCCCTGGCCGCTTCACAGGACTCTCTCATCCCGCAAAACACAAATTGGCGAGCGTCTTTAACATTTTCGTCTCCCATGAGCAACTTTTTTCCGAGATTTTAAGCGCATTCATCTCCGCACGTCATTGCGTTCGCGTATGGCGAATGCCATAGCGAACGCCTCCGGCCGCATTGCGGCGCAAAAGGCCGGAACGCGCAGCGCAGCGCCCAAGCGCAAGCTGCTCCCTCAAAACAAATATCAGCGGTCTTTCGTAAAGCTCAGGCTCATCGTCGCGCCTTTGCCCACATAAATGTCCCGCGATTTCGAGAACGTCCGCGTATCGAAGAAATACACGCGCACTGTATGCGAGCCCGTGTTCACCTCGTGCTTCTTGAGCGGCGTCTTCGATGCCACAAGCTTGCCATCAATATATATCTGCGCCTCCGACTCCGCCGTCACCGTCAAAAAGCCCGTCGTCACCTCGTCCTTCTTCTGGTTCGCGCTGTTGCTCGCCCCCGTGCTCTTCGCGCCGCCAAGGTCCACATACAGCATCAGGGTTTCACCCGGATTCACGCTCAGGCGGTACTTCTTCTCCGCGCCCGCACTGTTCGACACCGTCACGTCATGCAGCACGTTCGAGGTCACCTCGATCCCTGAATCCGCCAGATATGCCGGGTATTCCGCCCCGTCCACGATGATCCGGTGCGAGCTGAAATTGGCCTGGATGAATATCCGCCCCATCGCGCGGTCCGGCTTCGTCCGAACCGCAGGCAGATCCGGGGACGATACCTCGATCGGCTCGCTATAAACCGCCGACGCGGATACCAGAGATATCGCCACTGCCAGTGTCGTGATCAATTTTTTCATGGTAACCCCCATGCTGACCGGCCCGGACATCGGGCGTTTCGGCCTGGATTGCCAATTTCAGGCCACAAGCGCATCATTTTCCGTGCTCAATCGACGCGCGGATAAAGCTCGCAAACAGCGGGTGAGCCGCCGTAGGCTTCGACTGGTACTCGGGATGGAACTGCGTGCACACGAACCAGGGATGATCCTTCAGCTCGAAAATCTCCACGAGCGAATCGTCCGGCGACGTGCCGCTGAACACCACGCCCGCCGCTTCAAGCGCCCCGCGAAGGTCGTTGTTCACCTCATAGCGATGGCGATGGCGCTCGCTGATCTCCCGCTTCCCATAGATCTCGCGCGCTTTCGAGCCCTCGAGCAGCTTGCACGGATACGCGCCCAGGCGCATCGTGCCGCCTTTCTCCGTCACATTCTCCTGCGACGCCATCAGATGAATCACCGGATGCGACGAATCAGGCACGAACTCGGACGAATTGGCATCCGCCCAGCCGCACACGTCGCGCGCATATTCCACCAGCGCCATCTGCATCCCGAGGCATATCCCGAACAGCGGCACCCGATGCTCGCGCGCGTAGCGCACCGCGCGGATCTTCCCTTCCGTGCCGCGCACACCGAACCCTCCGGGCACGAGAATGCCGTCCACCGGCGAAAGCACCTCCGAAAGCTCCTCCTCGCTCAGCGACTCCAGCTCCTCGCTGTCTATATAGCTCAGGCTCACTTTGCAGTCGTTCGCATAGCCGCCGTGATTCAGCGCCTCGATCAGGCTCTTGTACGACTCGTGAAGCTTCACGTATTTCCCGACAAGCGCGATCCGCACCGTGCGCGACGGATGACGGATGATCTCGCAGATATCCTCCCACGGCTTCACGTCCGGCTCTTTCGTCCAGATGTTCAGAAGCTCGCAGATCTTCCCGTCCAGGTTCTGGCTCCGGAAATACGTCGGCATCATATAGATGCTCTCCACGTCGCGCGCGCCAAAAATACAGTCCTCATCGACATTGCAGAAAAGCGCCAGCTTCTTGCGGATATCCATCGGCAGGTCGCGCTCCCCCCGGCACAGCAGGATGTCCGGCTGGATGCCGATCTCGCGAAGCGCCGCCACGCTGTGCTGCGACGGCTTCGTCTTCATCTCGTCCGCCGTCTTGATATACGGCACAAGCGTCACGTGAATATTGATCACATCACCGCGATTCTGCTTGCCCCGGAACTGACGGATCGCCTCCAGAAACGGCAGAGACTCGATATCGCCGACCGTGCCGCCCGTCTCGATGATCGCCACATCGCAGTTCTGCGCGCCCTCGCGGAACACAAGCTGTATCTCGTCCGTGATGTGCGGAATGACCTGCACCGTCCCGCCGAGATAATCCCCGCGCCTTTCCTTCGTGATCACGCAGTAATAGATGCGCCCGGCCGTGCAGTTGTTCACCTGGCGCGTCTGCGTGTGCGTAAACCGTTCATAATGCCCGAGATCCATGTCCGTCTCCGCGCCGTCCTCCGTCACATACACCTCCCCGTGCTGCAACGGGTTCATCGTGCCCGGATCGACATTGATATACGGATCGAGCTTCAGGAAATTGACCCTCAGGCCGCGCGACTCGAGCAGCGCACCGATCGCGGCCGCCGAAATGCCCTTTCCAAGCGAACTGATCACACCACCTGTCACGAAAATAAATTTTGTCGAACGCGCCATTTGTTCTCCTGTTTGTTTTTTCGGGACGGGGGGACGCCCCCCGCGCGGCTATTGCCTGCGGCAATACGCCGCTCCCCCCGGCTATACACCATTAGACGTATCTTCAGAGTTCTGATATAACGCCGCCATGCCCCGGGGGAGCATCGTGCGCCCTCATGAGCCCGGCAGACTGCCACGGTGATTTACCCCCTCTGTATCGATTATGCAAAACTTTCGGCTCCTCATCTTCCCAATTTTTCTCTCGCTCCTCTCCGCGCCGGGCATTGCAGCCGCACAGTCCTCCATTTTCGTGCCCGCAGGCAGCAGCCTCGCGGATGATACGGCACTGCCCGCACCTGCGCCAGCGCAAGACTACGTCTCGCAATTCGTCCAGCTCCAGACGGACATGTACAGAATTGTCATGACTTTCGATGCGCGCGCAAAACAAGTCGAAAAAGCCATCATCCCCTTTGAAGAGGCCGAACTCCAGCGCCAGGAACAGCAGGCGCTCGCTGGAAAAAATGCCGCCCCCATCCCGAGATCCCCGGAAAATGCCGCCAGGTACAGCATTCTGGTCAGCGAGCCCACGCTCTGCAAGGAGCTCGACGAATCGCTCAAGCGATATATCGATAAAAATACGCCTGCGCTCGAAGCTGTCGTCAAGTCATTTACCGCAGAAACGCTCAAGATGAGCGAATCTCAGAAGGCCGAGACCGCCGCACGCGTCCGAGAGACGCTCCATGCCTATCCCGACCTCAGGCGCGCGCAGGAAATCCTCTATCTCTGCCTTTACAGATACAAGAATGATGTCGGCATGCCTCGCCCATATTCCGTCGAAAAGACCATGCGCGCCTGGTTCAACCTGCAGCTCCCGCTCGTCGACGCCTGGCTGGGGAACGTCGACTGACCCGGGCTTTCCCGCGCATCACGGCGCTTTTCGCCGCATGTTCTGCACAGCCCCCATCCGGCACGGCATGCACCTGGCGCGCCCACACACCCGCTGTCCTAAAATATTGCCCCCCCCAAGCTGTCCTGCCCCACCGGAAATAGCTTTCCATAATCCCCCAACGAGGCACACCATGCTCGACTTTATTAAATCCATACTCAATTTCGAGATTTTCGAAATCTCCATCGCAGACATCCTCATCGTCACGGTCTGCACGCTCTGCGCCTATATCATCGACAAGGTCACGCAATGGCTAGTCCCCAAAATCGAAGCCTCGCTCGCGAAAAGCAAGGAAAAGTCCATCTGGAGAGATGCGCTGCTTTCAAGCATTAAAAAGCCGCTGCACATCATCGCCCTGACGCTCTGCTGCGCTCTGGGGCTTGCGCTCATCGACACGCCCAGCTGGGGCGTCACGATCTTCAAGTGGATATTCATCATCGTGCGCGGCATCTGCATCTGGTGCGTCATCTGGTACCTCCTGCTCGTCACGACAAAGCTCACGGAACACTTCAACGAGCGCGCGAGCAAGACCGAGTCAAAGCTCGACGACATGCTCGTGCCGATCATCTCGAGCTCGATCAAATTCATCCTCGTCGCATTCGGCGTCCTGCTCGTCATCCAAAACCTCGGCTATTCCGTCTCCTCAGTGCTCGCAGGCCTCGGCATCGGCGGCGCCGCCGTCGCGCTCGCATCCAAAGACACGCTGGCAAACATCTTCGGCTCGCTCGTCGTCTTCTTCGACCACCCGTTCGACATCGGCGACTGGATCGAGGTCAACGGCATCTCCGGAAGCGTCGAGGAAATCCGCCTCCGCTCCACCATCATCCGCACCTGGGACAACTCGCTGGTCACCATGCCAAACCAGCTCCTCACGACAGCAAGCATCAACAACTTCGAGCGCCGGCATAAGCGAAAGATGGAATGCAATTTCGGCGTCCTCTATTCAACCACCGCAGACCAGATCGAAAAAATCGTCTCCGACATCAAGCAATACATCCTCGAAAATCCAGATCTCTACGCGCCAAACCATTACGTGGGATTTCTGGGATTCGGCGACTCCAGCCTCGACATCGAGGTCGTCGTCTTCACGCTCGAAACCTCAAAAGCCGAACACATGGCCGTGCGACAGAAATTCCTGCTCCAGGTCATGCGCATCGTCGAGGCCGCCGGCACAGGCTTCGCCTTCCCCACGCGCACGCTCGAATGGGCTTCAAACTCCCCAAAAGTCCCCATACAGCTCTCCCATCCGCGCGACCTGAACGACGAATAAAGGAAGCTCTGAATAATTCGAAAACCTCCTGGGGATGCGGGCGTCTCGCCCGCACAAAACTTATGCGTCTGAAATACTATTGTCCCCAAAACGGCAATTGTTCAGACCTTCCTAAACGCCCTCGAACAGATCCAGGATGCGCTCAAATACGCCATTTTCCCCATTATGCGCCGCCCTCGATGCGCCATCGCGCCCAAACGGGCGCTCAGCATGACTTGCCCCAACGCTCATGTGCGCACCACACCCCAAAAGAAATGCGCTCACTGCGGAAAATCCCTTTTTCAAACACAGGCTCTTTCGTGTATAAAGGCATAGAGACGATTTTTTGCCTCATCGGTTGACAGTTTCGGATTTGTGCGGATACTCAACAAACGGCTGGCCAACGGCCCCAAAAAGTTCCGCGCCCTCTTTCAGCGGCAGTCTCGCCGCATATTCCCACAGGCCCTCACAGGCCTACCAGGTAAAGGAGTTTACGATGCAGATCGATATCAGCTTCCGTCACATGGATCCCTCTGAAACACTCAGAGACTACGCTGACGAAAAGATCCGCCGTGTGATTCGCAAACACATCCGCGACGATTTCGACGCACAGATTACGCTCGCTGTCGAAAAATTGCGTCACATTGCGAAACTTCACCTTTCTTACAAAGGCATTTCCATCAAGTGCGAAGAAAGCAGCGAAGACATGTACAAATCGATTGATCTCGCGCTCGATAAGCTCGAACGCCAGATCCACACTTACAAAGGAAAACTCCGCGCCCGCAAGCCTGTCGATATCAAACCCGCCCGCATGCTCGACATCTCCGTCGTCGAACTGCCCTCCGAAGATGTCGAGGAAATCCCCGAAGACGTCGAGATCAAAGACATCCCCGAAGTCGATGTCAAAAAGGAAGATGCCAAGATCATCAAGCACGAGACCATCGCCCTCGTCGAAATGTCTATCGACGATGCTGCCATGAAACTCAGCCTCGAAGATCTCCCCGTCCTCGTCTTCGTCAATGCCGACACAAAGGCCACGAACGTCCTCTACAAACTCGAAGACGGAAAATGCGGCCTCATCGCTCTCGACAAATAATTCTCGCAATTCATTGCGATCCCTCCAAAGCCGGCCCCCTGTGTGCCGGCTTTTTTTTTCCTCCCCTGGTCATCGCAGTGTGCGCAAAGCCCATCGCAAGCGCCTTGCTGTTTTCTTCCGTATCACAGGCTTTGTGCATGCCCTCCCCATTGTCATCCCCATCTTTTTATAATTCCCAGAGGGGGTAGCGGCGTATGCGCGCAGCCGCAGGCGAGCACATAGACGCGAGGGGGAGGCTTCCCCCTAAAAAAGACATAAAAACCTTGGCACGATGCATGCACATCATTATCCCCCATGAGCCGCTCGCCGACTTGAGACGCGCAGATCACATGCGCCGACGATGCCCCCGATGCCAACCATTTTCATATCTAATAGGAGTTTACCATGAGATCCCCCCTTCGCTCTAAATTATTCGCCATCCTCGCAACATCACTTTTCTCGTGCATCGCACTGCCCGGACTCGCCAGCGCAGAAATCTGCAGCAAAATCGACTTCACATTCGGCTCAAAAGTCTATGACCAGGTCGTGCTCTATGCCGGCAACTCAAGCGTCACCTCTCGCGATGCCGCATGCGTCCTCAAACAAGTCAGCTTCGCAAGCGAACAGGAAAGAATCGGCGAATACCTCATCCCGAGGCTCTCTGATCCCCACAACATCAACCTCCTGATCGACGCCGTCGATTTCCAGAGCACAAAAGACGCGCTCACAAAAGCCGGCATTGCAAGCCAGGCAAACCGCCCGCAACACGTTGGCCCCGCAGGACACCACCATGCCGCCCCCGTCCACAAGCCTGCCGCCCCCGTCCTCAGGCCTTCCCAGGCCTACAGGCCATCCGCGCCGGCGTACCACAACAGCTGGCACGGCGGACACCATCCTGCCGCACCGCGCGTCCATGTCGCCGAGAACGTCAACAACAAGATCGACTACACGTTCGCCTCAAAAGTCCTCGACCAGGTCAAGCTCTATGTCGGCAATTCATACATCTATGCCGCTGATGCCGCCGCAATCCTCAAAAAAGTCGATTTCGCAAGCTATCAGGAAGAAATCGGCGCTTACCTCTGCCCCAAAGTCATCGACCGCGACAACATCCATCTCCTCATCAATACGCCCGATTTCCAGAGCACAAAAGACGCGCTCATCCGCGCCTGCTCTAACTAAAACCACATACACCCACATTTTTCTTGCACAAAATCACCAAATTCACTAAATCATCACTGCCGAGTGGCTGAAAGCGTAAATCCAGGTTCTGGATTTGCGCTTTTTTTTTGACCCCATCCCGAACGCACGTCCCCGTGCCGCGCCGGGATGCCCAAAGCAATACCTTTATGACAGATACCAAAGATCCCAAACCCTCAGTTTTCCTGCTCATCATGCTGTCCGCCCTGACGGCATTCGCCCCCTTCGTGACAGACATGTACCTGCCCGCGCTGCCGTCCATGACCGAGACGTTCAGCACAACGCCTGCGCAAGTCCAGCTCGGCCTGACCACGAGCATGCTGGGACTCGCGCTCGGACAGCTCATCATCGGGCCGCTCAGCGACAAATATGGCCGCAAGCGTCCGCTCATCCTCACGCTCATCCTGTTCGCCGTCTCATCCGCGCTCTGCATCTTCTCGACGACCATCGGCTCGTTCGTCGCCCTGCGCTTCGTCCAAGGCCTCGGCGCCTCCGGCGGCGTCGTCCTCTCCCGCAGCATCGCCACAGACCTCTGCAGCGGTCGCGCGCTCGCGACAGTCATGGCGCTCATCGGCGCCATCAGCGGCATCGCGCCGGTCATCTCCCCCGTCCTCGGCGGCTGGATTCTCAGCTTCTCCGACTGGCGCATGGTCTTCGCCCTCCTGCTCGCGATCGGCATCGTCCTGCTCGCGGCCTCCTTCCGCCTCCCCGAATCACATCTCGCCCAAAATCGGCAAGATCTCTCTGTCCTTCAGTCGTTCGGCCAGATCCGCGAGCTCGTCCGGAACCGCACTTTCATGACTTACGCCGTCATGCAGGCCGCCGCCATGTTCGCATTCTTTGGCCAGATCTCGGCTTCCCCCTTCATCTTCCAGACTCACTATGGCTTCTCCGCGTTCGCCTACAGTGCATTTTTTGCCGCCAACGCGCTTGCCATCGGCATATTTGCGTTCCTCTCCACAAAGTTCAAAACACCTCAAAAAAGCCTCATCACCGGCTCAATCATCCTCCTCGTGACCGCCTCGTGCGTCTCCGCCGCGCTCATTCTCAACGCCCCAGCCGCGCTCTTCGAAGCCTGCCTCTTCCTCATGATGAGCAGTTTCGGCCTCATACTCGCGCCTTCGACAGCCCTTGCCATGAACGCCGCGCGCAAACAAGCCGGCCTCGCGAGCGCAGTCCTCGGCGCCGCAGGCTTCCTCTCCGGCGGCATCGCCTCCCCTCTCGTCGGACTCGGCCCCATGAAGTTCTCCACAGCCGCCGTCTTCATGACCGGCGCCATCCTCACGTTCGCCATCATGCGCTTTGCCCACAGATCAGACGCCAGCGCCCCTCAGCCTTCCGCCGCCTGATCCTCACGCGGGCTCTTTTACGTCATGACGCTATGCCGTGCCGGCATACGCGCCATCTTCTGGCCTATCCGGCAAGCCGGACACGGCCTTTCGCGGCGGTCTATCCGGCAAGCGGATACGCCCGCCGCCATACGCGCCCCCCCCCCTTGGCACATATCGGCGCGCCAT
>JAFUEE010000192.1 GCA_017464085.1 Pseudomonadota bacterium
AATGCGTGAAATTCTGAATTGGATACGTATTAATTTGTTCTCAAACGAAATTCTCGACGATTACCTCATACCTAAGATGACTGAACCTATTGTGAATCCTCAGCTTGCGCTGTTCTGAAAAGTTGTGGGACAGCAGTGCAGGAATACCAACATATTCCTCAGTGTATTTACACAAGAAAGTGGGTAATGAAAAGCCACTACCGCCACGTCTTTTTGCTCTTCCACCAGGTTCTAAACTCATATCGACCTCCTATATCCCCCCATCACACCTCGCACGCCGCCTCGCTCGGATCGTTCGTCCCCAGCTCCCCGCGAAATGCGCGGGCGAGTATGGCCTTTTTCATCCCATCGATCTGCGCGATCACCGATTCGGCGAGGTCGCGGGCCCGGCGTTCTTGGGAAAGTAATGAATTAAGTAAATTCGATATTTCCATCTGCTCACTTCGTTCTGGCAATAATATGGTTATCTTTCTTAACCCTTTAATTGGAACTGTCAGTTGAGCTGTGCCTGTTGCTATTGCACTTGCTTTCTCATATATCTCTTTTGTTTGCATCTGATACCATAAAAAATATGTATTAACATTGCTCGGCTTTAACAAAGCTATATGTCTTTGAAAACAGAACGGACGTTCATTGTCAACAACGACTGGAATACCATATGAACCAACTAAAGTATAAAGCAAATCCCCCCTCTTTGGTTTTCTCGTTTCTGACAATGATTCATAATAATCCAATGGTACAAATCTTGTATTATCATATGACAAATATCCATCATTGACATTTGAAATAACTAAGAACGGGATTCCATTCTCTGACTTTGGGGGTGGCATATGGTCACCGTCAAATATACTGTGGCATACGTCTTCCAATGCTACTGTCTTCCACCCCTCCATTCCAATCCCCCGTTCCTCTCTCCATTTCCTGGTCAATTCGCCGGTAAAAGCTTGATGCAGGATGGCGGCTTTGCGGTTTTCGAAGCCATCGACGACGGCCTGGGCTTTTTCGCGGGCTTCGTCGAGCTTCGCGAACAGGTGCTCGATGCGGTCGACGATGCGCTGTTGCTCGGCGAGCGGAGGGAGGGGGAATGGATAATTACGAACATAATCCATACTGATGCGTTGTTGACCTACGGTTCCACTATATGTTTGGACTCCACCATTGATAAAACGATCTGCCATAATTGAATAATATGTATATTTTTGTAATATTTTGGGGTGGCGTAAAATAATTAACTCAGTTGTTCCACCGCCTATACCGTTTAATAATCCTGTTGCGATAAATGCTTTTCTGTTTTCAAAACAAGGCGATATTTTTGCGAATGCAATATCCCCGTTTGCAAAACGGGTATGCCCTTTTTTTGCTTGTTTCCATGGTAGAATATCAAACGTAAAATCACTGCACATGCCTGGATTTACTTTTTCCATAGGAACAAAAGATACATCCATGCTATCATCGCCTTCTACAGGTGGATTAATCACATATATTTCCCCCAATCTCACCCACCGCCAATTCTCGGGCACTTTATACGGCTGTTCGGCTTCGGGCACGGTGGGGATGGTTTTGGGGGCATTTGATGGGGCGGTGGTTTTCTTGGTGCGTATCATCTTGTTTGGCTCTGTCATATTGAACCCCTATGGGGTTCGTGTGTTTTGGCTTCTCTTGATCCCCCGGTAGGCTGCGTCAACCGGGGGCTATTAACATTAAAGCTCGGTTGCTCTATTCATTAATAAATTCATACATACGCTCTTCAGAACCATCCAGCTCGAAATCGCATGCTTTGCATAAATATGAATTCGGTTCAAAAAATAACCTGGTATCGCTATCCATGAGAAGTGAAAACAGTTTCGTTCGAAGCAATCTTGCAAATGCCGCATCATTACTCAGATTTAGCTTGTTCATGATATGCTTTGTCAATGCAATCACACACATGCCTTTGGTCGTTTCTATTCGGCTTTCGGTAATCATACTACCTCCAGTTAATCAACGAAATATTCGTTATCAATCTATCAGCAATATCCTGTTTTCCAATGTAATACTGGATACCAAGATTCTCTACCTCAAGATTGTTCAGCAAAATTCTTTTAGTATCTGCACTGCCAATCCTTCCATACACGCCATCCCAATATGCTTTTAAACATAAGATCGTATTATCATCGGCTGTTGGACCAATGACCACATCATAATGATGCGGTATACCGCCTTTACTTCTGCACAATAATACGAAATCCAACCAATCCATATCAGCTGTATCAAATACTTTAACACTCAGTGTATTCAAATAACTAAGATCAAGTTTAACCTCATACAATCTTTCCGAAACTCCTTCAGGCTTATCATTTCTCATTCGTTTCGTGGCTTCGCGATACTTTTTATGCATCATTCCGATTGCCTGTGATTTAGATAAAGCCAAATAAAAACCTTTTCCAAAGTCTTTATGATTCCTTCCCATTGAAACATCCACTTTGGAAATCTCATATATTGTACCGTGGTATAATGTATCATGCATTTGCAACATAACGATCAATCTCCTCCACCATTTCCTGTGCGCTCATGCAATCGAAAATTTCCGGACATTCGGACACAAAGCGAAGAATGCCATATTTCGAATTCAGCTCCAGAAACTGTTCATTCGTGAGTGAATGCGCTTTTTTATAATGCTCCGTGACAAGATACATCAAAAAAATCGTATTGTTTAGCTCCTTGTCTGACATCTTAAATCTCCCTATCACCTCAACGATTTGAGTTCATTTACCACACTCTGTAACAAATCCACGGCTTCCTCCAGTTGTGCAATCGCATCTTCGCCACTCTCAATCGGATCGGGCAAATCCTCATAGTCGACGATGGAATCATCGCGAATCAGGCCAAGGTCGAGGCTGTTGCCTTTCTCGGCAATTTGTGCTCGCGTAAACACATTCCAGCGTTCATCCTTGACTTTGTGGCGGTCACTGGCTTCATACGCCTTTTCAAAGTCCGCAAAATGCTCGCGTTTGAGCGGATTCGTCTTGCCAAAAGAGGGCATATTCGTGCGCAAATCATAGTACCAGACCGCCTTTGTATTGTTTTTGTCGGTCTTGCCACGCGTGAAGAATAATACATTCGTTTTGACGCCCTGCGCGTAAAAGATGCCGGTCGGCAGCCTCAAAACCGTATGCAGATCGCATTTGTCCATCAAGTCCACGCGGATGCGCTCGCCATCGCCGTCGGCAAAGAGCACGTTATCGGGCAGCACCACTGCTGCGCGAGCCTTGCCGTTGGCTTTCAAACTGCGATAGATGTGCTGTAAAAAGTTCAGCTGTTTGTTGCTGGTCGGGAAAGTGAAATCATTGCGGGACGCACGTTCGCCGCCCTTTTTCGTACCAAACGGCGGATTGGTCAGCACGAGATCATAATCTTTCATTCGCTCGCCTTGCGTGGATAAGGTATCGGCGAGTAGGATTTCGCCATTGATGCCGTGAAGCATGGCGTTCATGAGAGCGAGTCGGTGCGTGTCGTGTACGAGTTCACAGCCGGTAAATGCGGTATTGCGTTCGAAGTCGGCTGTTTCTGCATCGAGATTGAAGAAATCGTCCGTCTGGTCTTTGACATATTGATGAGCGGCAATCATAAAGCCAAATGTGCCGCACGCGGGATCGTTACAACGCTCGCCAGGTTGCGGCTTCACGAGACGCGTCATGACATCGATCAGCACGCGAGGCGTAAAATACTGACCGGCCCCCGATTTCTTTTCGTTGGCGTTCTTTTCGAGCAGACCTTCATATAAATCGCCAAGGCCTTCTTCCTGCGCCGAAAACCAGTCCAGACCGTCGATGGTTTTGATGATTTTTTCGAGATTTTTGGGCTCATCGATATTTGTCGAAGCGCCCTGATAAATTTCGCGAATGCGTCCCGTGCAGTTTTCACCCAGATGATCGAGCAAATCTTTATAATAACTTTTCAGCTCAATCCCACTTTTGGAAATCAATACATTCCATCGGTATTTTTCGGGAATCTGTTTCTCTGTGCCGGTTTCATTCGCCATTTTCAGAAAAAGTATATAAGTCAGTTCCGTCACATACTGATGATAGGTAATGCCATCATCGCGAAGGACATTGCAGAGATTCCAGAGTTTTGAAACAATTTCCTGAGTGGTCATGCGATTTTTCCTCCGTCGTCATACAAATATTCATTCAATTCCTGTACGACGCTTTCCAATTGATTCTTAAAGATTTGATTGAGTCTTGCAAAGCCGCCCTGTGCCCTGAATCGCCCATCTTCATCAAAGACATCGATATTCAGCACAGATTCTTCGAGCAGATATTTTTCCATGCGTGCAATCCATGTCAATTCCTGGGCGCTAAATTGGTGCGCTTTCCTGAGTTTATCGACGGCGCTTTGGATCCGGATTTCGTGGCTGACGAGTGCCGAGCCAATGGCATAACGGCGAATCAAGCTGATGATATCGGCTGTGATTTCCACATTTGTCATTTTTGAAATCGCAGTATTGAGCTTTTGCGCGGTAAAACCTTCGCGATCGAGCGTCAGGCGCAGATTCTTTAGGCTTTCGCGCGTCAAATCCTTTGGTCGTGTGCAGACGATATTTAAAGCCGCGATGTCATTCATATTGGATTTGACGAAATCGGCAAAATCGTCCAGGTAATCTTCAAGTGTTTGGCTGTCGCCATAACCGCGTGTGTGCGAAATGACTTCATCTTCGGCATCTGAGATCACGACCGACCTACCTTTACCGGATTTGTGATCATCCAAAAAGACAAACAAATCCTCAAGGGAAAGCAACTTATCTTTGGCGTCTACTGCGCTTAATTGCTGGATTTCGTCTATCAATTGCGTGGGATCGAGGCCACCGGTCATGCTGATGAAATGCTCAAGGGTATCATCTGTCATATTGCGTTTTTTTCGCTGCAGTTTAGCGACAATTTGATCCACCTGATTCGCAATCTGCGCCCCGTCATCCATGACTTTTAATCCATCCAGAAGCTGCTCGAAACTGGTGGAAGGGGTGGCAACGACAGGTTTCATCGTATTCACATCGGCTAACGATTCATACACACCCACGGGATCATAAATCTCAAAATGCGTTTTATGAATTTCGGGACAAAGACGTGTTGCTCGCCCCATCATCTGTTCAAATAAAATTCGGGATTTCACGCGTCGCATAAAGACGAGCGTTGTGATCTCCGGCACATCAATTCCCGTTGTGAGCAAATCCACCGTCACGACGATGCTGGGATACAATTCATTTTTGAAGGATTTGATGGCTTCTTTCACTTTTTTCGGATTGCCGCCGCCTACGCTGCCTGTGATCTTTGCAATAGCATCGTTGTCCAGGCCTTGTTCAGCATAGATATCGTGCAGAATGCGCACGATTTGGTCGGCATGTGCATCATCTACAGCAAAGATCAATGTTTTTCCGTGTTCGCGTGGATTCTGTGGATCGAGTTCGCGGGCGATTTCTTCGAGTACGGCACGGTTAAAGGATTCTGCAATGACTTTGCGGTTAAATCCCTCGATATCGAAATCCAGCTCATCTTCCAACAGCTCACTATTTATAATTTCTTTGGTTACGGGATCAAAGCGAGCGATGGTGTCACCTTTGGTATAATGAATCCCTTCGTCGCGAAGTTTTGTATGAATATTGTGCGGCAAATCGTGATCAACCAGATAGCCATCAATGACGGCTTCGCGGTAGGTATATTTAAACACCGGTTGGCCAAAGATCTGCGTCGTTTGCAGGGCTGGTGTGGCCGTGAGTGCGATTCTGATGGCATCGAAGTATTCAATTACGCTCCTGTATTTGCTCAGATAATCGAGTTGATCGCGATATAACAACTCATCTTCGCCCATTTCCTTGTCGAGAATATAACCGCGATGCGCCTCATCGATAATCAATAGATCAAAATCTGTGACCGCTGGGATCGTATCATTTTCATTGTATAAAATGCGCTTGACCATACTTTGCACAGTCGTGACCTGCACACGCGTTTCGCTGTCAATACAGCCATCACTCAGTCCGTTAATGTTATAAATATTATCGAGCGTCATCAACTCTTCGAGTTTGACATCTTTAAATACATCCATTGCCTGGTCGCCAAGGGATGTACGGTCAACGAGAAACAGGATGCGCCGGAACCGTCCCGATTTTAAAAATCTATAAATCAGCCCAAGAATCGTTCGCGTTTTGCCGGTTCCGGTCGCCATGGCCAAAAGGATATTCTCCTGCCCGCGAATCACAGCTGCTTCTGCCGCCTGAATGGCTTTAATCTGATACGCGCGAAGATTCAGACCGTCACGGTCTCGCAGCAAATCGTAAGGCATTTCCTCAAGCGCACGATTTCCGGCTTCTACATCTCTTTCTAATAATTCCAGAATACCGGTCGGGCTTATCCAGCCTTTTAGCGGCTTCGGCTTATTGTTTGGCATCCGCAAATCCAGAAACCAAATGCCCGATTTCGTCTCAAGCTGCTTCAAATAGGGCCGGCCATTTGTCGCGAACGTAAACGGCACCTGATTCTGTCCCCATTGAGAGATCACAAATGGAGCATCTTCCTCGCGGATATGGCGTGAATAGTCCTTGCACTGATAATCGATGACAGAAGGAATATCGGTATGTTTTGACTTAGCTTCGATGGTTGCCACGAGCTTTGTGTCGATAAATAACGCATAATCCACAAATCCGTGTTCGCTCACGCTGGAATTTGTTGGCCATTCTGCAATGGCTACACAGTGCCCTTTGGCTGGCCGTGTCCCCTTTGAATACCTCAGATTCCAGGTGTCTGCTTCCCAGCCAACTTTCCGTAGCTGTTCATCAATCAGCATGCGCGTTTCCGCTTCAGACATTTCATGCGGGAACTCTGCAAGATTATCGTTTGACCATTGTCCCATCACGCTCTCTCAATCCAATTCTCTATCTGAATCCCGGACATTATATCGTTGCTTCAACATAAAAATGCAAATGTTTGTGTCAAGTAAATATTTATTAATCATCGAAACTCTCAATATGTCTGGTTAATCCTGAGCAGCGAGCATTTCTAATTTTCTCGATGGTTTCTTCTGCGGTTTCACCATCATTTTCCCAAGCAGAAAACTTGCTCCAGAATTCATCCATTGATTCTTCTTTTTTCTCCTTTTGGGATTCTAGTATTGAAGCCGTGAGCGCACTAATAATCCTTAGCTTTTCATGGTCGTCAAAGTCTTTGAGAATACGAATATAATTATCTGTAACTTTGGAATCTTTTGCGTACATCTTATGTCTCCTTCTGGCTTCAGGTTTTAAAATCTTCCGTTAAGGGAGATTTCGAACCCGCTGGCAATCATTATACCCAAAACGCCCGCGTATTCCAACGGAATAGCGGGCGGCACATGCGGGCGTATCGGCGCAGCCGATAGCCGCGCCCAAAAAACAACAAACGCGGCGTATCAAAGATAGCCGCGTCCAAAGGTAGAGACGTTCCGCAGAACGTCTCTATCGCATGGCGTATCGGCGCAGCCGATAGCCATGCACCATCAATCATTTAATTACGCATTCACGTGGCGCGTGACATTCGCGAGCTGGTTGTAATAGGCCAGGCGTTCGTCGATGTCTTTCTGTGCCAAACCGAAGAGGCGTTCGGCCAGTGCGGGGTTGGTGCGTTTGAGGAGATTGAAGCGGGATTCCTGGAGCGCAAATTCTTCGAATTTGGCTTTCGGGGCCTTGCTGTCGAGTTTGAACGGATTGGCGTTCTCGTCGGTCGTCGGGCAGTAACGATAGAGCGGCCAGTAACCGCAGTTGACGGCGTCTTTGATGCGATCCTGGGTCTTGCTCATGTCGATGCCGTGCGCGATGCAGGGGCTGTAAGCGATGATGAGCGAGGTGCCTTCGTATTCTTCCGCTTCCTTGAGGGCCTTGAGGGCCTGGTTGCGGTCAGCGCCGAGGGCGATCGTGGCAACATAGACATTGCCGTAAGCCATCGCGAACTGTCCGAGGTCTTTCTTGCCGCCAGGCTTGCCGCCGGCTGCGAACTTGGCGATCGCGCCGCGCGAGGTCGACTTGGAGGCCTGACCGCCGGTGTTCGAGTAAACTTCGGTGTCGAGGACGAGGATGTTGACGTTGCGGCCCAGCGAGAAGATGTGATCGAGTCCGCCGTAACCGATGTCGTATGCCCAGCCGTCGCCGCCCATGATCCAGAGCGAACGTTTGAGAAGGGCGTCGGAGACGTTGAGGAGGCGCTTCGCGTCGTCGCTGCTGTTGCCAGCAAGTTTGACCTTGAGGGCTGCGATGTCGGCGCGGACGCGGTCAAAGTCGGCATCCGTCTTCTGTTCGCCGTTCACGAGGCGATCGACGAGGTCGTCACCGAGGTCGGCAGCGAGTTTCTTGCAGAGGTTCTTGGCGAGATCCTGCTGCTGGTCGAGGGCGAGTCTCATGCCGAGACCGAATTCGGCATTGTCTTCGAAGAGGCTGTTGGCCCATGCAGGACCGTGGCCGTTTTCGTCGGTTGCCCAAGGTGTGGAGGGCAGGTTGCCGCCATAAATCGAGGAGCAGCCGGTCGCATTCGCGACGACCATGCGATCGCCGAACAGCTGGCTGACGAGCTTGACATAAGGCGTTTCGCCGCAGCCTGCGCACGAACCGGAGAACTCGAACAGAGGCTGAATGAGCTGCGAACCCTTGATCGTAGCCTTGTCGACTTCGGTGCGTTTCTTGTACGGAAGCGTATCGAAGAATTTGAGGTTGGCGCGCTCTTCCTCGAGGTGATCGAGGCGATATTCCATCTTGAGGGCACCCTTGGCAGCCGCGGGGCACTGGCCGACGCAAACGCCGCAACCCGTGCAGTCATCGGCATAAACCTGGACGCGCATCTGCGAACCAGCTTCGACTTCTTTGCCTTTCCATTCGCGCGTGGTGAAGGAGGCAGGCGCGCCGGCGAGTTTGTCGGGCGTGAAAGCCTTGATGCGGATTGCTGCGTGCGGGCAGCTGATCGAGCAGAACGCGCAGCCGATGCAGGCCGTCGGATCCCAGATGGGGATGTCGCGGGCGATACCGCGTTTTTCCCAGCGCGTCGTCGCCGTCGGGAAATGACCGTCGGCATCGAAAACGCTCGTCGGGAGGTTCTCGCCTTCGTCTTTGACGAGGTGGGACATGATCTTCTGGACGTATTCGGGGGCACCCGTGTAGTCCATCGAAAGACGTTTCAGCGTGCCGACCGTGCCGGGAACCTTGACTT
The DNA here is from genome assembly GCA_017464085.1 of Pseudomonadota bacterium. Lineage (GTDB taxonomy): Bacteria > Myxococcota_A > Bradymonadia > UBA4248 > UBA4248 > UBA4248. The sequence continues at coordinate 9,201 of JAFUEE010000192.1, forward strand.
CGTGCAGGTTCTCGATCGAGGCATCGATGGCGGCATAGTTCTTCTGAACGACGGCTTCACCTTTCTTGGAGTAGGCTTTCTTGGCCGCTTCCTTGATGCGCATAATCGCTTCTTCTTCGGGGAGAACGCCCGAAAGTTTGAAGAAGCACGCCTGCATCACGGTGTTGATGCGGTTGCCCATGCCGGTCTTCTCGGCAACGGTGCCAGCGTCGATCACGAAGAGCTTGATCTTCTTGTCGATGATCTGCTTCTGCGTCGCGGCAGGAATGTGATCCCAAGCTTCTTCTGCGGAATACGGGCAGTTAACGAGCAGCGTCGCGCCGTCTTCTGCGTGCGCAAGGACATCCTTCTTCTCAATGAATCCCCACTGATGAACGGCGATGAAATTCGCACGCTGGATCAGATAGGCACCCTTGATCGCCTTCTTGCCGAAGCGGAGATGGGAAATCGTCTCGCCACCGGATTTCTTCGAGTCATAAACGAAATAACCCTGAGCGTTGAGCGGGGTGTTCTCGCCAATGATCTTGATGGAGTTCTTGTTTGCGCCGACGGTGCCGTCGCTGCCGAGACCGAAGAAGATCGCGCGGGTGTTCTCAGGATCTTCCGTGATGAACGAAGGATCCCAGGCGAGGCTGTGCTTGGTCAGGTCATCGTTGATACCGACCGTGAAGTGATTCTTGGGGGCATCTTTCTTGAGCTCGTCGAGGACGGCTTTGGCCATCGCAGGCGTGAACTCTTTCGAGGAAAGGCCATAGCGGCCGCCAATGATCACGGGCATATTGGTGCCAACGATCTCACGCCAATTCTCTGTCACTGCCGCAACGATGTCGAGATAAAGCGGCTCCCCGAGTGCGCCGGCTTCTTTCGTGCGGTCGAGGACTGCGATCGATTTGACCGTCTTCGGAAGTGCAGCGAGAACGCCCTTGGCATCGAACGGACGATACAGATGAATCGCAAGCGCGCCGACTTTTTCACCCTTTGCATTGAGCGCATCGACGGTCTCATGGCATGCACCAATCGCGGAACCCATCAGAATCACGACGCGGTCTGCGTCTTTTGCGCCATAATAGCTGAACAGGTCATAGTGACGGCCGGTCTGTTTCTCAAAGCGAGCCATCGATTCGCGGACAATCCCGGGAACTGCATCATAATAAGGATTGCTTGCTTCGCGTGCCTGGAAGAAAATGTCGGGGTTCTGAGCCGTACCCTTGATGATCGGGTGTTCGGGGTTCAGACCGCGGGCACGGTGCGCCTGGACGAGATCTTCGTCGATCAGTGCGCGTGCATCTTCGAGCGAAAGCATATCGATGCGGTTCACTTCGTGGCTCGTGCGGAAACCATCGAAGAAGTGGAGGAACGGAACGCGCGATTTCAGCGTGGACATCTGGGCGATCATCGCCATGTCCTGCGCTTCCTGAACGCTCGTCGAGGAAAGCATCGCGAAACCGGTCGTGCGGGCATGCATCACGTCGCTGTGATCGCCAAAAATCGAAAGCGCATGGCTTGCAAGGCAGCGTGCCGCAATGTGGAACACGGTCGGCGTCAGCTCCCCAGCAATCTTGAACATGTTAGGAATCTTAAGGAGCAGACCCTGAGACGCTGTAAATGTCGTTGTCAGAGAACCGCCGACAAGAGAGCCATGAACGGCGCCTGCTGCACCAGCTTCCGACTGCATCTCGACAACGCGGGGAATCTCACCCCAAAGATTCGTCTGAGACTTCGACGCCCAGTCATCCGAAAGCTCCGCCATCGTCGAGGACGGTGTGATCGGATAAATGCAGATAACCTCGTTTGTCATAAACGCGGAATGCGCCGCAGCCTCATTACCATCAATTGTTTTTGTTTTACCGGCCATAAATGCCTTCTCCTTGCTAATGGCTTCGAAAATGAAGCAAAACAACGAATGGCCGCCCGATGTGGACGGCGAGAATACGCGCGCGCCCTTTACCACAACTCTCAAAATTTGACAATCACATTGCCCGGGTTTGTTTTTCTTCCCCATCTTACTTTTGCGCTCACCTATGCGCCATGGCGCATACGGCTCGCACGCGCCAGCTATGCAGTTGCCGGGACTGCGTCCGGCAAACACTGCATACGCCGGCGCAAAATTTCTCATACACGCTTCACAGCGCTTATGCCCGGGCAACCACATGAACTGACTGATAAAGACTGATACTCACACCATGAGGCTGCAAGGCATTATGTGCCTGGCGCATTTCTCAAATTGAAAAAAAAAGTCATCTACTATAAAATTGTTAAGGTTTATGCAGACGATTCCTTCAAGGAGTATGGCGGATGATCGAATATTGGAAGTGTGAGCGCGGGTTTAAGAAAATCGAACAATGGGAGCCTGATTCCTGGATTCTGGTCACGCAGCCAGACAGTGAGGAACTCGCTCATCTCGAAGAACAGTTCACTCTCCCGATGGACTACGTTCACGATGTCGAAGATCTTGGCGAACGGCCGCGTATCGACCTCGACGAAGGCTGGTTCACTGCTATCCTGAGAATCCCTGACAAAATAATCGATGAAGATGGGGAAATCTCGTTTTCCACTCGCCCGATGACTGTGCTCATTCGCGATCATGTCGCAATCTCAGTCTGCTGGTTCAGGCCGGAAATGATCGATGACTTCATTCAATATTCCAACCGCAAACAGATCCCCGCAAGAAAAGGTGTCGATCTCATCAGCACATTCTTCCTTTCAAGCTCGGTCTGGTTCCTCAGATATCTAAAAATTATGAACCAGAAAATGGAGCAGATCGAAGATGCACTTGAAAAATCCATGGATAACGACGAACTTCTTGCCATGATGCGCATCGAAAAAGACCTTGTCTTCTTTATCACATCGCTTCGCGGTAATGAAGTCGTGCTCGTGCGCTTCAAACGCATACTCACAGGCATTCAGTTTGACGAAGATTTGCTCGAAGATGCCGGCATAGAGCTTCATCAGGCTTATTCTACGGCAAATATTTACAGCGAGATCCTCGAGCGGCAGCGCGAGGCTTATGCCTCGATCATTACGAATAACTTGAACACTGTCATGCAGCGCCTCACTGTCATCACGCTCATCCTGATGCTTCCTGCGTGCGTCAGCGGCTTCCTAGGCATGAACGTCACAAATGGGCTCGAAACATGGCCCTTCGCCTTTCCAGCAATCATAGGATTGACAATTCTGATTTGCGCTGCTGCATATATCGCGCTCAAAAAACGCAAAATGTTTTAAAGGATCAAATCACTGCTGTCCCACAAAAATGTGGCGTTATAGTTGGTTCGGAACCGATTTCTTGCTAAAAGGAAATTCAGCAAAACCACCTTTTGCAAGGAGTTCCGAACCATGGCGCAGTATAACACAGTTTTTCACACATTGACA
>JAFUEE010000193.1 GCA_017464085.1 Pseudomonadota bacterium
AATGCGTGAAATTCTGAATTGGATACGTATTAATTTGTTCTCAAACGAAATTCTCGACGATTACCTCATACCTAAGATGACTGAACCTATTGTGAATCCTCAGCTTGCGCTGTTCTGAAAAGTTGTGGGACAGCAGTGCAGCAGATTATATTATTATTTCGCCAAGCGAAAGGACTGTAATTTTCGCTGAAATGAAGAGTTCCAAATGTAATGGAATTCACATCATTAAGCAACTACATGGCGCACAGTGCTTCTTGGAGTGTATGAAATTATATGTAAGCCATTTTATTCCAGATGAAAAACAGTTTTTATCCAGTTACAGCAATGGATTTGTCAAATTCATGTATACAAACTCGAAGTATTATGCGAAAGACACATCAAGGCGAACAAGAACAACTTGTGCCAAAACAAACGATGTAGCACATAATACACCTGAAACAGCTTGCGTTATTAAAAATAATGAAATCTCTTATGCAAAATTGCATTATAAAGTATTTAATAAAAAAACCTGACTGCATGACTCTCTTTACGGCAGATTCGATTTAGACACACTTTAGACGACCTGGCTCTCCTACTCGCCATTCATGGGAGACGGTACCCGCGTAGCGGACGGGGGAGAGGTCAAATTTTTAGGAGACAAACGCACATGTCCGACATTCAGCTCAACTCACAGGTAGTCAATGACCTGACCCGTGCCGCGAAGGACAACGGCTTTGACTATGAGCTCCCTTCGATTTCTGCACGGTGGCTGCGATTTGGGTCATCCTCTCCACTGATGCATGGCGTATCATTTGTCGATCTGTCCCATAACGACGATGGCTACCTCATTGCAGTGTACGATGACGAATTGCGGCATGTCCTGTTGGACAGTCAGAGGGCAAGACCGGCCTTTTTGCCAGAAATTCCGGCCAGTGCGCTTGATGTCGTCTGCGTGCGAGACATCAAGCAGCTCCAAGAGAGTTTGCAGACGGTATTTGCGTTTGTACCAGACAGCCCCCATCCCTCCCAGCCACAGCGGGGAAGAGAGTTTAAGGAAAGTGGCCTGCTCAATCAGTTTCATGCCGACACATGCCAACTATCTGATCATACGGAGGCGGAACGCATGGTTAAACAGCGCATTGGGCAAAACATCCTGCGCGAAGCATTGCTCAAGCAGGAAGGAGGACAATGCATGGTTACAGGCCTTGCGATACCGGAATTGCTCGTCGCCAGTCACATCAAGCCCTGGCGCGACGCAACAGACGAAGAGCGGCTGTGTCTCGACAATGTGTTTTTGCTTGCCCCTCACATCGACAGCCTGTTCGACAAAGGCCTGATTACGTTTGACGACGATGGACAAATGCTTTGCTCGCCATTGTTGTCAGAGGAATCCAAACAAATACTTGGTTTGCGCAAAGATATGCACATCCTAAAGCCACTCACCGCCGGCAACCGAAAGTTTCTCAAGTACCACCGAGAGAATATTTATATGACAGTGGGGGGATCGGGGCGTTGCGGGGCTTGCCCCGCACGGGGGGTAGGCGCGTATTTGCGCAGCAAATAGCGCCGTAGGGGGCGACGGCCCCCTCATAAAACTAAAAACAAGAAATCATCAGAGTATCACAAGGGCAATCTTGATCATAAGGAAAAGGACATGAACAAAACCTCCAACATCTTCGAACTTCGGGAACAGGTCGTCGCAAATTACGCGCATTTTGCACGGTCGTTTACCAATATCCGTGCCCGTGATATTCGAGAAAAAGTCGATCAGCTGTTTGACGACGAAAAATACTGGCCTCAACCGCTGATTCAAATCAACCCCAAATACAAAACGGCGTCATGTGGGATTGAGCAGCTCATTCGAGATGGCAATCTCGAACCCGAAATGGCGCAGTATTTTGCACGCAAAGGCAAACCGTTGTCTTTGTACGAACATCAGTCGCAGGCGATTACGATGGCGAATCAAAAGCGAAGCTACGTCGTCACGACGGGCACCGGATCGGGCAAATCGCTGTGTTTTATCATGCCCATCGTCAACCATATTCTTCGCGAAAAGAAGAAAGACTGCACTCCGCGCACGCGAGCCTTAATTATCTATCCGATGAATGCGCTCGCCAACAGCCAAATTAAGGAGTTTCAACAGTATCTTGGCGATAATTCTGAAATCAATTTTCAACGATACACGGGGCAGGAAGATCACGACACGCGCAAGCACATTGCAGAGAATCCACCTGACATCATTTTGACCAACTATATGATGCTTGAGCTGATGCTCACGCGACACAACGAATATGACCCAGATATCATCGAACACTGCAAGGGTCTGGAATTCCTCGTACTTGACGAGCTGCATACCTATAGGGGCAGACAGGGGGCCGACATTGCAATGCTCATTCGGCGTTTGCGCGAGCGCATGGCTTGTACGGATTTGGTGTGCATCGGGACTTCGGCCACGATGTCGAGCGATGGCTCAATTGAGGATCAGAAATCTGTCGTCGCCGAGGTTGCGGCCAAATTGTTTGCACTTCCAACTGACCAAATGAATCGTTCGAACGTCATCGGTGAGACACTCGACAGAAAGACCGCCCCAAGCCGTTATGCGGAGCAACCCGATTTAATTGCCGCATTGCCGGGAGCCATTGCACGCTGGCAGGAGTCGCTTGCGTGTCCCAATGCCGGTCTGGCAAATGATCCGCTCGCAATCTGGGTCGAAACCACACTTGGCATTATACGCCCCGATAAAAAAATATGGGTGCGTGCAATGCCTCAGACACTGGATTTTGCTGCAAATAAATTGCATGACCTCACGCATTGCAACAGTGAGCAATGTAAAACGGCCTTGATGAATTTGCTGATGCAGGCCAGCTTACCCGAGAATACACGTTGTATCGATGGCAATGATGAAGTCTTTTTTGCATTTAAGCTGCATCAGTTTTTTGCGGGTATTGGGAGCGGATTTTCCACACTTGAGCCTCCTGAACGACGCAGATTTACAACAAATGAGCAGGTTTTTGTCAAGAATAAAGCAGGTCAGGAAGTAAGATTATATCCTATCTATTTTTGCCGTGAATGTGGCCATGAATATCATCCAGTTACGCTTGCAAAAAATGACAATGGTGATTTTGTCTTTTTGGCACGTCATCTCGACGATAGCGAGACTGAAACACCTGAGGGGTATGAATATATATCGCATGGATATCTTTCGCCCATTCCGACAGATGATGAGGAATTTGATTTTGACGGTACGAATATCGATTCCTATCCAGACGTTTTGTGTAAGATAGAAAGAGGACAACGAAAACTCAAGAATAAGAATTATGAAGTTAAAGCCTGGTTCGTTCAGCCCGATGGCATTGCCTCATCAAAACCGAACGTCGAAGCCTCTAAGTTCTGGTTTGTTCAGGATAAGTTTAATTTCTGCATTCGCTGTAAGGATTGCCCAGAGCCACGAGCCCGGGAACGCAATAAATTGGCATCATTATCGGTAGATGGCCGGAGCACGGCGACGACAATCATCGTTGAAAGCACGCTCAATTATTTGCAGGAACATGATGTCGGCGATCCGTATTCGCGCAAATTGCTTGGATTTACCGACAACCGCCAAGATGCAGCTTTGCAGGCGGGTCACTTTAACGATTTCATCTTTGTCACTATTCTTCGAAGCAGTTGGCTCTATGCATTAAAGCAAGCTGGCGCAGAGGGCATCGGGGCACTGGACGCTGGTGACGCTCTAATGCACGCTCTCGGTTTTGACAAAACGCTGGCGGGATGGCATGCAAACACGCAGTTATTTACTGGTGCACAAAAGAAAGCCCGAGAAACGCTAAAACATATTCTCGGCTATCGGCTCTGGTGTGATCAGCGCAAAGGATGGCGCTACATTCATCCCAACCTTGAGCAACTCGGTCTGGTTCAAGTCGAATATGTCGATTTAGATGAACTCATTGTTGAGGATTCGTATTTTCAAAATACATTCTTAGAAAAAGCATCTCCGGAAGTCAGAAAAATTTTGCTGGAAGATTTGCTCGACTGGTGCAGGCTAAATCTTGCCTTTACGGCTGATGAACTAAATACAGAATTATTATATAAATTGGAAAAGAGTTCGGAAGAGTTCTTATCTCCGTGGAAACTTAGCAAAGAGGATGAATCATTATATACATCCAAGCTGGCGGTTGTGGCTGCAAAATTGAGCAAAAATGGTGAAGATAGAAATGTTGTCAATTTGAATAGTCGTGGAGGATTTGGGCGTTTCTTTAAATATGAAAACAGCATGCGCCGACGTCCTGATGATTCTATTAGGACAGAATATCAACAAATACTTCGATATATAAGCAGTCTGTCTTCAAATGATTTCTGCATTGCAATTCATTCCTTGTTCCAATTATTATATAATGCCGGTATCGTAACGCGACAGCCAAATCAGACGTATGGCGAATGCTATCAAATCAATATCGATCATATTCATTTTAGAGCATCGGAATACATTCAGGAAAACACAAATGCATTTTTCTATGATCTTTACCAATCCATTATCCGAATGCTCGAAAATAATAATCGTTCTTTGTTGTCCCTAAGTGCCCACGAGCATACGGCTCAAGTTGACGGAAAACACCGTGAAATTCTCGAATGTAAATTCCGATATCAAAAGGAAGATCGTGAAAAGCTCGACACCATGCAGGAAGACCTCAAAAATGTAGGTGAGGTCAAAGAATTTTTGCCTATTTTGTTCTGCTCGCCAACGATGGAGCTAGGTATCGATATATCTGCACTAAATACAGTTTATATGCGCAACGTGCCGCCAACGCCCGCTAATTATGCGCAACGAAGTGGCCGCGGAGGTCGAAGTGGACAAGCAGCGCTCGTGATGACTTATTGCTCGTTTCAAAGCCCGCACGACCAGTATTATTTTGATAAACCTGCCGATATTGTTCAGGGGCAGGTCAAAGCACCGCTCATCGAACTTGCAAATAAAGACCTCATTCAAAGTCATCTGTATGCAATATGGCTGGCTTGCACTAAAACGGAACTTTCACCGGCCATTATCGATCTGATTGATAGCAATAATAAGACATTCCCCCTGAAACAAGAAATCCTAGATGCCATGTCATCGCCAGGGATTCGTGTCGAAGCACAAAAGCATATCCTTACGGTGTTAAACGATCTCGATAGTATGGGCTATCTGACCAAAGATTCCGCGCCTTGGTATGAGGGAGCCGAAAAGTTATGCCATGATATTCTGGATAACGACAATCCGGACGGTGCTAAGAAACGTTTTATTCAGGCATTTGACCGGTGGCGCACGTTATTGCTGTCCGCTATGCAGCAAATGGATATTTCCAGTCAGATTATGCAAAGTATTAATCAGTATTCCAAGGATGAATGTGATGAGGCCAGACGACAATTTGCGCAGGCATTAAGTCAAAAAGAACTTCTAACCAGCCATAGACCAGCTTGTGACCAATCTTCAGCTTGCAACGATTTCGAGACGTATCGATATTTGGCAACCGAAGGTTTTTTGCCTGGATATAACTTCCCGCGTTTGCCTCTGATGGCACATATTCCTGGAGGCCGTGACAATCATTATTATATACAACGCCCGCGCTTCCTGGCTTTAGCTGAATTCGGACCGCTCAGTTTGATTTATCATTCAGGAAGGACGTATCGAGTATATAAAGCCATTCTCGGCGTGGATCCACAAAACGAACCAGGGGCAATTCATACTGGTCTAACGACACAAAAGGCTACCATTTGCCCTAAATGTGGCGCTTGCCAATGGAATGATGCGATTTCCAATTGTAAAGTCTGCAATGAGCCTCTCGATAACAGCGAACGCATCGCCAATGTTTATCGCATTGAAAATGTCGATACTTATCGGCAAGAGCGCATCACTGCGAATGACGAGGAACGCCAAAGAAAGGGATTTGATATCCAGACAACATTTGAATGGGCCGTTCGTACTGGCGGAAAACTCGACGTGCGGCGAGCTACGATTTCGTATGCCCATGATGCGATGAATGAATGCTTGGCTGAATTGCAGTATTGTGCCGGTGCTCAAATCACGCGCATCAACAAGGGGTTCCGACGCTCATCACAATCAGGATTTGCAATTGACACCAAAACGGGGCGTTGGGGGGAAGATAAAGAAGATGATAAGACGGATAAAAACAAAATATCAAATTCCGTCAGAATCTGTCCAATGGTTCAGGATCATAAAAACGTCCTGTTATTCAAATTAACTGTGCCCAATCTTTCCAAATCGTTCATGGCGACATTGCAACATGCTCTGCTGCGCGGAATTCAATGCGTCTATCAAATCGAGCAAAGCGAGTTGCTTGCTGAACCTTTGCCATCAAAAGATAATCGAAACAGCATATTATTTTATGAGGCCACGGAAGGCGGCGCGGGTGTTCTCTCTAGGTTGGTCAGTGAACCCGGGGCTTTCGCTATCGTAGCGCGTGAAGCATTAAAATGCATGCATTATGAGGTCTGCGATCCCTTGCCAGATTCTGCCGAATCACTCGTCAACAATGACGACGAATGTATTGCCGGATGTTATAAATGCCTGCTTTCATATTACAATCAGACAGAGCACCAATTCATCAATCGCAGGGACGATACCGTAAAAGATATGTTACTCAAAATGGCCAAAAGCAGTGTTATTGATGAGCATAAAATTGAAACATCTGAAAACAGTTTCACCACACCTGATCCCATTACTATAGGTGGTATGACATTTCCACTCAGCTGGAAGTCAAAGAGAGTGATTGCCATGACAGAAACATGTTCAGATGAACTACTAGAAGAAATTGATGACTTGGGCATTCAGGTCATTCAACCGAGAGCACCAGAAACACCTAATTCAGTAAAACACATTCTGAAGCGTGACGGCATAGAGGCTGCACTTACCATGTTTGATTTAGAGTAATCAAAGGCTGGGTTCAACAAACGTGGATATGGCACCCAAATGCCAGGCATCTTCGACAATCGAGCATCGATAGTCTCTCCGCATAAAAGCTATTGCCTTTATCAATGCGCACTACTGCCTACCTTCTATTGCCTACAGCCTTGTATTCATATCCACAGACGTTGAACACAGCCTTATATTCCCCCCTTACTTCACCTCCGCCTTCGTATAGACATCTATACACTTCGATGACTTCACGACTGCACTCTTTACGCACTCGCGCTCACAGGAATCGACATCCTTGCAGGCAATCTCACACGCTTCCTCAAGCGCATCCCTGTGCGCTTTCCGCTTCGTATCATCCCGCTCGGCTGCCGTATAATCCTGATCCAGATAGCTGATCACGACCTCACATTCGACAGCATCATCCTTATGACCATCACACGCAAGCAAAAACGGCAATAACGCTACACATACAAGAACTTTGTATAACTTCATGAAAATCCTCCATTCATTCTGGGGGGTTATCGTGAAACGGTTCATCCTGCGTCTGAACCCAGAAGGCAAAACACACCTTCCTTAAATTAGAATACAACACATCTACATAAATATTCCATTGATAATATATTTACATAATTTCATTCTATATAATCTTTAAATTATTTTTAATCATATTTAATATAATATATTTCCAAATAATTTCAACAAAGAAACAATTTCAGAACTCACTGCACATCCGCTCAAAGTCACTCGCCCCATCAAAGAAAGGAATTGGCTCAGTTCTGCAAGCGTAAATATGGCAAAAAAGTGCCATGTATCACCAGCAATCGCTATCGAGCAACGCCAGTCTCTCTGCACAAAAGCTATAGCCTTGATCTTGCTCACTGCTGCCTGCTGACTGGTATCTTGTATCCATAGACGTTGAACACAGCCAAAGAATTTAGAGGGAAGCCAGAGAAAGCCCCGATATCATTGCGCATAAACAGCTTTTCACGCCTCATGCTTTGTAGTAGAATAATTAAGTTACCGCCCTTCTGTCTGGCTTATGGTAGCTAAGCAGAATGGCTCCTACAAGGGATTTATCATGAAAAAACTCTTTATCCTCGCTCTGATTTCACTCTTCGTCCTCAGCGCATGCGGCAAAAAGGCCGATGATGCTGCCAATGATGCCAAGCCCGAAGCTGCTGCTGAAGCCAAGGCCGACGATGCCAAAGCCGATGAAGCAGACCCGCTTGCCGGCATGGACAAGAAGAAATATGACGAAACCGTCAAAGACATGACCCAGGATGAACGCAATGCGTTCGAGCTCAAAGTGCTCAAACATGCCGATCCCAAAGTCCGCAGACTGCCGATGGTCAACAAGACCTACAATCTGGACGACGACAAATCTGAAAAAGCCGCAGCCCTGCTCAATATCCTGCAGAATGAAACAGACCCCGAGGTCCTGACAACTGCCCTTCGCAGCAACATGAACAACCTCAAAGCCAGCAATGCTTTCTATGAAGCCTACAAAAAACATGCTGCCAGTGATAACCCCGATATCCGTATGGCCGCCATGCAGGGCATCATCAACTCCAACAACCACAGCGTCGAAGGCATCGAAGCCGAAGGCATCAAATTCCTCGACGATAAAGACACTCGCATCAGCGCGGGCGCTTGCAAAGAACTCCTGAGCAACAAATACACTTCCGCCATGCCCAAAATCGAAGAGATCATGAAAACCTCGACAGATGAAGTCATGCTGGAAACATGTGCAAAAGGCTTGATGGATCTTTGGTATTATGCGCCGTTCTTCAAAGAATTCGATGCAAAAGCCTATCAGCTCACGCTCGATTACCTCAAGAAAACACCGCGCACGAAGAATTTACCTGGCTGGACAATTATCAGCACGCTCCAAAAAGCCCCCAAAGACGAATGGAGAGCTCTGGCCAAAGAGTTTAATGCAAAAGATCTCGTCGCCGTTCTTTCCGATATCGTGAAAGACGAAAATGCCGCACAGATGGCTCGCGAATATTCCATCGGCGCGATTGGCGTTCATGGCACGAAGGCTGACCTCGAAGCCCTCGACAAAGCCGTTTCTGATGACAAGCTCAAAAAAGAAATCGCAAAAGCTTTGGAAACCGCAAAATAATTGGCTCTCTTCAACATAAGTTGAAATGATGAAAGGGTGCCAGATGGCGCCCTCTCCACAGTCATTGAACAGAACCTCAAAAGTCGCCATTTTATGGCGACCATATTTTTCCTGGGCGCCTCCAATGCAGCGGTCGATTTCCACTCAGTGATGCAGTGACGCGTCCACCGCTCATTTGATCGCGCCCCCACTCATCGCCGGGCACTCATAGCCGACGGCTCTTTTTTGAGCGCAGCCTATGCGCCTTGCGCATACGGCCGCGCAGTGCCGCTATGCGCAAGGCGCATACGCGGCACCATGTCTATTGGACATGCTCGCTCAGATACGCCGCATACGTCGCCTTCAAGCCTTCTTCAAGCGTATATTTCGGCGACCACCCAAGCCCTTTCAGCTTCGAAATGTCGAGCAGCTTCTGGGGCGTGCCGTCCGGATTCACATGATCGAACGAGATCTTGCCCGCATAGCCCACAACTTTCGCCACAAGCTCGATCAGCTCGCGGATCGTCATGTCTTCGCCTGTGCCGATGTTCGTCAGCTCGCAGTGATCCGTATTCAGAAGCAGATGGATGCACGCATCCGCCATATCATCCACATACAAAAATTCGCGGCGCACTTTCCCTGTGCCCCAGAACGTCACCTCCGGAGCGCCGGAAACCTTTGCCTCATGCAGGCGCCGGATCACAGCAGGCACCACATGCGAGGTCACGAGATCATAATTGTCCCCAGGCCCGTACAGATTCGTCGGCATCACCGCAAGATACTGACGGCCATACTGACGGTTAATCGCCTCGCACATCTTCAGGCCGGCAATCTTCGCAATCGCATACGGCTCATTTGTCGGCTCAAGCGCCGAGGTCAGAAGATATGCCTCGCGAATCGGCTGCGGACATTCGCGGGGATAGATGCAGGACGACCCCAGAAACAGGAACCTCTTGACATCATATTTCAGCGCCGCGTTGATCACGCTTGACTGAATCGCGATATTCTGAAGGATAAAATCTGCCGGATACGTCGAATTCGCCTTGATCCCGCCGACATGTGCCGCCGCGAGCACGACGACTTCCGGACGCTCGCGCGCAAAAAATTCGTCCACCTTGTCCGAAAGCGTCAGATCGAGCTCCTTATGCGTGCGCATCACAAGATTCTCGAACCCGAGCGCGCGCAGGCGACGGCAGATCGCAGATCCCACAAGGCCGCGATGACCAGCCACATAAATCTTCGTATTCTTATCTGTAATCATCCACTCCACCTCATCTCGTCACGAACACTAGCCCGTTCACAAGCGATTTCACGACCTGTTTGTATTCGTCCGCAAAATCAGCGGGAACCGACACGCTGAACCGATAATCAAAATCGTCCCGCTGAATGTAATAATCCGTGTTTGTGCGCAAATCTTCATTACGCCCGGTCGAATAGAACCATTTCCAGGCAACGGCCCCCAGCCTGCGCGTCATATCGTCATCCGGACGCAGCGATGCATCGTAGGCAAAGGGCGCAATCTCCGCAAATGCCGCGCGCACGCCATCTTCCCCGAGCTCCGCTTTCGGCAGGCGTTCCAGGGAATACGACACCATCCCGTTATAGATCCAGGTCATCCGGTAGATGCCGTTATCCATCACCTGATGAGCCCCATCAATGACCTCTCCGGGCAGCACTGCCGCGATATCCAGCTGAAGCCCAAGCGGCTTTCCTGACGCATCCACATATTTTTTTACAGCCGGCGCTTGCGCGGCTTTTTCTGGCTCGGGCGCGGCTTTCGCTTCCGCGCCTGCCGCTTTTGCCGTTTCGGCTTTCGCGCCTGCATTTTCTACGGCTTCGGCTTTTGCCGCAGTGCCTGCTGTTTCTGACGATGCGCCTTCATCCTTCTTGCTGGAGCAGCCCGAAAGGCACACGCATAATATCATCACTAAAATTAAGCTCGCTCTCATACCAATGCCTGTTTCAATGCCTGAGCAATCTGATCCGGACACGATGTCGCCTTTCTGCCGCAGCGGATGCCCTCAAGACGTCTGATCACATCTTCCACCTTCATGCCCTCGACGAGGCGCATGACGCCCTGACCGTTCCCCGGGCAGCCGTTCGTCGTCTGCAACGACTTGACAATCCCGTCTTCCACTTCAATCCTGATGTGCGTCGCACAAACGCCAACAGGCGTATAATCAATCACCATACCCGCTCCATTCCTGGGGATAACCCGCAAACACGCGGCGTATGCGCAGCATAGCCGCGCCCATAAACGAGCCGTATGCGCCAAAGGCGCATAGGAGAGTAGAGACGTTCCGTGGAACGTCTCTGAACAAGATTGCCGCGGCGTATGCGCAGCATAGCCGCGCCCCAAACAAAGACCAGATCACCCCTTGATCTTCCGGCCTTCGCTATAAACCGCCTTGATATCATTCGCATCCGCGCGATAAATCGCGCGCTCGAAGCGGTCTCTCACGCTCAGGCGGCCGGTATCGACATAATGACGGTCATCGATCACGATCGCATGCAGGCCGTCACCGCAGGCAAACCCGTTCCCTGAGCCAAAATATTTCGCGCCAGATGTCGTCCCGAGGTAATACCCTTCGGCAACCGTAAGGAAATCCACGCCCCAGTTCTCGCTGATGCGGCGCACTTTCGAGGAACGGATCGCCGACGCAATCACACCCATCATCGGCAGAATCGCGCCGCCCGCGATATCGCTGCCAAGCGTCACCCAGATGCCCTCATCGAGCATGCGGCGAATCGGCGCCACGCCGCTGATCAGGTTGATGTTCGAATCCGGACAATGCGCCACGACGACATTGTTGCGACGAATAGCTTCGCGCTCGCGCGCATCCGAATGCACGCAGTGCGCCATCACAGTATGCGATCCAAAAAGCCCATATTTTTCGTAGCTTTCCCAATACTGGGGGCAGTCCGGATGAAGCTCGCGAACCCACGCGATCTCCGACGTGTTTTCCGAAAGATGCGACTGCACCCGAAGACCGCGCGCCTTTGCAAGACGGCCAAGCTCGGCCATCAGCTCATCCGTGCATGATGGCGTGAAACGCGGCGTCAGAATCGGCTGGATATGCGCCGAAGGGTCGCAGCCATCGAGCCAGGCAATCGTGTCGCGAATCGAGTCCTCCGTCGTTTCTTCAAGCTCCGGCGAACCGTTCCGGTCCATGTTCACCTTGCCCACATACCCGCAGATGCCAGCCTTCTCAAACTCTTCCATCAATACGCGCGTCGATTCAAGATGAAGCGACGAGAACGCGCACACGCGCGTCGTGCCGTTCGACACGAGCTCCTGCGCGAGACGGCGGTAAACCTCACGCGCATAATCCACATCTTTGAAACGCGCCTCCGTCTTGAACGTGTATGTGTTCAGCCACTCGAGGAGCGGAAGGTCCATCCCCATCCCCAGCATCGGATACTGCGGCGCGTGAAGGTGCATGTCACAAAATGACTGCATGATCAGCCTGTCGCCGTAATCGACGCGCTCGCCGTCCGCCCAGCCGGGAAGAAGCTCCTGCCCAAGACCGGCAATCCGCCCGTCCTCCAGATGCATATAGCCGTTCTCAATGATCTCAAGCTTGCCAAGCTCTGGCGCGTGAATGATATGACCGTGAAGTACCTGTCTCATCTCATCTCCTTGTTATACGCAAAAAATGCGCTCCAAAGCCTCGCTTATATAGTGATATCGGACTTCGTGCAACCCTGCGCGCTCTGCAAATGCCTGATCAGCCGTAATGACAGCAAGTGAAGCCATAATCATGAAAAATTCCGCGACCCCAAAATTGACGTTTTCAACAATCGTAAAAATTCCACGACCCCAAAATTGACGTTTTCAACAATCGTAAAAATTCCACGACCCCAAAATTGACGTTTTTAACAATCGTAAAAATTCCGCGACCCCAAAATTGACGTTTTTAACAATCGTAAAAATTCCGCGACCCCAAAATTGACGTTTTTAACAATCGTAAAAATTCCGCGACCCCAAAATTGACGTTTTTAACA
>JAFUEE010000194.1 GCA_017464085.1 Pseudomonadota bacterium
AGTGGGATGTCTCCAACGTTACCAATATGAGCGGAATGTTTCGCGGTGCCCGTTCCTACAATCAGCCGCTTGAAAAGTGGAATGTTTCAAACGTTAACGATATGAGCGGGATGTTTTGCTTTGTCCGTTCCTTCAATCAGCCGCTTGAAAAGTGGGATGTCTCAAACGTTACCGATATGAGGCAAATGTTTGAGTCTGCGGAAGCTTTCAATCAGCCGCTTGAAAAGTGGAATGTCTCAAACGTTAAAGATATGAGCGAGATGTTTCGCGACGCCTCATCCTTCAATCATCCGCTTGAAAATTGGGATGTCTCAAACGTTACCAATATGAGTTTGATGTTTTTTTATGCCACCTCGTTCAACCAGTCGCTCGAAAAATGGAATGTTTCGAACGTTATCAATATGAGCAAGATGTTCGAGCATGCGACAGAATTCAATCAGCCACTTGAGAAGTGGAATGTCTCGAACGTTACCGATATGAGCGCCATGTTTTGCACTGCTTTTTCCTTCAATCAGCCGCTTGAAAAGTGGGATGTCTCGAACGTTACCAATATGAATGCGATGTTCTATATGGCGAGAGTATTCAATCAGCCGCTTGATCATTGGGATGTCTCAAAGGTTAATAATATGCATGAAATGTTCTCTGATGCGAAAGCCTTTAATCAGCCGCTTAATCATTGGAATGTCTCGAACGTCACCGATATGTATGGCATGTTCTGGGCATCTTACAATGAGTCTTCCTTTAATCAGCCGCTTGATCATTGGGATGTCTCGAACGTTACCGATATGAAAAGAATGTTCAAGAATGCGAAAGTATTTAATCAGCCGCTTGAGAATTGGAATGTCTCGAACGTTACCGATATGAGCGAGATGTTCTGTGTGGCGAAAGCATTCAATCAACCGCTTGAAAAATGGGATGTCTCAAAAGTTACCAATATGCATGAAATGTTTCACCAAGCGCGCGCCTTCAATCAGCCGCTTGAAAAGTGGGATGTCTCGAACGTTACCAATATGCATGGAATGTTCAATTGTGCGGAAGCATTCAATCAGCCACTTAATAACTGGAATGTCTCGAACGTTACCGATATGGGGGCGATGTTTTGGTGGGCTGCATCTTTTAATCAGCCGCTTGATCATTGGGATGTCTCGAACGTCACCGATATGAGTGGAATGTTCTACCAAGCGAGCGCCTTCAATCAGCCGCTTGAAAAGTGGAATGTCTCGAACGTTACCAATATGCGTGATATGTTTTGCGACGCGAGCGCCTTCAATCATCCGCTTGAAAAGTGGGATGTCTCGAACGTTACCAATATGAGTGGAATGTTCAATTGTGCGAAATCATTCAATCAGCCGCTTGAGAAGTGGGATGTTTCAAACGTTAAAAATATGAAAGTAATGTTCAATTGTGCGGTATCATTCAATCAGCCGCTTGAAAAATGGGATGTTTCAAATGTTCAAGATATGAGCAGGATGTTTGATGATGCTGAATTGATGGCTCATAAGCCCAGTTGGTTATCTCATAAGGATGGATGATGATCGCTTCTTTGGCGCGTGTGATTTGTGGCTATGGTTTGAATTCCATCAGGAACGGCTCTGATGTGCGTGTATCGCGTATCGGCCGCAGGCCGATAGCGATACAAAAAAACGCGCGTATCGGCGGCAGCCGATAGCGCGTTCCCAAAAGTCGTGACACGTCTCTGTTGTGCAAATATATAAATTATATATAAATTATGCCTTGCCGTTGGAGCCGAGGACGTTGACGATCTTATGCATATAGAGTTTCTTCATCTCGTCGCGGGCGGGGCCGAGGTATTTGCGCGGATCGAATTCGCCCGGTTTGTCGGCGAAGACTTTGCGGACGGCGGCGGTCATCGCGAGACGGGAGTCGGAGTCGATGTTGATCTTGCAGACAGCGCTCTTGGAGGCTTCGCGGAGCTGTTCTTCGGGGATGCCGACAGCGTCGGGGAGTTTGCCGCCGTTCTCGTTGATCATCTTGACATATTCCTGAGGAACAGACGAGGAGCCGTGAAGGACGATGGGGAAGCCGGGGAGTTTCTTTTCGATCTCGTGGAGAACGTCGAACGCGAGGGGCGGCGGAACGAGAAGGCCGGTCTTCGGGTCGCGGGTGCACTGTTCCGGTTTGAATTTGTATGCGCCGTGGGAGGTGCCGATGGAGATTGCGAGTGAGTCGCAGCCCGTGCGCGTCGCGAAGTCGATGACTTCTTCGGGGCGGGTGTAGTGGGATTCTTCAGAGGCGACTTCGTCTTCGACGCCGGCGAGTACGCCGAGTTCGGCTTCGACGGTGACATCGTGCTGGTGGGCATAGTCGACGACTTTTTTGGTCAGTGCGATGTTGTCTTCATAGGGCAGCGAGGAGGCGTCGATCATAACGGATGAGAAGCCCATGTCCACGCAGCTCTTGCAGAGCTCGAAGCTGTCGCCGTGATCGAGGTGAAGGACGATCTGGGGATTTTCCCAGCCGAGCTCTTTGGCATACTGGACCGCGCCTTCGGCCATATAGCGGAGCAGGGTCTGATTGGCATAGTTGCGGGCGCCTTTGGAGACCTGAAGAATGACCGGGGATTTGGTCTCGGCTGCTGCCATGATGATGGCCTGGAGCTGTTCCATGTTGTTGAAGTTGAATGCGGGAATCGCATAACCGCCGGCGACGGCTTTGGCAAACATATCGCGTGTGTTGACGAGACCGAGTTCTTTGTAGCTGACCATGAGTTTCTCCTTGTTGAAGCCTCACCATGAGGCAATGCTGATGCGGGATTTTACGCTCAATCTTGAGATTGTGGAAGTGTAATCCGCCTGTTTTCGTCGATATCAGTCAGAGAATTTTTCTTTGAGCTTCTGGAAAATCCCTTTTTCGGGGACGAATTCGACGCCCTGAGATTTGGCAAACGCTTCAATGTGTTCGCGTTCCGAGCTGCTCAGGCGCTTGGGGATGTCGATCTGTACGATGACAATGAAATCGCCTTTCTGGTCGGAACCGAGCCGCGGCACGCCTGCGCCTTTGATGCGTACCTGGTCTCCGGGCTGTGTGCCGGCGGGGATATCGACTGTCTTCGGGCCGTCGAGCGTTTCGATTTCGAGCTCGCAGCCGAGGATGGCTTGCGCGACGTGGATATGTTCCTCGATATAGAGGTCGATGCCCTCGCGCTGAATCTTTTTGTGCGGCTTGACGCTCAGATACACATAGAGGTCGCCGGCAGGCGCGCCTTGGGTGCCTGCTTCGCCTTCGCCGCGCAGGCGCAGGCGAGCGCCGTTGTCGACACCGGCGGGAATCTTTACGGCTACGGTGCGTTTTTTCTCGATGCGGCCCTGACCGTGGCAAGTTTCGCAGGGTTTGTCAATCTTCACGCCTTCCCCATGGCATTGCGGGCAGGTTGTCTGAATCGCGAACATGCCCTGTCGCATCTGAACACGTCCCTGGCCTCGGCAGGTCGGGCAGGTTGTCTTCTGGGAGCCGGGGGCAGCGCCAGTACCTTTGCAGGCGTCGCATTCTTCAAGGCGCTCGATCGAGATGTCTTTCTGCGTGCCCTTGACGGCTTCTTCAAACGTGATTTCGAGGTCATATCGGAGATGATCGCCCTGCATCGGGCCGCCGCTGCGGCCGCCGCCGCCAAACAAAGAGCTGAAGAAATCTCCGCCGCCAAAGATGTCTCCGAAATGGCTGAAGATATCGTTCATGTTCGGGCCGGCATAGCCCTGTCCTTTCAGGCCTTCTTCGCCGTATTGATCATAAATCTGGCGCTTTTCCGGATCGCTCAGCACTTCGTAGGCTTCCGAGCAATCTTTGAACTTTGCCTCCGCATCCGGGTCGCCCTGGTTGTGATCCGGGTGGTATTTCATCGCAAGCTTGCGATAGGCTTTCTTGATCTCTCGCTCATCGGCATCTTTGCCGACACCCAATATCTCGTAATAATTTTTGGACATTTTCTCACTCTGAACAGGATTATCGGGAAAATCTGCTTTCCCGTAAAAACGGCCGTATCATTTAAGCACGCCTTCAGGCGCGTCAACCGTAGCAACAAAAAAAACTCCGCGCACGCGGTGCGGCATGCAATCGGCCCATGATGTCTGTGCCCGTGAATGCGCAAGCGGGCTGTTCGGTGAACAGGCCGCAGTGATGCGGTACAGAAGGGAAAACGCGCGTTCGAGGGGCTTCGCCTGCGCGCAAGGTGAAGCGTCCAGGCGGAGATGCGCACGCGCATCGTGCCCTATCGCGATGATGTCCGCAAGGTGGATGCGCGTGAGAAAACTATCGCAAAGCGCCGGGATCAGTAGGCGCTTTTTTCGAGCTCGCGGATCTCGCTGTACATCTTGAGGTACGCCTGGTACCTGAAAGCCGCGAGTTCATCCGCTTCGACAGCTTCGCGCACGGCGCAGTTCGGCTCATGCGTATGGCTGCACGGCTGGAAACGGCACTGTGCGGCATAGGGCTCGAACTCCGGGAAGCACTTGCTGAGTTCCTGCGAGGGGATGCCGGTGATGCCGAATTCGCGCACGCCCGGCGTGTCGATGATGAAGCCGCCGTGTTCAAACGGCAGAAGCCTCGAGGCCGTTGTGGTGTGCCTGCCGCGCTGGCTCTGCATGCTGAGCTCCCCGGTCGCGAGCTGGACGCCGGGGAAGAGTTCGTTGAGCAGCGAAGATTTGCCGACGCCGCTGTGCCCGAGGAAAGCGGAATGCCGTCCTTCGAGCGTTTGCTTGATCGTGTCGAGCTCGATCTTGAGATGCGCGGATGCCATGATGCACCGGTAGCCCAGCGCTTCATAAAGCCGGACATAGAGCAGGTCGATTTCTTCCGCCTGTTCCCATTTATTAATGATGAGAAGGGGTTCGAGGTGCCAGTGATGCGCGCAGACGAGATATCGGTCGATGAGGCCGGGCTTGAGCGGCGGCGCGCCGACGCTCGCGACGACGACGAGCGTGTCCAGATTGGCGACAACCGGCTTCGGGCGGCGCTCTCCGGGCTCGAGGCGCTCCACGAGGCTCGTGCGCGGCTCGATGGCCTGAATCACGCCCTGATAATCGCGCCCCTGCACGGTCTCGGAATGAATCACGAACTGGACGCGGTCGCCCGCGACAGGCCGTCCCGTGCGGTATTTCTTGCCCAGAAGCGAACAGGCATAGGGCTTTTCGACGGCAATGTGGTCGCCGTCATATCGGCACACAAAGACGACCGGCCCCAGAACTTCAACAACGATGCCCTTTTCCATCAGCGATAGATCTCCGTTGCCTTGTTGCCTTTCCAGATCCCGCCGTTGTCATAGCTGTCGTTATAGCCCCAGCGCCCTTCAAAGCTCAGGCCGTCATCGCTGATCACGAGGTAGGCTTTGCCTTTCACGTCGCGCCGGCCGACCTGGAAATCGCCCGGCTGAATCCAGTCAAACACGAACACGCCGCCCTCGACTTTGCCCTCGACTTCGCCGTCGGTCTTGTAGTCGAATGTGCCGCGCGTGTAGCCGTCCGCGCGCTGTGTCAGCGTCATGTCGCCGAATGTCGTGTACCACAGCCCCGAAAATGTCGCGCCTGCCGGCATCGCGCGTGTCGGAAGGTCTGCTCTGGATGCGCCGCAGCTCATGGTGCCGAGCGAAAGACAGCCGAAAAGTATCGAAATTGCCAATGTTTTCAGTCGCATGTTGCCTCCTTGTCTCTGGGGACGGACGATAAAACTCCGATAATTCTAGCATATCTGCGGAAAGATTTGTGCGTTTTTGTGCGCGCCGCTTTTGCCCGTGGGCAATGCGCGCCGCTTTTCGGGCTTGCGCCTGCGCCGCTGCGCCCTCTGCGCGCGGCTATCTGCGATACGCCGCGCGAACATTCGCCCCGTTGGCTCAACGCTGGACCGTGACTGCAATACCATAACTGCTATAATGATGGGCATCCGAGCGCTTTTGCTTGATGTTTTGGCGCGCTTTAATGTATGCAGGTGTAGGTGCATAATTTTTGAAATCTCGGAAATTCTGCAAAAAATTCAATTCACCTGGTGTCAAGAGCGGCACTTTTGCTCGGAATTCAACAAATGAAAAAAATCATTCTCGTTCTCTCCGCACTTCTTTTGGCCTCCGGATGCGGTCCCAAAACGCCTGCGCCCGAAAATGCAACGCAGGAAGCTCCGGCATCTGCTGAAGTCCAAGCTCAAACTGGAGATCAAGTCATGCTGGACAGTTCCAATCCCTTCGCCTCCCCAAGCACATTGCCTTATGGCATGGTCGATTTCAGCAAGCTCAAGTCTGAGCATTTCCTGCCGGCAATCGAGGCAGGCATCGCGCAGCAGCGCGCCGAAATTGATGCGATTGCCAATCAGTCCGACGAGCCCACGTTCGATAATACGCTTGGCGCGCTCGAAAAATCCGGCGATTTGCTGATGCGGGTCTGGACTGTGTTTGAGGGCCTTTCGATCTCGATGAGCGATCCCGTGCTCGACGAGACCGAGCAGAAGGTCGCCCCTCTGATGGCGGCGCATGAAGACGCGCTCATGCTCAACGACAAGCTTTTCAAGCGCGTCGAGGCGCTTTATGAAAAACGCGACCAGCTCGGTCTGGATGCTGAATCGCTTCGCCTGCTCGAAATCTATTATCGCGATTTTGTGCGCGCGGGCGCAAAGCTTTCGCCCGAACAGAAAGCTGAAGTTTCCAAAATCAATGCGGAACTCGCGACGCTCAATGCGGAATATGGCCAGAACATCCTCAAGGAAGTCAATGATTCTGCGGTGATTGTTGACAATGCGGAAGATCTCGCGGGCCTGAGCGAATCTCAGATCAAGGCGGCCGCGCAGGCGGCGAAAGACCGTGGGCTCGATGGCAAGTATCTGCTCGCGCTCCAGAACACCTCGATTCAGCCGGTGCTCAAGACAATGCAGAACCGCGAGCTGCGCAAAAAGATTCACGAAGCCTCTTTGAGCCGTGGCATGCGCGGCAATGATTACGACAACCGCGCTCGCGCACTCAAGATTCTCGCGCTCCGCGCCAAACGCGCAGAAATCCTTGGCTATGACACGTTCGCGGCTTATGCGCTCGAAGACCAGATGGCCAACAACGTCACAGCGGTCAACGATATGCTCTTCAAGCTCGTGCCCGCTGCAAAGGCAAGCCTCGAACGCGAAGCCGCTGAACTTCAGGCGCTCATTGACAAGCAAAATGGCGGTTTTAAGCTCGAAGCTTATGACTGGCTTTTCTATGCCGAACAGCTCCGCAAGCAGAAATACGAACTCGATGACGAAGCGCTCAAGCCCTATTTCGAACTCGACAATGTCATTCAGAACGGCCTGTTTTATGCCGCGAACAAGCTCTATGGCATCAAGATGGTCGAGCGCTTCGATATTCCCAAGTACAACGACGATGTCCGCGTCTGGGAAGTCTTCGACGAAAATGGCAACGCGATCGGGCTTTTCTGGGGCGATTATTATGCCCGCGATTCAAAGCATGGCGGCGCCTGGATGAGCGATTACATCTATCAGTCGAGGTTGCTCAGCCACAAGCCTGTCGTCGAGAATCAGATCAACATCGCCAAGCCTGCCGCCGGGGAGAAAACGCTGCTCACGTTCGACGAAGTGACGACGATCTTCCACGAGTTCGGTCATGCCATGCACGGGCTGTTCTCAAATGTCCAGTATCCCAAGTTCAGCGGCACCAATGTGCCTCGCGATTTTGTCGAATTTCCTTCGCAGTTCAACGAGACCTGGGCTGTCCATCCCGACATCCTTGCAAACTATGCCGTCCATTATCAGACCGGGGAGAAGATCCCGCAGGCACTGCTCGACAAAGTCATCGCGTCTGCGAAATTCAATCAGGGCTATATGACGACCGAGTATCTGTCGGCTTCGATCCTCGATCAGCTGTGGCATCAGATGAAAGCCTCGGAGATTGCATCGATCAAAGCGGAAGATTTTGAAAAAGTCGAGCATCAGCTCCTGGACAAGGCCGGCCTTGACCTCGAGATCGCGCCGCCGCGCTATCGCTCGACATACTTCAACCATGTCTTTGCGACGGGCTATTCCGCGAGCTATTACGCCTATATCTGGTCGGAAGTGCTCGATGCCGATGCCGAACAGTGGTTCAAGGAACACGGCCTTTCGCGCGAAAATGGCGAAGCCTACAAGCAGAAAATCTTGTCCAAAGGCTATTCCGAAGACCCGATGAAGATGTATCGCGATTTGACCGGTCGCGATCCCTCGATCGAGCCGCTTCTCGTGCGCAGAGGGCTGAAATAAGCTGAGCGCTTTATTAAAACGAATAAAGGCTGTGTTCAACGTCTGTGGATATGAGATACAAGGCAGTAGGCAATAGAAAGTAGGCAGTAGTGAGCATGATCAAGTCTATAGCTTTCATGCGGAGCGACTGTCGTTGCTCGTTTGCCGATAATGCATGGCATTTTCCATATCCACGCTGGTGGAACATAGCTAAATAAAAAAAGGCTCCGCAGATGCGGAGCCTTTTTTATGAAGAAACCCAAAGCATTAAGCGCGTTTGAGGTAGCGCGCGTCGCGCGTGTCGATGACGAGGAGCGTGTCCTGCTCGATGAAGAGGGGGACCTGGACTTCGAGGCCTGTTTCGAGCTTGGCTTTTTTGGTCGCGGCGGTCACGGTGTCGCCCTTGATGGCGGGCTCGCATTCGACGACGCGGAGCGTGACCGAATTGGGGATGACGATGCCGATGGGGTTGCCGTCGTGCAGCTGGACCTGGACTTCGTCATTTTCGCGGATGAACTGGAGCTCGTATTCGATCATATCGGCGGTCATCGTGAACTGCTCGTATGTCGTGGTGTTCATGAAGATGTAGTTTTCTTTGTTCTCGTTATAGAGATACTGCGCGGGCACGACTTCAAAATTGGGGACTTCGACGCGGTCTTCGGCTTTGTAGGTCTTCTGCAGGATCTGCTTGGTGCGGATATTCTTTGCTTTGAGCTTGACGAGCGTCGCGCCGCCGCGAGCGGAAGGGGTCTGGACAGTCGTTTCGAGTACGGTGAACGGATCGCCGTCCAGAAGGAGAAGGGAACCTTTTTTGAGATCGAGACTGGTGGGCATAAAAACTCCTTGAAAAAACTAAAAAAAGAAAGATTCGCCGCATGCGCGGTGGTCAATGGGGCTGAGCCTTGCAGGCATCGCGTTCCTGAGCCACTTTTTCATCGTATGTGTGGCGCAGTGCCTCGTTATAATATTCCAAGGCCGATGCGCAATCCCCATTTTCACGCGCGAGCACCGCGAGTATGTAAGCCTTTGTCGCTTTCGGGTGAACGGTCGGCGCATAGCTCCAGGTATAGGCTGGGGAGCATCCCATGAGCGAGGCAAGGCATGACAATAAGAGGATGGATCCGTGAAACGATCTGAGCATAGAGAAGTGTTATTCGTTGCGCGGCCTTCTTCGCCGCCTCGACCCGTCGGCGCTGTCATCGCCTTGGTCGGAATCCTGGTAGTAATTGTCCCCTGAGCGGTTTCTGCGTCTGGGTGAATCGTCGCCGTCCCATGTTTGCTGCGGGCGATCGCCATTTTCGCCATTCGCCCATGGCGGCGCGGGTCTTTCGCCATTTTCGCCATTCGCCCAAGGGGGGGCAGGTCTTTCGCCATTTTCGCCATTCGCCCAAGGTGGGGCAGGTCTTTCGCCATTTTCGCCATTCGCCCATGGCGGCGGACCGCCATTTTCGCCGTTTCCGCGATGCGAGCGGCCGTGGCGCCTGCCGTTTTCGCCGCCCCATGGGGGGGCGGGCGGCAGTTCGCCATTTTCGCGGGCGGTTTCCACTTGTTTGCGGTATTCTTCGCGACGTTTGCGGCGCTGCTCGGTGTTGGGGGCATTGACGCGGAATTCGCGTTCGAGCGTTTCGTTTTCCTTGACGAGAATGCCCGGGAAACTCGTCTCTTCTTCTTCGCGGTTTGGGCGGATCAGGACGGTCACGGGATCTGTGGGGAGCTTGTCGAAGACGAAATTGCCATCCCGGTCTGTCTGGACGGTTCGCGAATCGCCTTCGATCATGACAGTCGCGTGCAGGTTGTATCCTTCCACGGAGGAAACGACATGCCCCATCAGGACGCCGCCTTCGGTCATCTGAACGACGAGATGCCGCACATCGCCGTTATGCAGGGCAAATTCCGGGGAAGTGACCGTGCGCGTGCCGCCTTTTCGTAGCTCGACGCGGTAGTAGCCTTCGGGGAGGTCGTTGAGCTCGAAATCCGGTCCGGCGATTTCCGCCCAGGGGGTAAAGTCCTCGTCGCCGCTGTTTGTCGGGCGGAATCCGTAGCGATATTCGCCCTTGAGCATATCGGAGCCGTCGCTTTCCTTGGCCTTGACGAGGATGCGCGGGAGCGGCTTGAGCCGTATGACTGCGTCTTCGCCGGATGCGGTGCGCACCGTGACCTGCGTGAGCCTGTCGGCAGATTCGGCTTCGATCAGGAACGGGCCGCCCTTGAGCGAATCGAGCGAGAATTTTCCGTTTTTGAGGACTTCGTCATAGACGACCTTGTTTGTCGTGACATCCGTGATGATGACGTGCGTGCGGAGCGGTTCTCTCCCGGTCTGGTTTTGTATGTCGAGGCGCAGGCCCCAGGCGCGTCTGAGCTCGGTATTGAACTCGCGGTTAGTGTTGCCCGAGAGGCGGAGCGGATAACGGACGGGATGGTAGCCGTCTGCGCTGATTTCCACGATGACTTGTTTCGTGTCGAGCGGAAGCGCGCGGAAATTCCCGTCTGAATCTGTCGTCGTGCGCTCGAGGATATCCGTTCTGTTTTTGAGCACGATCGAGGCATTGCTGATGCCGTGGTGCGTCGCGGAATCGGTGATTTGCCCGAAGAGGGAGACGCCGTCTCGAAGCGGGATGTCGCCCAGGTCGATGGTCTGCCCGTTCTTGATCATGATGTCGCGGAGCTCGAGATTGGCGAAGCCGTCTGCAGCGACGGAAATGTCCATGATTCCGGCATAGGTGTCGGAGAGTTGAAAATGGCCGCTCTCGTCTGTGTCGAGCGTGGCATAGACATAAGATTCCGCGCCGGATGCGTCGCGCTCGTAGGTGAACGTGACTTTTCCCTGGATGCCGATGTTTCCGGTGACGATTCGGCCGGTGACTGCGGCTGTTGGCCACATGCGGATCTTCGCGTTCACGAAGCGCGTGCCGTCCTGGACTGTGATTTTTCGGACTTTTTCCGAGCGCCCGCGGCTGGCATAGCCTTCGTGTTCTGGGACGAGCTCGTAGGTGCCGTCTTCGAGGTCGAGCGAAAATTTGCCGCTTGATGTGCTCGACGCCTCGAACGAGCCCAGCGGGCCAGTGGCCGTGATATGCGCGTCTTCAAGGGGCTTGCCGGTAATTCCGTCGACGATGATCCCGCTGATTCCGCCCACAGATTCATCGATAGGCAGTTCGCGGCCGGAGAGAAAATATGCTGCCGTGCCCGCTCCAATGCCGAGAATCGCGACCGGAATGCCTATTTTTAAGAGCCATGCGGGCTTCACGAGCCTTCTCCTGGAAATTACCAAAGGATCGCGCCGGGCGGCATGAACGCGCAGCCCTGTGCGTATGGATGGCGCCTGAGGTGCACCACCGACAAAAATGTCATAGCATTATCACGCATTTTGCTTGCGAGTTTCAATATGAAAAGCATGTCTGAATGTACATCTGGCGTTGAAAAGTCGCCGTGCACTTGTGTGGGGTATGCTTTCATGTGGGGCATGCTTTCGCGCTGCGCGCGATACGCATGCCTCGCGCCGCTATGCACATGCGTGCATACGCGTCGCCAATCTGTTGCAATTCCCGGAGAACTCTGATGCTCTGGAAGCCTGTCTCATGAGGTGAATTCCGGCAATGCCTTCGAGATTTTCTCGAAGGCAGAAGATGGTCAAGGTCAGGCTTCGAGATTTTCTCGAAGGCAGAAAATGGTCAAAGTCGGGCTTCGAGATTTTCTCGAAGGCAGAAAATGGTCAAAGTCAGGCTTCGAGATTTTCTCGAAGGCAGAAGATGGTCAAGGGCAGGCTTCGAGATTTTCTCGAAGGCAGAAAATGGTCAAAGTCAGGCTTCGAGATTTTCTCGAAGGCAGAAAATGGTCAAAGTCGGGCTTCGAGATTTTCTCGAAGGCAGAAAATGGCGGCATCGCCGCAAAAAAAAAACGCCGTATGCGCTTTGCGCATAGGCGTTTAGCCGCCCGTGCCGCAGGCAGGGCGGCGCACGGAAAGAAAAATCAGCGGAAGCCCATCTTGTCGCGGAGGCGCTGAAGCGCTTCATTTTTCTGAAGATCCATGAATTCCTTTTCGAGCGCCTTTTCTTCCGAGGAGGGGCCGAAGAGCTCGTCGTCCGTGATGCTCGCGAGTTTTTTAGTGTCGAGCGTGGGCTGGGAGGCGATCAAGCGAGCGCTTTGTTTGAGGATGGCTTTTTGCTGCTTGATCTGGTCTTTCTGCGCGAGGAGGGCCATTTCCTGTGATTTGGCGCTCTGGAGGTTCGCGATTGCAGTCGTGATGAGGTCATCGCGGTTGTTCTGTCGCGCGAGGTCGAGGCGGAGCTCCCATTTCTGGACTTCGGTGCTGGCGGCGTCCAGCGAGCGGTCGAGATTTTTGTCGATCATGATGAGCTTCGTATATTCGGAGCGGATTTCTTCCTTCGACTTGGCGCCGAGTCCGGGCGTGAGGAATGGCGCGGGCTGCACGGGCTGTATCATGGGCTGCGCTGGCTGTATCATGGGCTGCGCTGGCTGTATCATGGGCTGCGCTGGCTGTATCATGGGCTGCGCTGGCTGGATCATGGGCTGCACGGGCACGGGCTGAGCGGGCTGGACCATTGCAGGTGCAGGCAGTGCCTGTGCGGCCGGAGCCTGTGCGGCCGGAGCCGGCTGAGCGGGCATGGCCGACTGCGGCATGATGAAGTTCTGAGGGAGCGCGGAGGATGTGGCGACGCCGATGGTCTCGAAACCGTCCGCAGATATTGTGCGGCGGCCATCTTCAGGGATGATGTCTTTCTTGGCGTTGAGGGCGGCTTCGATCGCATCTGCGCAGAGCGGGATGCTCGCGAGTTTTGCGATTTTGTCTGCGGCTTCGCGGAGCATCTTGAGATTTTGCGGATCCATGACGGGCTGCCCGAGGCTTGCGGAGAGCTTGTAGACTTCGGGGACGATGACGGCGGCGTGTTCGTGCGCGAGGAAATTGAGGCGAGCGGAGGCGACATTTTTCGTGACACAGATCTGCGGGACGCCGGCGATTTCCAGGCGGTTGGTGAATTCGTCGTCATCCTGGAGGACAGCGATGTCTGCCATCGCGAGATAGTCTTCGAGGTGATCGACACGGCCGAACATGCGCGCGTTGACGGAGAACTGCTGCGCGAGCGTGCGGAGCATGTTGGCCCTGTTGGGGTCGCTGGCGTGATAGAAGAAGACCTGCATCGGGGCTTTGATCAGCGAGAGCTGTATCATGAGCGCCTGGAGGTCGCTTTCGTGGAATGTCGAAGCGAGGACGAGGACGACGGGGCCGTTTTCCGTGGAGAGATTGAAGCGTTTGAGGATTTCGTCGTGTGTCTGTGAGGGTTTGTCTTTGTCGAGCGCGAGGAAGCCGCCCTGAAAGATATGTTTGGGATCCCAGTGGATGTATTCGAGGTATGGCCTGAAATCGGCGTGAGCGATGACCATGGCATCGAGCGCGGAGGGCTGCCATGTGTTTTCGAGGGCTGTTTTGGGCATGAAGCCGATGCGCATCATGTCCCAGCCGGAGTCCGCGAGGAGGTCAGGGTTTGTCACGACGACAGCGCGGTTGGAGTTGGCGCATGCCGAGGCTGCAGCGGCTGGACCGATGTCATCAAAGCCGCCGGCAGATTTTGTGTCTGCAGACGTTTCCTGGCCTTTCGCAAGCGAAGGCGCGAGTTTTTCTTTGATGATCTGCATGCCTGTTTCGGCGGCATCTCGGAAGCTCTCGGTCAGCCCCTTGATGTCCACGGTGCGTGCGAGCTCCTGGACGAAATTGCCCTTAGGGGTGATGCGTCTGAGCGAGACCTGGTGCCCTCGCTTTTGAAGCTCTTCCGCGAGAGCCTGAATCTCCGCGCTTCCTGCTGAAGCGTCATCGTATCGGATGTCGATCTGGAATGCTGTTTTCTCGGCCATAATCCAATCCTTCGAGCTGGTAAAAATCACTAAAAATCAGGGACATTCCCCGCATAAAGCGCGATATTCTGCCTATGTTTGCGAATGTGCGCAAGTCAATGTTTTCACTTTTCGCATGGGCTGAAATCGAGTAACCTGATAAGGATATGTCCGGAAGCATTTGGCTATGCCCTCCGGGACTCGGCTTTTTATACTGCAACACTCAGGAGACGATACGCATGGAGCGTTTTTACAGCATTGCGCTTGCCGCAGAGCAGCTTGACGTTCTGACATTGGTCAAAGATTCGACGGGCGCGGTCATGGCCGTGCTGATCATCCTCGTCGCGATGAGCCTCATCAGCTGGTACATCATCGCGATGAAGGCGGTTTATCTTTCAAAGGCTCGGCGGCAGTCGGACGCGTTTCAGGGAATTTTCTGGAGTTCGAAGCGTCTGGACAACACCTACAAGGAAGCTGAGAACCTCAAGCGCAGCCCGGTGGCGCAGATGTTCCGTGCGGGATATATCGAGCTGACGAAGCTCAAGAAGGGCGAAAAGGAGAAGGACAAGGAAGCGGAGTCGATGGAGCTTTCGGGGATCGAGAACGTCGAGCGCGCGCTGCGCAGGGCTTCTCTGGCGGAGACGACGGAACTCGAGAAGTCTTTGTCTTTTTTGGCGACGACGGGCTCGACGGCGCCGTTTATCGGCCTGTTCGGAACAGTCTGGGGCATCATGCACGCATTTGTGAATCTGTCAGCGAACGCCTCTGACCTCGGCATTCAGACAGTCGCAGGCCCGATCGCGGAAGCGCTCATCGCGACAGCCATCGGCCTTGTGGCCGCCATTCCGAGCGTCATGGCGTACAACTATTTCAACCAGAAGATCAAAGTCCTCCAGGCAGATATGGAGAGCTTTTCAAATGATTTTCTCAATATCGTCAAACGCCATTTCTTCAAGTGATCTGAACGCCAGCGCGCCAGATGCCGGCGCGTGCGTTTTGTGTGGCTGTCCGGATTCTTTCTCTTTAGGAATGTCTGGTCAATTGGCCCCTAACCCCCCAGCCCCTTTCCCCAATGGGGCAAGGGGAGTGGATTTGCGCGATATCATGATTGAAATGATGCAATTGTTCAGCGGTTCTTTGGCCCCTAACCCCCAGCCCCTTTCCCCAATGGGGCAAGGGAGTGGATTTGCGCGATATCATGATTGAAATGATGCAATTGTTCAGCGGTTCCTTTGGCCCCTAACCCCCAGCCCCTTTCCCCAATGGGGCAAGGGGAGCGGATTTGCGCGATATCATGA
>JAFUEE010000195.1 GCA_017464085.1 Pseudomonadota bacterium
GAAAAACTGTGTTATACTGCGCCATGGTTCGGAACTCCTTGCAAAAGGTGGTTTTGCTGAATTTCCTTTTAGCAAGAAATCGGTTCCGAACCAACTATAACGCCACATTTTTGTGGGACAGCAGTGGTTTTTATGCCGAAAATCAGTACCATGTGATTCGTGAATTTCCGACAGGGAAAGGCTTTGCCGATATCGTCTTATTGCCTAAAAGGCGAGTGCAAAAACCTGCGATGGTGATTGAATTGAAATTTAAAAAAGATGTCCGGGCTGCGATTGATCAAATTCATGACAATCAATATCCGGGCAAATTACATGATTTTTATGGCGAATTGATATTGGTAGGGATCAGTTATGATAAGCGAAAGGCGCATGACTGTGTGATTGAGCGCTTCGAGCGAGAAGCTGAGTGATTGTGGATAGGGAGAGATGCGCGCATTCTGAGGGGGAGTTGCGCGCATCTTCAGGTTTTACAAATTCTTTATTTTATAAGCTGAATACCCTTCGTAATTATAACTGTGGTCGATGCCTTTCATATATATTTCGCGGTCATCGGTTTTGTCAGTCATAGCTGTTTTTAGAAGGTGCTTGATCTCGATATCGCGTATCGGACTGCGCTCCATAGCCAGGAGATAGTCCTCTTTGTTTATCAGGCTCCAGTTCACCACCATGCCGATCTCCTTTTTGAAGATAAGGTCCAGCCAGATTCGGGTGCTGCGACCGTTGCCTTCGCGGAAAGGATGGGCCACGTTCATCTCCACATACTTTTCCACGATTTCATCGAAAGTGGACTGTGGCATTTTTTCGATGGTTTTCAGAGCTGCCTCCAGATACATCAGCGACGCAAAACGGAAATAGCCCTTTGCTAGGTTTACATTGCGCATTTTTCCGGCAAAATCATAGATATCTTCGAATAGATACCGGTGAATCTCTGCCAGAGTCGTCCATGTGCCTGGCGTGAGTGTATCAAGATATCCGCTGTCATAGAGCGTGGCGGCCTTTTTCTTGCTGATTCGCTCTTCCACGCGAGCCAATTCTGCGGAATCGGTAATCCCCAGCTTATTTTCCAGAGTCATTACATATACTCCTTAATCAATAAAATTGTCAGACCTCTTGAAGCGGCGCCCGGCGTATCGCGGAGCGATAGCCGGGCGCAAGAGGCCGTATGCGCAAGCATAGGCCGGAACGCGGGGCGTATCGGCAAGCGAAGCGCTGCCGATAGCCCGGGCACGAAAGGCAGAGGCGTTATTTGCGATTGACGTGGAAAATCTCGACGCTTTCGGTATCGAGCCTGTCGCGCGCGATGATGACGAGGCTGTTGTCGCCCTGTTTGAGCGGCATGTCGAAGACGACGCGCTTGTCTTTGCCTGTGACGAGGCCGTAATCGAGTTTTTCGATTTTGAGCTGCAGGCCGTCATGTGTCCAGATATAGGCTTCATAGTCGCGGAGCGCCTCGTTGTCTGAGAGCTGCGCGTATATGGTTGCCGAGGGGGCATTTTCGGTATGTGGGCGTTTGTCGAACGCGATGATGGGTGCTTCATAGCTGAAGACTGGGGCAAGGGCGGCATCTTTGGGGGGATTTTGAACCTCTTTGTTTGATTCGCCGATGAAGGCGCACGGAGAGAGGTCGTCCTGTTTCCAGCAGAAAGCCTTTTTGTCCTGAGCGGAGCGCTGTTCGCCGTCGAGGTCTTGGAGTGTGCTGGCGATTGCGAGGCCGTTTTGCGCATGTGACATGAGCTGCGTGCCCTTGGGGAGTTTTTGCGGTGCCTTTTGCCATTGCGTGACCTGTGCGTCGGCATTGTCGACCGGAATGATGATCGGGTGAATGATGTGCGCGTCGTAAGCGTCATCGGCGATCGTGAGGTTGAGGAAAGCCTCGTCGGGGTTGAACGGCCTGTCGCGTTTGAGGCGTTTCGAAGGCGGTTTCTGCGGGCGGTCTTTGCTGATGTCGAACTTGAGGAGGACGAGTTTTGAAGAGCCGACGGGGAGATTCTCGATGGTGGCGCGGCCCTGCTGGAGGAGTATGCCGCTTCCGGATTCGTTGGCGATGTTCACGCGGACCTTGTCGGAATCGGCAGTGCCGACATTTTTGACCCAGAGGTACATGTCGACGGATTCGCCACGGCTGAGCTTGCCATCTGCATTGCCGCGCTGGATGTCGTCGATCCAGTAGGTGTAGGCGAAGCGCGGTTTTTGCGCGCGCACGACGGATGCGGTGAATTCAGATTTGAGCGGGAGCGGTTGATTTTTGAGGTGCGCTTCGTCGCCCTGATAGAAACTGACGGTCACAGTGTCATCGCGCGAGGGCATGGATTTGGGGATTTTGATTTTGACCGGCCATTCGCGAGTTTCGCCGGGCTTGATGCGGCCGAAGCCGAATTCTCTTTCGTCGAAGGCGCCGTTGTTTGACGTGAGCGAAGCGGAGAACTGAGTGAGGTCGCCGGCGTCGCAGGTGTTCTTGACCCACATGGTGAGTTCTTTTTCTTCGGCATCTGCGGGGAAAGTGAGCGCGCCGCCCTGTGTGATGCTCTGGTCGCGGTATTTGAGTCCCCAGTCGAAAGTGCTGCATTTGGGTGCTTTGCTGTCGGCTTCGCTCCAGTCGATTTTGAGCGATTTGAGCGAATTTTTGAGCGTGTTGAGGTAGTCGGCGTTGTACTGCGCAAAGAATTTGGTTGAATTCTGAATGATCTGAGAGCGCTTGTCGGAGTCGGCCTGCTTGAGGAGGGAGACAGCGAAGCGCGTCTCGTCGTCGGCTGTGTAGTCTTCGGTTGAGCGGAGGTCGTATGTGGTGACGCCGAGATCTTTGGCGCGTTTTTCGTCCTCTTTTGAGGGGATGTAGAGATAGCGCAGGGACTGCGCGGAGGTGCGTTCTTTTGTCTTCGAGCTGTGCAGGGACTGTTCGAGCGCATTTTCGCGCTTGATGTTGTGGGTTTCGATGAGGCTGAGGCCGGTTTCTTTGTCGGCGAAAGAGGGGGTGAGCCGGATATCGGGGACGATGCCGACGCCCTGGATGGAGATGTCGCCAGGTGTGAGATATTGCGCGGAGGTGATTTTGATGGCGCTTCCGTCGGGATTGTCCTTTAGGATTTGAACGCTTCCCTTGCCGAAGCTCGTTTCGCCGACGATGACGGCGCGGTCGTGGAACTGGAGCGCGCCGGCGACGATTTCGGAAGCGGAGGCGCTGCCCTCGTTGATGAGGACGACGAGGGGGTAGCCGCGTTCGGGGCCGTCTTCTTTGGCCTTTGTGGAATCGTGATCAGCGGGGCCTTCGACGCTGACGATCGTGTCGCCTTTGGAGAGGAAGAGCTGCGCGATTTCGATGGACTGAAGGAGCAGGCCGCCGGAGTTGTTGCGCAGATCGAGGATGAGGCCTTTCATCTTTGGCATGTCTTTGTGGAGCGCGTCGAGATGCTCTTTTGTTTCTTTGGCGGTCGTCTGGTCGAAAGATTTGAGCTTGATATAGCCGATGTTGTCCGATTTGATGGCGTGCGAAGTGACGCTTTTGATTTCGATGCGTTCCCTTGTGATGACGATCGGCTTGGCTTCGGTCCAGCCGCGCCGTTTGACGTAGAGCGTGACCTGGGAGCCGATGTCGCCGCGCATGCGGTCGACGGCATCCTGAAGCGGCATATTTTCCGTAGATTCGTCATCGATTCGGACGATGATGTCGCCGGTCTTGATGCCGGCTCTCCAGGCAGGGGAGCCTTCCATGGGGGAGATGACGGTGAGGTTGTCATCCCGGACGCCGACGACAAAGCCGCATCCGCCGAAACCGCCGTTGCCTGTCATCATGTCTTCGAACATGTAGGGCGGCAGGAGGTTGGTATGCGGGTCGAGCGTGGTGAACATGCCGTTGATCATGGCATATTCGAGCTCGGCGGGATCTTTGGGGTCGGTGAGGTTTGAGAAGACGAAGTTGTAGATGTTCTCGCTCGTCTGAAGTGCTTTGGCGAACGTGTTGATGTCGGAGAGCGCGTAGTGCCTGGAGGCCAGGCCGACGTGGAGCGTCAGCGAGGACGGATTGTCGTCGATGCGGCGGTCGAATTTTGCGACGACTTCGGGGATCATGTTCTGGAGCGCGTCGATGCCGTATGCGGTCATTTTTTTCCAGCTGATGCGTTCGGGTTCGACATAGCGCGCGTTGAGCAGGATGAGCGCGAACTGCAGAAGCCTGAGCTGGCGTGGGGCTTTCTGAATGGCGACGCCGGCATCGCCGTTCGATGCGATGGGGGCGCTTTCGAGGCTGTTCTGGGGCTTTGCGACGAGCCCTTGGTCATTATTTTCACCGGCTTTGATGCCGCATCCGCTCAGGAGTGCGCTCGCGAGTATCGGGAGAAGTGCAATAGAGATATTTTTTTTCATGGATGATCCTGTTGACAAGATACACGTTCGAAAAAGCGCCTGGTCATGCGTCAGACAAGCCTCTGTTTATGCCACAAAGGCGAGTGATTTGCGAGACGCCTGAGTGTGTGAACGCATATTTTAATGTGTATATTTCTGTTTGGCGATGTGCAACGTCTGTGGATATGAAGGCAGTAGGCAGTAGGCAGTAGGCAGTAGGCAGTAGGCAGTAGGCAGTAGGCAGTAGTCA
>JAFUEE010000196.1 GCA_017464085.1 Pseudomonadota bacterium
AAACCCTTTCTTTTGTGCCAAAAGAAAGGGTTTCCCCCACACCCCCTTCCTAAAGAAAAGCATGTTTTGGGGAGGGGATATGAGCATGTCAGGTTATTGATCAATGTTGCGTGTCACTGTTTGGCATGCCCGTATGTCTGGGGTAAAAAAACGTTGACAACGATTGGGGAGATACGTATCTTAGACAACAAATTTGTTCCTGTTTGTGTCCTTATTTAAAGACTGGTGGCATAAATAGGGGGGCCAGACGGCGTTGTCCAATGCGTGTTTGGTAGTTGGAAACTTGGCGCGTGAAGGAGAAACTGTTTTGGGAGGGATGGTCATGAGACTGCAAAGCGTTTTCGGTATGGTGGTGCTTTTTCTTTTATGTGCTGTTGCTGACGCTTCAGCACAGAGTTTGTCTTCTATGGAGTATGGGCTCTCGGCTTTGGATAATTGGAGTGGTTGTTCTCAATGTACGACTAAAACTTCTTTAAATTATACTCATAGCCAAATTAATCAACTGGATACAGAGTTGAATAGTGATGGTATGGGTAAAAAATTTAAATTTTTTAATAATTATGTTTGGCCAAATGATATGATTGAAGATGAACTTGGTGGAAATGATTATGCATTTGCAGATGGTGTTGAATTATACGCACTATCATCTCATGGTGATGCTGTTGTAGAAAATGGTCAACAAGTGTATTATCCATCTATGTGTTCGTATACTGAAAATGTAGCATGTGAACCTTCGTCAAAAAAAATGGTGATGGGAGAGCAGAGTTCATATACTTATGGTACAGTTCATCCAGGGCGCTTATTGTGGCTTATATTGGCGACTTGTTTTAGCGTCGATACAAATCCTTCACAACAGTGGAAATTGCCATTTATGTATGGACTAGAGATGGTGATGGGATATAGGGGGGAAAGTGCCGATAGCACGTTTACGGATGAGGTGTTGGCTGACTTTGCTGGAAATGCATTTGGAGGAGAATCAAAGTTTAAACAGGTCTGGTTTTCTGCCACAGAAGACTGGTATATTGACGATACATCAGGTATTATTACCTGTCATGGGACAAATACTGGATATACGACAGATGATTTGATTAATCGGTTAAATAATTACCGGCGAACGTGGACGAAACGTTATAACAACGGTACACAGCGGGCGTGTGCGTATGCGCATCATCAAGGATAGAGGAGGTTGTGATGAGACATAATATTTTAATTTTTATAAGTTTGTTCATGAGTGCGTTTCTTCTGACATCGTGTGGCGGAAACGGCCAATGCGAACAAGGACCGACGTTTGCAATTAAAAATACGCAGGCGTTGACTGCCAAGACATTTGATAATGATGCGCGGGCGCGTGAGGCTTATGAAAATATAAAGAATAAATTTGATAATCATATTGATTTCAAGATGGATGTTTATGAATATGAATCGATATATACAGCGCAGGAATGGATGGCAAGCAAGCAATTGAAAAATATCCGCGAGACGAGCAAATCGTTTCATGGGGAGCTTGATCAGTGGGAATATCAGATTGACAAGCATACGGCATTTGTATCGGCCGGACATGTGGATGACATGCATGCGATGAAGCCTGTTCCTGAGGATTCGCTTTTGTCAGATATGGTGTATATGGAAAAGGCAGAGCAATGGCTTTCGGAGATTCCGGAAGCAGAGGTGAAGACAGCGCACATGTCTGTTTATCCTTATAAGATAAGAAAGTATTATATCGGCGTGGATGATACGGAGAATGTGACCGAAGGCGTT
Organism: Pseudomonadota bacterium; assembly: GCA_017464085.1. GTDB lineage: Bacteria > Myxococcota_A > Bradymonadia > UBA4248 > UBA4248 > UBA4248. Next base: position 1,759 of record JAFUEE010000196.1, read on the forward strand.
TCGCAAGTGGCCGTATCATTCGGGACGACGCTTGACGGCTGGCCAGTTCTGGGGCCGTCTAAAACTGCTGTTCACATGGCAGTCGATGGCAGAGTGGTCGGATATACAAAGATGTCGCGACTGCCTGTCAAGAAAGCCTTCAGGCTTTCTGCGGCGGATATGTTCTCCCCGGAAGAGGCGCTTAAGCTCGCAGCAGATGAGCGTGGCCTGAAACCAGATGAAGCGCTTCCTTCGCGTGCTGAGTTTGGATATGTAGATTTTGGCAAGCATTCCATCCGTGAATTGATCTATCCGTGTTATGTCTTTGTATTTCCGTCGCCAGTCGGATCTAAAAAACTTGTCAGCGTGATCTCTGCTGTGAAAAATCCGGAAATGATATCACGCATAGAGCGTGGAAATATTAAGGAATTGCAGCGTAAATCTGCACTTGAATCAAAGGAGCCAGGTGATGAGAGATAAATTATGTGCATTGTGTATGTCTGTGTTTTGTTTGCTTCCGTTCTGTGCATTTGCAGATGATGTGATTCCAAATGAGCTTGTGCCCATTGGCAGTCAAGGGTCAACCTTTGAAGGATATATGCCTTGTGAAGTCGCTGATCCGGCTTGCGAAGCATCTGTCCTTCAAAAAGTGACGATATCTTCGTTTTATATTCAAAAATATGAGGTGACTTTGGGGCAGGTCAAATCATGTTTTGATCATGGCGTATGTCATACTGAATCGTTAAAGAAATATATGGAGGGGGTTTTAAGGGATCCCAAAGTATCTTTGAATGCGCCACTTTTGATGGAGTTCGAGCAGGCAGAAGCGTATTGTGCGGATAACGGCATGCGGCTGCCCAAGCCTGAAGAGTGGCTTTATGCGGCCATGGGGGCAGATATCAAGTCATATCCATGGGGAAATGAAAAGACAGAAGGGGAATATGCGCCATTGTCACGCGAGTTTGGAGAGGCTATTTATCATTATGATGTTGGAAGCTATCCAAAAGATTACAGTGTAAACGGTGTATATGATATGGCCGGCAATGTCGGCGAATGGGTTGCAGGGCCGCGGATGGGGGTATTTGAAGAGGGCATGAAGTGTGGTATCCCCTATACATGGCCTGCGATGGGGAATGCCGATCAGGTCAAAATATATGAGAGATTTGGTGCAATGATAAGTCCGCGTACAGTTGGTGTGCGCTGTGCGAAAGATTATTAAAAAAAAGAAGCGCCGCGTATCGACTGAAGGTCGATAGCGGCGCGGCGCGTGCGTATCGGCCGAAGGCCGATAGCAGCGCGTCAGAAAAAATATAAATATTGATCAGACTTGTGAGATCGCGAAGAGCAGCGTGAGGATTGCGCCGATGATGAGGCCGAGCATGATGAGGGCGGCGGAGACGAGCACGCGCATCATTTTGTTCTCGTTCTGCTTGTGCAGTCCAGAGCTTGAGACGATTGCGGATTTTGAGGACGGGAGCATGCCGCTGAGCTCGCGCGTGGGCGCAGGCGTGACGTTCGGTGTAGCGAGCGTGATTTTGGGTGCCGGCAGGGGCTTGGATGAATTTTCGGATTTTCTTTCCGGGGAGATATCACCGCTCGGCTGAGATTTTGTGTCTGATTTCGGTTTATTTTGGGAATCTTTGAAGACAACAGCGCCTTCTTCGAAGCCGACATCGTTGAAGACATCTGCAATCCAGTTGGCATTTTCGCCAGCGGCGGCGCGTTTGAGATCGTTGAGCTCGACGACTTCGGACATGCCCGTGACGAGTTCGGCGAGCATTTCGGCATCGCCTGGCGGCAGCATGCCCGCGAGTTCGTCCTGGAGGGATTTCTGCATGGCTTCGGAGACTTTTTCGCCGACGAAGCCCCAGTGATTGTCGGCTATATTATTGATAAGCCAGCTGAGGTCATATCGGTTGAGCGGTATCTGAAGCGCGGTCGCGAGCGAGGCGATGTCGAGATAGAGGTCTTCGCAGGTCTGGTATCGCTTGGCGGGGTCTTTTTCGAGGGCTTTCGCGAGAATTTGTGTGAGTTCTTCCGGGATGTCGTTTCTGAATTCGCGTATGTCAGGGATAATGCAGGCGCGGACGGCCTTGAACGTTTCGAGGTCTGTGTCTCTCTGGAAGAGTTTTCTGCCTGCGAGCATTTCCCAGAGGCAGATGCCGATGGAAAAGATATCGCTTTTGGAGGAGACTTGTGGCGGGTTATGCGTGCATTCCGGGGAAATGTAAGCAAATTTGCCCTTGATCATGCCATCGGGGGTGGAGACCGCGTTTGATCTTGCGTCTGAAAGCCCGAAGTCGGCGACCTTTACCTCACCATGTCTTCCGATGAGGATGTTGGGAGGGGAGATGTCGTTGTGAATGAGGCCGAGCGGGCGTCCTTCGGCATCGGTGAGTGAGTGCGCGTACCCGAGGCCGGAGCAGACCTGCAGGGTGATGTAGAGCGCGACGCTGAGCGGGAAGATGGTGCCGCTTTCACGGAGTTTTTCGAGGATGGTCTTGAGGTCAAAGCCCTCGATATATTCCATCACGATGAAGAAAGTGTTGGCGCTTTGGCCGACATCATAGACGCGGACGACATTGTCGTGTTCGAGCTGGAACGCAAGCCGTGCCTCATCGACGAACATCTGTTGGAAACGCTTGCTCTGCTTTTGAATGAGCTCGGGAAGGATGCGCTTGATCGCGACTTTTCGCCGCAGACCGCCGATGGAGTTCATCCAGCCGAGGAAGACCTCGGCCATGCCGCCTTTGCCAAGAGTGCTGATGAGTTCAAATCTCTGTTCCTGTGCCATGGAACTGTTCTCCGTGAATGATCTGAGCGCAGGCATTCATTGCCTGCGAGCGGAGACTTATAAGATTTTTAGCTATTGTCCGCAATAATCTAATGTTTGCGCGGCTATTTCAAGGTCGCAAGGCCGAGAGGATGTGGCAAATGCTTCATGTCTTTGGATAATTATGCGCCGCCGAATAGCTTTGCCCTGAAGATGAAGAAGACCGCGCCGAGGAGACAGATCATCGCGAGTATGTAATCGAGCGTGATTTTTTCTTTGAGGAAGAAGACGGAGATGGGGATGAAGACCGTGAGCGCGATGGCTTCCTGCATGATCTTGAGCTGAGGGATTGTGAGGACGGTGTTTCCGATGCGGTTTGCGGGCACTTGAATGAGGTATTCAAAGAGCGCGATGCCCCAGCTGATGAGCGCGGCGATGAACCACGGTTTTGAAGCGAGATTTTTGAGATGCCCATACCATGCGATCGTCATAAAGATATTGCTGAGTACGAGCATTCCGGCAGTGAGTAGGATCGTTTTCATATCAATCGTCAAAAGTTCTTGGGCCGAGGTTGATTTTTTCGAGTTTAGCGTCCTGGACGAGCGAGCCCGTGCGCTGTGCGCCGTCTGGAATAGTGAGCCTGAGCGCGGTGCGTTCGCGGTGGTGGCCTGAATTTCCGGCGGCGCCGGGGCTGATCCACAGGACATTGCCGTGATCGGAGGGGATTTCTGTGCACCAGTAGCCGTGATAATGTCCTGAGATGAGGAGATCGGTGGGTGCTTTGAGGATGCGTGACCTGAGGTCGAAGGCAGGCCGGATGATGTCGCCGGCATTGTGCACGATGGTGACGCGGATGCTCCCGAGTTTTCGGTGTTCGAGTTTGGGCGTTTCGTAGAAGACTTCGCCGTCGATGTTTCCTCGGACGGCGATTGTCGGCGCGATGGTTTCGAGCTGTCGGAGGACATCCGGGGAGCCGATGTCGCCGGCATGGAGGATATAGTCAGCGTCTTTGAACAGGTCTTTGAACGCGGGATGCAGGTAGCCGTGAGTGTCTGAAAGGATGCCGAGTATCATGATGGCCTTTGGTTGTGCCGGAGTTTGTCGTGGGGAGTGTGCGCCGTCACGCGCTTTTTAGAGGCGCGCGCGCAGGTGCCGGAGTTTGTCGTGGGGAGTGTGCCGCTGAAAACTTCGGGCAAAAAAACGCGGTGGGATTACTGCATTGTCGTGCGGATGTCACGCAGTTTGCGAGTGATGTTTGCGGGTGTGAGCTCAGATTGATAGGATGGGGGGCGTTTGGTTGCTTTTTGTCCGTGTTTGCGTGATAAGCAAGGTTTGGTCTGTGGCCGCTGGCGGCTTTAACCTTTGGGAGTTTGATGGTCAGTTTTTCGTACATCACAGCAGTCGTGATGACGCTCTTGTGTGGCGGGTTGCTCGTCGTGATTTTGTTGCATTCCGGGCGGTTTTATGGCCAGACGCTTTCCGCTTGGATTGACCGGTCACGTCGCAGAAAAGACGAGTACACAGCGGAAGTGATGCGGAAAATTCGGAAGCACCTCGAGGCGCTTGCGCACGATGTGCTGAAACACCGGATTTTGGGGCTTGCATCACTGATCAGCGAGATCAAGTCAGAGACGGACAACGGTCGGAATATTCAGGAGTTGCCGGAGCCGCGTCTGGAAGCGTATCGCGGGGAATTTTTCCGCCTCTGTGGTCTGAAGGCGCACTCGGAGGAGCGGCTTTGGAACCGCTGGATAGACTGTTTTCGCGACATTTATAAATATGTATCGCGAAATATCATCGTTCCGTTCGCCGATCCGATGTTTTCAGCGCCGAGCCGTGAGCTGATGTTGCTTCGCAGCACGATGGCGATGACAGTGGACCGCGAGCAGTCGCATACGAGTTTTGTGGAAAGCGTGATAAGGCTTCGATTTGAGAACTGCGTGGATGTATATCCGAAAGTGTTGGAGCTTGCGCAGGCCTGTCAGATGGTGATCGAGCCCGGGCAGATCGTGCGCAAGGCGATCGATGCGGTGGCAGCGCAGACGAAGCGTGCGGATATCGCGGAGCATGTGCATGTGTTTCATGAGGTGGATGAGAAGCTGCTCTGTCCAGCGGCCTCGCGCACGCTTGTGATGTGCCTGACTCGCTTGCTGGATAATGCCTTGGAAATCGGGGATGCTGCGGTCGATGTCGTGCTCGATGTCGATTCGTTCACCGGCATATCGACACTCATTTTTAAGATTTATGATACCGAAGAGAACATCCCGAAACCAAACGAATACGGCATGGGCATACGCGGGATTCGTCAGAGCATTTCCGGGTTTGAAGGCGGTTTTCAGTATCGCGCGGAAGCGCGTGAGATTTATAAGAAAGCGGCGATTTTGTCGTTTCCGGTGTCTGAATACCAGGAGATGGCAGTCTCGCATGTATCGTGGTACAGCCGTCTTGCGGCTGGCGTGGCGACAGTTGTGCTTTTTGCGCTGAGCGTGATCGGGCTATTTTATGTGATCGGCGGTCCGCCCGTTCAGTTTGCCGGCAAAGGGGAGAGCATCGTCGAATTTTCGGCGACAGTGGGGGAGACGCTTGAGATTCCGCTGTGTTCGGGTGGACGGAATGTGCGAGCGGAAGTCGAGAATGTGAACGATGCATGCATAGCGGACAACTGCACGTTCGGGCATATCCTTCAGTCTCTTGCGCCTTGCGCGCGCAGTTTGAATGATCCCGGCTGCGCAGGGGAGATTCGTTGGACGCCATCGTTTGATGACGGCCAGCGGCAGGGCAAGAACTATGAGCTGGTCGTGCGCTGCATAGCCGAAGGGCCGCCTGCCGGGGAGGATATTCAGCGGATACGCGTGCTTGTGACGCGTCCCAACAGCGAGCCTAAGCTGATTCTGACGCAACTGGTCAACGAGACACGCGGGGAATTGATACACCTGACCAAGGATCGCTCGGCCAAAGTCGGCGTGACAGACCGCCTGATGCTCCGAGTGACTGCTTCGGATGCCGATGCGGATGTGCTGACATACCGCCTGCATTCCCCGGATGGATCCGTGAAGGTGTCTTCGAACGGGATTTTCTGGCTTGAACAGAGCTGGAGCTCGTTTGCGACATCGGTGTTCGAGCTCGAAGTGACGGATAATATTGCGCCGCCCGTGCGGGAGAAAATCACGCTGGAGGCGGACATGCTTCACGCGATCGAGCTTCGCGCGATGGGGTTTCGGAAAACTGGCAGTGCCGTGCGCGAGGCCTGCGAGGGGACGTCTGAATCCCGAGTCTGCCATCTGTCGGATGCGAAGCTGAACACCTTGGATGTGCAGCTGTGGTTTGATCCGCTTCAGCGCCGGGTGCGCCCGATCATCGATGTGTTGCCATACGATATTCAGAATTTTGAGATTCGATGCATCAACTGCTCGGGCAGCGAGACCCAGACGGGATCGGTCTGGGAAATCTATTCTCGGCAGACACATCAGCTTCTGGCATTTTTCGAGCTGATTAACATCGAGAAGATGCAGACAGAAGGGCTATATACATTCACGTTCAAGCTGAACTCGACGCCGATGACGCAGGTGTTCGCGAATCTGGCGATACACTTGAATGTGTCAGAATATACGCGGCGCATGCCTTCTCTGAATGCCTTTGTGATCTTCTCGCGCAATTCGAATACGTATGCGCCCGTGTCTTTCAGTTCACGTCATCTTTCGCTGCGCGAGTATGAGCGCGCTGAGGATGAGGTTTATGCGCGCGCGTCCACGTGGATTTATTCGACGCAGGGGGATCGATCGACGGAAGCGCCGCGATTTGGGGAGATTGTCTGCCAGACTCCGGAGTTTGCGGCGGCGTTTGAAAAGCCTCAGGTGCGCAGTGTGAACAATGCCTGGAAAGTCGATTTTGCGCTTCGCCGAGGCTGTATTCCCGGATTGAGGATGGATCTTCCTGGAAAGCAGCGCCTCTGTGCCGTGGACGTTCAGTTCGGGGGGGATCAGGTCCAGTCAGACGCGATTTGGCTGATGCTCGAAGCGCGTTCATGCGCGCCGCAGATCGAGTCTTTGAGCCTTGTTTCGACGCGTGAAGAACGTGCGGAGAATAAGTTCAAGTGGCGTTTCAGGATCATTGACACGGACGGGGATCTGCCGCTTCAGTCGATTGATGTCGCAGGGCTTGACCTGTATGCGCTGGATGTGGCGGAGTCTTATGGTATTGCCGGCAATTCGTATATGGGCATGCTCGAAGTGAATGCGTCCTGCACGGATATGGCGTTCCAGAATCCCAAGGTCGTGCTTCGCGCGCATGACAGTGACAACAATAAAGTCGAGAAGCATCTTCAGATACAGCCGAATTGTCCGCCGCTGGTCAGCACGCCTGGCGGTCGCACGGAATATCGCGTGGATGACCACCAGCACCTTTCTATACCGCTGCATCACGACAGCGATGTGAAGCTTCAGCTTTTGAGCCGTTTTGGCAGTTTGAGCGAGTCCGGTTTTGATTGGGATGCTTCCTGCGTTTACGGGAAGGGTCCTCACCGGATCGAAATACGCACGGAAGCGGCGACGCGCTTCGGACGTCCGCTCGTTCTGAGCGTCAGTGTTGATCACTGCCAGCCGCATTTTGACCTGTTTGTGGATGAGGAGGCGCTCGGGTCTGGAAGCCAGATCATCCTGCCTGCCGGCGAATCTCATGAGATTCGTCTGGTCAGCGAGCAGGATGTGCTGGATACGGAGACGTTCTGGCTGAAGTCGTTCAAGGTCTCTGAAGGGTTTATTTCTGAAAAATCTGAACTGCAGAATGGCTGGCTGTTTTCATTGACCTGTGCGCAGCCTGACAGTTTCGGTCAGCTGGAGATTGTCATTGGCAGCACGGAGGATGGGGAGCTTGAGCCGATTCGCCTGCCGCTTCACTGTGTGGGGGAGTAGTTTTGGGCCTGCCTATCAGCCGAAGGCTGATACGGCAGGCGCGCGCGTCCTATCTGCGATACGGCCGCGCGATGCTGCTGTGGAAAAATGCAGCGACTTAAGGTAGGATGCCCATGCAGCTGTTTGCCATAATCGGTGTGCAAATGGCGCGAGTGTTCGTGTGCCGCAGGCTTGAAAGAGGAGGATGTATGTCCCGGAAGATCGCTATTTTGTTGGGTGTGCTGTTGGGCGTTTCGGGATGTGGGGATTCGGATCGCATCGTGATGATTCAGGGGGAAGTCCTGGGGGATGCCTGCCTGGATGGGGATTCGGCATGCGAAAACGGCATCTTCAGGCAGTGCGATGGGGTGCAATGGCGCGAGACGGCCTGCCCTGATGGCTGTGATGCCGGCGGAAAGGCTTGCCGGGATGTGTCGGTGCCGGCATGCACGGATGGCGTCATCACTTGCGAGGGGAAGGTGTTGAAGAATTGCCGTGACGGGCAGTGGGTTGTGGAGAGCTGCCCGAATGGCTGCAATGAGGCAGGCAATGGCTGTGCGACGGGCACAGGCGGTTGCCCGGAAGGGGAGTCGACCTGCACGAATGATGTTGAACGCCGTTGTCATCTGGGGCGTTGGGTGCTGAAAGCTTGCGATGCAGGGTGTGATGCGACCGGGCTGATGTGTGCCGCCAGTGAGCCGGGGTGTGCGGATGGGGCGATGTGCGCGGATGGCGTGTTGAAGACCTGCTCGGGGGGCGTATGGCGCGAAGCCGTGTGTCCAGACGGCTGTGCAGAAGACGGCAAGGCGTGCAAAACAGCGGATGTGCCGGTCTGTTCGGCAGGCGATGTGTCTTGCGCAGACGGTGTTCTGAAGGTTTGTGCGGGAGGCTCGTGGGCGGAACAGCTCTGTCCTTATGGCTGTGATGCGGCCGGCAAAGGGTGTGACGTACCGGCAGTCTGCGAAGCGGGGGCGTCGCTCTGCGAGGCGGGCGTTCTGAAGAAATGTGATCAAAATGCTTGGCAGGTCGTTCAGGAGTGCGAATATGGATGTCTGCCCGGGGGCAGTTCGTGTGCGGTGTGCGCCACCGGGGCTGTGAAATGCCAGGATAAGAAGCTTTCCAAGTGCGCGGCAGGGCAGTGGCAGGTGACGGATTGCCAGAACGGCTGCAATGCTGCCGGAAATGGATGCGCCGGTTGCGCTGACGGGGCCGCGAAATGCCAGGCGGGAAAGCTGTCTAAGTGTTCTGGTGGCGAATGGGTGACATCGACATGCGACTATGGCTGCAATGATGCCGGAAATGCTTGTGCGTCTGTCAATAATAACCAGCCGACGCGGTATTTGATGAAGACGACGCATTCGCCAATCACGCCGTACGTCGTGAACCAGATGAAGCAGATACGCAGCAAAAAGTCGCGGACGGATAATGTATTTATGAAAGTCGGCGATTCACATTTTGCGTATGATAATTTTATGAGATGCTTTTCAAATAATAATTCACAGAAGGTCACGCTTGGGAAATATACATCTCTTCAGGCGGCTGTGAATGAATTTCAGACGGGCAAGGATTCGTTTAACCGGGAATCTGTTGCAGCCGTTGGCGGGAAAGCGACAAACTATTGTTTTATGGGATCGCCGACGCATCTGACAGCTGAAATCAATGCGATGTCGCCGAGATTTGGCTTTTTCGGGCACGGGTCTAACGATATCGGCAACGGGAGCTTTACGTATTATCTGAGCAGCTCATATCCTGGCTATGCGTGGGCGCTTGAAGATTATTATCGTCAGGTGAACCGTGCGATTGGTTTTATGATCAATGAGGGTGTGATTCCGCTGATGTCCGGCGTGGCACCGAATTTTTCAAAGCCGAAAGCCATCAATTATCTCTCCAATCCGCCGGCGATTGATGTGCGCGATTATCCGCGCTATGTCGTTCAGATGTTTAATGCCGTGTCACGAGGCATTGCTGAAGCGCGTCAGATACCGTGGTTTGATGTCTATCACGCGTGGATGCCGATCAAGGATCACGGGCTGAGCGGCGACAGGATTCACGGCAGCCAGAGCGGATCGACATGCAATTTTTCGGATGCAGGGCTTCAATATGGCAGCAACCAGCGCAACCTTGGGTCGATGCAGATGCTGAGCGATGCCTGGCGCACGGTCGTGAAGGGCGAAGCAGCGCCCGATGTCGTGGAAGAACCGTTCAAGGGCAGCGGCAGTCCGTCTGATCCGTTCCTGATCACGAGCATTCCGTTCACGCATTCAGCGGATACTTCTAAAAGCCCGAACAGCGTGATCAATCAATATCAGGGAACGTGCAAGAATGCGGATGGGACGCTGATTAATGAATTTGGTCCGGAATATTATTATAAATTGGAACTCAAAGAGAAAAAGCGTTTGAAGATATTTGTCGTCAGTGGAACGTCCTATAATAGTAATTGGTCATACGGCAAGAATTATGACCTCGACCTTCAGATATTGAAAGGTGATGCGAAAGCCGGCAGCTGCAAAGTCCGCTCAGATCGTCTCGCGATGGGCACGCTTGATGCGGGCACTTATTATATTGTTGTGGATACGTTTGGCAAAGCGGGGAGCACGTCGCCTGGCCAATATCTGCTTGGAATTATAGAGTGTGACAGCGACAAGTCTTCTGGCGAAGCGGCATACGATTATGATTACGACAAACGCTGCGATGTCGCTATGGCCGCGATGCGGTGAGTGTTTTGAAAAGTTTTCCCCCACACCCCCTTCCTAAAGAAAGGCAGTGTTGGTGGAGGGGGGTTAAGGCGTTATCTCTACCTCAAGCGCATCTTTGTCGCATGGTTGATCACAGTCCGTGTGACAAAAGTAAATTTTTTGGGTGGTGTCAAACACATGATGCGGCCCGAAGGCGTCTCGATTTTTGCAGAAGTAGTTGTATCGAATAGATATATTGGCATTGACTGAAATACATTCCTGGCGAGATTGGTCGTCGACTTCGGATGAATCACACGGAATGATCATTTTTGATTCATCGCCGATGGTCATGCATTTGGCATTTGGGTGATTTAGATCTGCAGATGTATTGTATGAATAGTTTGTAAAACCATCTATACATTCGACTAATATATTATCGATGCAGCGTGGTTTGTAAGTCATATCGCAGGCTTCATATTGCCAGGCATAAGTTCTGTTTACGCAGAATCCCTTTATGCAGACGGCGTCATCTTTTGAGCAGTCCCAGTCATAAGTAAGTAATTGGGTGGATTGAGACTCAGAAATTCCATCATTGGAGCAGTTAAATGCGATATTATCCGCGCATTGACTTTCAGTGCATGGCGTAAACTCCAGAGGGTGAAGTTTTTTGCACGCGTCATGTGTGTCATTCAGGCCATGAGCGCAATATGTGGAATTATATGTAATATCAAAATAATAATCGTGTTCAAAGATAGGCGTTTGATAGTCTTTTTTATAATATTCTATTAAACTGAGTCTTCGCTTGGAGTGGTTTAAGTCTGTGCAGATATATTCATATAAATTGCCCGGGGGATTTATGGCATCATAGGCTGGATGATAAACTTTTTTGTGTTGTCCGACTTGAGAGGCATCACAAGGCTCGTAGCCATAAGGAATGGTGTATGTCTGGGTGTACTCTGTGCAGCCACAGAGGATGAGGCAAAGTGTAAAAATGAAAGCAGAAATTTTGGAATATCTGGTCATGATTGTATGCTTTGAAATAAGTTATCATCCCCCCCAGTCAAATCAACTTAGCAGAAACATGAGAATGTGTCAAAAGTAACTATTCAGCCAGCCCCTTATGATGTGGTTGAAGAATAAGGCTTTTATGTTCAGGCAATAGGCAATAGGCAATAGGCAATAGGCAATAGGCAATAGGCAGTAGGCAGTAGGCAGTAGATGGCATGATAAAGCTTGTGGCTTTGATTTCAAGTGCATGGTTTGGCTCTCTTGTCGAATGACGCGAATGGTGCCAGTGATGGCTGAATCACCTGAAATACGCTTCACTGGGTCGTATAAGGTCGATTCCTGAAGTTAGGGTACGATTCACTGGGTCGTATAAGGTCGATTCCTGAAGTTAGGGTACGATTCACCGGGTCGTATGAGGTCGATTCCTGAAGTTAGGGTACGCTTCACCGGGGCGTATGAGGTCGATTCCTGAAGTTAGGGTACGCTTCACCGGGTCGTATAAGGGATGATTTGAATAAATGCATCATGATCGAACTGTACGCTTTACACGCTGTCAGGGTGTGAGCGCTGTCTGCTTATCCGGGCAAATTAAG